>CAZZUX010000032.1:8042-33662 GCA_964657395.1 uncultured Ktedonobacteraceae bacterium
AGGTCATAGCCCATCACCCAGGTTGGATCGAGATGCGCACTCGTGGGGATGAGGTCCGACGCGTAGCACGCGCGCATGCCTGCTGAATCAATCATCACGGCCAGCGTTTGCGCCGTATGTCCCGGAAACGTCTCGACAGAGATCCCCGGCACGATCTCCGCGCGATCGCCATCCACTAGTGTCATCTGTCCGCTCTCAACCAGCGGATCGTAGTTCGGACTGCGATAGCTCACCGCATCCCGCTCTAACTGCAGGTGGCCATGCTCTATCTCGCCGCGATGCGCAAAGTAGCGGGCATTCGGAAAGGTTGGCACGATCTGCCCTTGCTCATTCAGGCGTGTATTCCATCCGCAATGATCAAAGTGCAGATGCGTATTGATCACGACATCCACAGAGTCGAGCGCGATCCCGGCTGCAGCGAAACTCTGCGGCAGCAGCTGCTTGGCTTCGAAGATGGCCCGCATCTTCTCCGGCAGCTTGTCGCCGATGCCCGTCTCAATCACAACCGTATGCTTACCGGTTCGCACGACCACCGTGTTCAATCCAAGCACAATGCGATTCTGCGCATCGGCGGGCGCACGCTTTTCCCACATCGTCTTCGGCACCACGCCGAACATCGCGCCGCCGTCGAGCAGGTACGAGCCGTCGGTCAGCAAGGTAACTTCAAAATCGCCGACGCTGGTCTTTGCCCGCACCAGCGCATCTTCGTTCAGCTTTGGCCCGGGACTCACTTGCCCGTGCCCTCAGCCTCCGCGAACTTCTGTCCGGGTGCGTCCCTGCCCAGGTACATCTCAAACTGCGCGAGGATCCGCTCATAGAGGTGCGTTCGCGCCTCCGGTCCAGCGATCGAGTGTGTCTTGCGCGGATACAACTGCAGGTCATACGGAACGTTGGCGTCGATCAGCTTCTGAATGTATTGAATTGAATTCGCCATGTGCACATTGTCATCGCCCGTCCCATGCACCAGCAGCAGCCGTCCCTTCAACGAAGCTACGCTGTTCACTACAGAGTCGTCGCGATAAGCGTCCTGATCTTCTGAAGGAATGCCCAGATACCGTTCGGTGTAGATGGAGTCGTAATTACGCCAGTCGGTGACTGGTGCAACGGAAACGCCGGCCTTGAAGCGATCGGAATGCGACATCGCATACAGCGTAAACGTGCCGCCCCAGCTCCAGCCCCACCAGCCCAGTTGCTGCGGATCCAGCTCCTTGTGCATGGCAAGTACCTGGTCGACGGCTGCGAGCTGATCTTCCAACTGCACCGGACCGAAGTTGTGATAAGACTCCTGTTCAAAGTCGCGTCCGCGATAGCCCATGCCCCGATTATCGACATGCAGTACGGCGAAGCCATGCTGCGCCAGCACCTGGTCGAATAACAACTCGCGTCCGTTCCACGCGTTGCGCACAGTCTGCGCATGCGTGCCGCCATACGGATTCACGATCAGCGGCACATGCTCCTTCTTCTGCTTGCCCTGCGGCAGCTGCAGGCTGGCAAACAGCGTGGTCTTGCCATCGGCAGCTTTCAGCTCCAGTTGTTCCGGACCTACCAGGTCGTAATCGGCAACCGATGGCGAAGTCCAGAACACATTGCAGTCTGTTTCATTGCGGCACGTGCTCACTGTGGGCGGCACCATCAGCGACGACGCTTCGTCGGAAAAGAAGCGGGCATTCGGCGAGAACACCACATCGTGGAAGCCGGTCTGGCTCGTCACCTGGTGCTTTCCCGTACCATCCAGCTTCACTGCCCACAACTGCTGCTCGCGGGCGTCGCCTTCATTAGACAGGTAATAAACGACACCGTCCTTTTCGTCGACAGCCTTCACGGCATCGACTTCGAAGTCGCCGCTGGTAAGCTGCTTCTCCATCTTTGCTTCGCCACTCGCAGCCGGATCAAAGCTGTATTCGTAAACATGCGTGTGGCCGTCTCGCCAGCTCAGCCACAGCAGCTTGTTGCCGGTGAACGTCACGTCGTATTGTTCATCGAAAAACTTGTCATCCTTCTCACTCAGCACTTTGTGCACACCGCCCTTGGGACCGATGTCGGCAAAGTACAGATCGCGATGCTTGTGGTCGCGGGTCAGCGTCTCGACCCACACAGTGCTCGCATTGATCCATCCAAATCGTGGAATATAGTCGAAGCCGGCCTGCACCGGAATCTTCAACCAGGTCGTCTTGTTACTGCCGGTACGCACCACGCCCACACGGACCGAAGGATTCGGATCGCCCGGCTGGGGATAGCGCTGCTCGTTCACCGTGGCGTGAACCGGGATCCAGTCAGTGATGGGATATTTCGGCACTGCGGTGTCATTCATCTGCAGATAGGCGATGGACTTTGAATCCGGCGACCAGAAGTAGTTGCTCCTCACGTCAAGCTCTTCTTCATACACCCAGTCAACTTCGCCATTCAAAATCGCATCGTCCTTCGTGTTGGTCAGCGTGATGGCCGGCGACCTGGGCTCCTGCAAATTGCGCACATACAGGTTGTGGTCATGAAGGTAGGAGAGAAGCTTGCCGTCCGGTGAAAACTTCGGATCGTCCCCGCTGCCTGCTCCAGTGGAGGCGACTTCCACCGCCGTGCCTGTCGCCAGCGTATACATCCACAATTCGCCGCTGGCATTGAACAGCAGGTGCTGCGAATCCGGCATCCAGAGATAGCTCGCCTGCTTATAGCGTTCGCGATGGTCCTTATCCTGCTCATTCGTGCCGGGTGCCAGCAGGCTTGCCAGCTTTGCCTTGTTTACGAGTACGGACTGTCTGCCGCTCGAGCCTTCTACCTGCATCAGATCGCCGTTCGAAGGAGAGAGGTACGTAAGCCGCGTGCCATCGGGGCTCCACGTCAACCCCTCCGGAGGTGTCGACGTGATGCCATCTTTCGCGAAGATTACAGGGACCGTTAAAGCCTTGCTGGTGCGGGCCTTCGCAGGCGGTTCGCCGAATGCAGGCAGAAGTACGGTCATCATCGCAGTCATTGGAGCAATTGCCAAAACGAGTGTGGCCGCGCAGCTTTTCAGAAAACGGATCAACAAGGTTTGCACCACGCTTTGTGTTCGATTGGGAACGAGAGAATCACGGGAATTCTACAGCAGCCGCCCGCCTTCGAATTGAAGACCTCTGGGAGTCATCACGATGCGGCGCTGCCAGCTACCTCGCGTTGCACGAGACAACGAGCGAAACCGATAGAATCGAAGAACGCATGCAGATTCGCAGGAGATTAGCTGGCCTTCCGGCCTGGAGGCGCGGCAGCCGTGCTTCAACGCCGCGCAACAGTGATATTCTCGCGCCGCGCGGCAGCGATGCCTCCCTGGTGATCTCCGCCGACGAACGTTCGAGTCCGCCCGTCCGCATGTTCTGGATTGCTTTCATCGTTCGCGTTCTTTTTTTAACCATCGCCCACAAATACCGGCTGCGGACCTACCTTGATCATTTTGAATTCGGCTGGGAGATGGGCCGGATTTCGCGCGCTCTCGCCACCGGCTTCGGCTATGCCGATCCGTTCAACGGCCACAGCGGTCCCACTGCCTGGGCTCCCCCGCTTTACCCGCTGCTGCTCGCCGGAGTGTTCAAGCTGTTTGGGGTTTACACGCTGAAAGCCGCATGGGTCATCCTCACGCTCAACAGCCTCTTTTCTGCAGCGATTGCTCCCGCGGTTTATGAGATCGCCTGGCGCTGCTTTGGCCGCAACGCACGCGGCATGACCATCGCGCTCTGGTCCGGCTGGCTTTGGGCCCTCTACCCGGCTGCCATGCAGTATGCCGTTCACTGGGTGTGGGAGATGTCGCTCAGCACTGCGCTCTTCTCCTGGCTACTTGTCGTCGCGCTGCGTGTTCGCGGCCTGGGTGAAGATGTCTGGACCGGCGGGCCGCAATCGTTGCGATTATGGATTGTCTTCGGCTGCCTCTGGGGTCTGCTCGCGCTCTCCAACAGTTCCCTCATCAGCTTCCTGCCTTTCTGCGGCTTATGGATGATCTGGCCTGAATTACGCAGCCGAAATTTTGCAGGCGCTCTGCGCAACGCTGTGCTCGCGGCTATCTGCTGTGCTGCCATCATCAGTCCATGGATCATTCGAAACTGGTATGCCTTCCACGCTTTCGTTCCGCTGCGTGCGAACTTCGGCGCGGAACTCTATGAATCGACACTGCCCTCAAACAATGGTTTCCCATGGGGCGGGACCCTGTCACTCGCCGAGCGCGATCCCGGCTTCATGCGCTACAAGCAACTGGGCGAAGTCGCCTTCAGCAAGGAGCAGGGCGCAAAAGCCATGTTGACCATCCACCAGCATCGTCGCACGTTCGTCGAACTTGCCATCAAGCGCTTCTATTTCTTCTGGATGAGCGTGCCCCACCCCTTCGACAAAAGCGCGTCGCTCGAATTGCTGCGCGAGTTCAGCTATGGCTTTATCAGTCTTGGCGGTATCTTCGGACTGGCTCTGGCATTCAGGAATCACGTCCCCGGAGCGTGGCTCTTCTTCTGGGCCTTCCTGATGCTGCCCGCCCTCTACTACTTTGTCACCGTGCAGGCGCGCTTCCGTCATCCCCTGGAGCCAATCATGACTGTACTGATTGTGTATCTCTTTCAATCGGCCAGCCCCCGGTCCAGGAACAGCCGCACGGCAGGCCACGCACGCACTCAGCTCAACGAGGTACAGGCTTCATGAAGTTACTCGTCACCGGAGGCTCCGGTTTCTTCGGCGGCATCCTCAAACGCCGGCTGCTGGCAGAGGGCCACTCTGTCGAAAACATCGATCTCGTCGCTGATCCCGACAGGCACACCAGTCTCATCAGCCACCAGGGCGATATTCGTAACGCTGATCTACTACGAACAGTCTTTGCTGCCGGCCGCTTCGACGCCGTGCTGCACTGCGCCGCCATGCTCGCGCATGACACCATCTCCGAACAGGACCTCTGGACCTCCAACGTGGATGGCACTCGCCGCCTGGCGGAAGCCAGCACCGCGGCCGACGTGCGCCAGTTCATCTTCATCTCTACCAACTGCCTCTGGGCTAGTGATCGCGGCCACCCGGTCGGTGAAGACGAAGCACCCGAGCCAGTTGAACTCTACGGCCGATCGAAGCTGGCCGCCGAGCAGGTGCTCAGCGAATTCCGGCAACTCAACGTCATCACCATTCGCTGTCCCACCATCATCGATGCCGGCCGCCTCGGTTTGCTCGCCATCCTGTTCGAGTTCATCAAGGATGGCAAGAAGGTCTGGGTTGTCGGCGATGGCTCCAACCGCTACCAGTTCATCTACGCGCAGGACCTCGCCACGGCGTGTCTTCAGGCGTTGCGCTATCCTCAGTCCGATCTTTTTCACATAGGTTCAGACAACGTCGTCTCGCTGCGCCATGTGTATGAATCGGTAATTGCCGCCGCAGGCTCACGCTCCCGGGTTAAGCAATTGCCGAAGGGCCCTACGATCGCAGCCATGAAGCTCGCTCACAAACTCCACGTCTCGCCGCTTGGGCCTTACCACTATCGCATGATCGCGGAACACTTCATCTTCGACACGACCCGCATTCGCGAGCGCCTTGGCTGGAAGCCCACGCTGACCAACGAGCAGATGATGATCGAAGCCTACAGCTACTACGCCGCCGGCCACCAGGAAATCCACGCCAGGAAGGATGTCTCGGCGCATTCCAAGCCGGCATCCATGGGCATCATTCGATTGCTGAAGTGGATTTCCTGACAGCGTGCCTGATTCCGGCCTGCGCTCCTGATAAGGTTTCTTTCTAAGGTAAATGTGATGGATGAGATTCGCCCAAACCTTGAAACCATCGAAACACTCATCTGTCTGCAGCAGGTGAATGAAGAAGTGTTGCGTGCCTCGACAGAGCTGGCTGCCCTGCCACGACGCATCGCGGAACTTGAAGAGCGTCTGGCCAAGCGTCAGAAAGACGTAGCCGCCTCCGAAGCGCGCGTGAAAGCAGAAGAAGCACAGCGGCGCAGTCTCGAGAGCGATCTCAAGTCGCAGCAGGTGAAGATCGAAAAGTTCAAGTCACAGACCAGCAGCGTCAAGAACAATGAGCAGTTCCATGCCCTGCAGCACGAAATCAGCTTCGCCGAAAAGGAGATCAGCCGCATTGAAGACGCTGAACTCGACTGCATGCAGCGCACCGAAGATGCCGAAGCGCTGCTGAAGACCGCGAAAGCAGAAGCCGCCAACCAGCAGGCCCAGCTCGATGCCGATCGCCGACAGGTCGCCATCCTCATCACCGAGAAAAAGGAAGAACTCGCCCGTCTCAAGCAGGAGCAGCAGGGTCTGCGCGCCGCCCTTGATCCGGATCTGCTCAAGAACTACGATCGCATCGCCAGTTCCCGCAAGACCGGCGCCGCCCGCGCCACTCACCAGAAGTGTTCGGCCTGCCAGATGCAGCTGCGCCCTCAGGCCTGGAATGCCGTCCGTTCCGGCGCATTGCTCACCTGCGAAAGCTGCGGCCGTTTGCTCTTCTTCAATGCAAAGCTGGAGCCGCAGAGTGAGGGCGGCACAAGCGGCGCAGTTTCGCGTTCCGCGTAGGGATCAACGTCAGAAACGACGAACTTTGTTCGAGCCTGGAACCGTTCACAGCGACTAACGATCGCGGCTGTTAGTACCGAATGATCAGCCGTCGACTGCTATGAACAGCATTGTGCGGGCGCAATTGGTTGTCGAAGCAAAAAAAACGGCCGCGATGATGATTCGCGGCCGCTTCGAAGTACTTGCGAGTCTCTAGTCGCCGCTCATCTCTCTTGCTGCCTGACTTGGAGCAGCTCCATTGCTGGTCCTACCGTTCATCTTTGGAGCTTCCAGCTTTGGACTTTCCATCGCTGGCGCTGCCATCTGCGGGCGCGGAGCCAGGGCTCCATTGCCAATGGTGCGCATAGCCGAGGCAGCCTGCGAGGCTTGCATCTGATGCATCGTTACGATGATTGCTACAGCAGGTGTATCACCCGCGCAGCAGTAGCTATGCGGTGTGCTGGCGTCAAAATACACCCCATCACCCGGTTCCAGGATGTTCACCTTGTCGGAGTGACGAATCTCGAGTTGACCGTCAAGCACATAAAGAAACTCAAAACCCGTATGAACATGAGGGCGGACTTCGTGGCCCTTCTTCATAGGGACGAATTCGGCGTAGTAAGGGTCGAGTGCCCGGTCGGGCACCATGTATCCGAGACTTTCGAAGAAGTAGGTCGGATCATCGACACCGGTCTGCGGCAGACGGACCCGTTCCTTCTTACGATGAACCCGGAAAATGGTTTGTGGCTCAGACTCGAAGAAATACGAGAGGTCTTTGCTGAAAACCATGGCGATACGTGCAAGGTTTCTCAGGGTCGGTACAACACGACCAGTCTCCAGTTGCGAGAGAAAGCTTGCCGACAAGCCCGTATGCTTTCCGAGTTCGACCAGGCCCATGGACTTCTTTAGACGCAACCGCTTGATGCGTTCACCGATATGCTTCTCAGATATGACTGCCTCAGCGCTTTCAGGATCAATTTCAGTCATTGGACCTGTCGTGACTTTCACTGGTTTATCCACGTTCCTTCTCCTTAAATGTTGGCGTGGGTCGCGACAGGATCATCGGGAATGAGGCGACTTCACTTTTGTCTTGTACAAAGGGTGAGATGCAACAAAGCGTATCCGTGTTACTCGCATCAACAATTATGTTGACTCAGTCATCTTCCTTACATTACTTCCGTAGAACTAATTAGAGGCTTAAACAATAGTCATGCAAAGAGTTATGGTAAGTGGTGCCTCTGGGTTGATCGGCAGAGCTGTTCAATCCCATCTCCGCAGCAACGGAGTTTATGTTATTAGCCTTGTTCGATCGCGTACGGAGTCGAGCGAGCCAGCAGTGTCCTGGCACCCTGACGGGACTGCAAATGCTGTAGACGATACAGCCCCGCTGGAAAGTTGCGACTGGGCGGTACATTTATCAGGCGCAAACCTGGCTGACCATCGATGGACAACCTCCTACAAGCGCCAGATCATCGACAGCCGCGTGCAATCCTCACGCTCGCTGGTCGAAACATTCTTCCGGTTGAAGAGACCTCCGCGCGTGCTGATCTGCGCGAGTGCCACGGGCATCTACGGCGACCGCGGAGATGAAATCCTTACCGACTCATCGCAGCCTGGTTCCGGCTTTCTGCCTGAAGTCTGCCAGCTCTGGGAGGCTTCCACATCGGCTGCAGCAACTCTCGGCATTCGGATCGTTCATCTTCGCTTCGGCGTGGTCTTAGCTCCGGAAGGAGGCGCTCTCAAAAGCTTGCTCCCTGTCTTCAAGCTGGGGCTCGGCGGGCGTCTCGGTAACGGCCACCAATGGATGAGTTGGATCAGCCTTAACGACGTGGCCCGGGCTGTTCACTTTGCCCTTTCCAATGAATCTGTTGCTGGCCCCTGCAACTGTATCTCGCCTGAGCCTGTCACCAACCGCGTTTTTACGGCCGCACTTGGCAAGGCGCAGCACAGGCCCGCTCCATGGGTGGTCCCTGCCTTTGCCTTGAAGACGGCCATGGGGCAGATGGCAGAAGACACCCTGCTTTCCAGTACCCGTGCATTGCCTGTGAAGCTGCAGGCGGCAGGGTTTCAGTTCGACCATCCCCGGCTCCAGCCGGCACTGGATGCCATGCTTCGTCACTAACCTGCTCTGCTAGGCTCATTTCTGAATGGATTCTCAAAGCGGTTGGCAGCCGCGCCCAACAGCTTTCCTACCTTGCGCTGACCGGTCATCTACCGACCGCGCCTCCAACGCCAGCCTCTCAGGAGCCTGCCTTCTCTTGTTCCTGGGTGGAGCCCTGGTGGCCCTGGTCACCTCCTGCGGTCAGCCGGGCGCGCCCCAGCCCCCTTCACTCAACCTGCCGGTACCCGTACGCAATCTCTCCGCCAGGCGCATCGGCAACATCGTTCATCTTGAGTGGACCGTCTCAGACCGCACCACCGATCACACTGTTCCCGAGAGCCCAATTCGGACTCGCATCTGTCGCACGGAGAATGCCGGACCCTGTGAAATCGTGACCGAGCAGCCGACGCTTTTGGGCAAAACCGGAAGCTGGGACGATACGTTGCCGACCGACAAAGCACAGGGCCCTCCGCAACTGCTGACCTACTACATCGAACTCCAGAACCATGCCCACAAATCTGCTGGACGCTCCAATCCTGCCTATGCAGCCAGCGGCAGTGCTATGCCTGCAATCGACCAAGCAAAAGCTTCCGTCCTGTCCCAGGGCGTGGAACTGCAATGGCAACCGGTCGAGTGGCCTGCCTCCTCTGAAGTCGAACGGCTGGTCCGCATCACTCGCACCTTGGTAACACCTGCACCGGTGAAGAAAGCCCCTCTGGGCACCCATCAGTTAGCGCAGGAAAAAGGATCAGAACAGACGACACAAGTACTGGAAGTGGCGATGCCTCCGGGCTCACCCGCGACCGATTCCGCCCGGGCGTTGGATGAGTCCGCCGGCTTCGATGAAACGTACACCTACCAGCTCCAGCGGGTGGAGAAAGTCACCCTCGAAAATCATGTCGTAGAGGTTCTCGGTCCACTCAGTTCACCCATCTCGATCACCACTCGGGACGTATTTCCCCCGGCCATACCGCAGCAGCTCTTTGCCGTAGCTGACAATTCCTCGCACGCAATCGATCTCTCCTGGCTCCCGGATAGTGAATCCGATCTGGCGGGCTACTATGTCTATCGCGAGGAGGACGATACCCAGTCAAAGGCGCAGCGTATCTCGGGAAACACCCCGCTTGCCGTGCCTTCCTACCACGACACGGCAATCAGGGCGGGTCATCGCTACACCTACCAGGTCAGCGCCGTCGACCAGAGCGGAAATGAGAGCCAGCGCTCGAACGAGGCTCTTGAGAGTCTTGCATCTCAGCCACAGCAGTAACTTCATCGAGCGAGCAGAGTAAAGATGCGCTACACACGTATTCAAACAAACCACGGACCACGCTATGCAGAAGTGGAGAACCGCGATGGAGAGCCCTGGGTAACCCGGCTTCTTCCCGACTTTCCTGAAGCCCCGGCTCGTCTTGTCGCAATGTCGGATGATTTCGATCCCGTTGCCCTCAGCCATGCGCACCTGCTTGCTCCTGTTGAACCCTCCAAGATCGTCTGCGTGGGTCGAAATTACCGGGACCATGCGACGGAGTTAGGCAACGAGGTGCCGAAAGAACCGCTGCTCTTCCTCAAACCACCTTCTTCGCTACTGAGCCCGGGCGGCACCATCTTGTATCCAGCCCTTTCCAGCCGAGTCGACTACGAGGGGGAACTTGCGATCGTCGTGGGGCGTCGAGCCCGTCATATCGGTCCGCAGGAAGATGTTGCCAGTTATATCCGCGGCTACACCATCGTGAACGACGTCACCGCGCGGGATCTTCAGAAATCGGACGGCCAGTGGACGCGCGGCAAAGGCTTCGATACCTTCTGCCCTGCCGGACCTATCGTCACGGACGAGATCGACCCGGTAGCGAACGGGATCGAGCTCACCACAACTCTTAACGGCGAGAAGAAGCAGCACGGCAACACCAGGGACTTCCTTTTCGAGATTCCGGCGCTCCTGCGCTACATCACCGCCTTCCTCACGCTGGAACCAGGCGACCTGATTCCTACCGGCACCCCGGCAGGCGTTGGTCCTATGCGGCCCGGGGATTCCGTGACTATCTCCATAGAAGGCATCGGCAGCCTGGTAAATACCGTCGCCGCCGAGATAGGGTGAGCCGAGACTGCCTCTTCTTAAGGTCCGATTGCATCAAATAAACAGGACCGATCAGGACCGGCAAATTGTTAAGATAAAGACAGAGAGTGTGAAGGAGCCTTATGGCAAAGAATCTGCTTGAGCAATTACGCGAAGTAACCAAGGTAGTCGCCGACTCCGGAGACTTCGACTCGATTAAAGAGTTCAAGCCGCAGGATTCGACCACCAATCCCTCGCTGATCACTGCAGCCGCACAAATGCCGGCGTACAGTTCCATCGTTGATGACGTATTGAAGCAGGCTCGGAAGAAAGCTGGCGATGACGCCTCGGATAAGGACGTCGCCAAGGAAGCGTTTAAGACGCTTGCCGTAGCTTTCGGGCGGAAGATACTGGACATCGTTCCGGGGCGCGTTTCGACCGAAGTAGATGCCCGCCTTTCCTACGACACCGACAAGACACTCGCGGAAGCCCGCGAAATTATTCGCCAATATGATGAAGCCGGCATATCGCGCGACCGCGTCCTCGTTAAGATCGCCTCCACGTGGCCCGGCATCAAGGCCGCCGAGATTCTGGAGAAGGAAGGCATACACTGCAATTTGACCCTGCTCTTCGGTCTACACCAGGCCATTGCCTGTGCGGAAGCCAAGGTTACGCTGATCTCGCCGTTCGTTGGACGCATCCTCGACTGGTACAAGAAGGACACCGGCAAGGATTACAAGGGCGCGGAAGACCCGGGCGTTCAGTCTGTAACGACCATATACAACTATTACAAGAAGTTCGACTACAAGACGCAGGTCATGGGAGCAAGCTTCCGCAATATCGGTGAGATTACGGAGTTGGCTGGCTGCGACTTGCTGACTATCTCACCGAAGCTTTTGGAAGAACTAAGCAAGACCGAGGCTGATCTTCCGAGAAAGCTCGATCCAGCGAACGCCAAGAATCTGAACATCGAAAAGCAGCACATCGATGAGGCGACGTTCGAGAAAATGCACAACGAAGATCGCATGGCGCACGACAAGCTGAAAGAGGGGATCGAAGGTTTCTCCGAGGCTCTGGAGAATCTTGAGAAATTGCTGGAGAAGCGGCTGGCCGAAATTTCTGCCAACGAACCGAAGGCGGTCGGCGCGCGCTGAAGTTCAGTCAAAGCACATCCACAAGGGCAGCCAACTATGGCTGCCCTTGTGATTTTCAGCCCGCCTTTTCACAGCAGCAACATAGCTAGATTCTCCGAAGCACCTGGAGGTCAGCAAGGTCCGTCCTATTGAGTAGGCAGAATGTGTCCGACGATGGCCGGTTCGCAATCCGATCGGTCGGCTGCTAACAAAAGTGGGCAGGTACATCTTCCGTCTCTCACGGTTTAGCGAAAATTCACGATACATTTACCAGCAACATGTACGTGCGCTGTCTGTGGCGGAAGGCTCGTTAAACTGAGAAGCCGCCCGCTGAACACTTCCACCGACCGGTAACGGAGGGATTAAGTGATTCCACAGCAACACTCCTTGCGCCATTTGTTCCATCAACTTGTTGACGACTGCTATCGCCGCCAACTGGGCCTTGATGACACCGAGATCTCGACCTACGTCGCGGATCTACTCACAGACTTCTCTGAATCCAACCGCATTTACGCTCTCCGTGACGAGGAAGGTCGACCTCTCAAGCGCGTGTCAGAGATGATCACCGCCTCCGATCCAGTGCATGGCACTGCCGCGTCCTTCGATGCCGAGCGAGAAGCCCGCAAGCACATCGGCAACTACGCGCTCTTTTTCACTGGTATGTACCCGCGCAGCCAGCCGGAAAACTTCCTCAACCTGATTGAAGCAGGCAAGGAAAGCTACTACATCGTGTCCCAGTTCAACCTGTTCGAATATGCCCGCGAAGCTCCCCTGTTCGAACGGCTCGCCGACCGCTTTGAGACCTGCGTACACGGCATCAACCTGGTTCGAGGCGAACTCGACAAGCTACATGCTTTGCCTATTTCGCAAGCCACACCGCAGAAGCACCTGATGTAAGGAAGGGGCCGTCCAGGAAGCACCTTCACGGACGGCCCGGCAGCTTAAGCGCCATGATGTTCGTCATCTGGAGGGATCGCGAATTAGATGATGTCATCACCTTGTTCGACATGCCTCGAAGACAAAGCCTGTTCTGCAGGTGACCAAGCGCTCTTCGAATAGCGTCAACTCCGGTGCGACCAACGGGAGCATCCCCATACGCCAAAGGCGTGTCTGCCTCGATGGCAAATCGCGATGGCAAGTCGCTACAGGATGTACCTGGACAGATCCTGGTCCTTCACAATCGAAGCAACCATCTGTTGCACATACGCCGGATCGATAATCACGACACGCTCAATGCCCTTTTCCGTATGACGCTCAACCACCGGCATCGGTACAGTTGCGCCATTATCCGGAATGGAAGCCAGGATATCGACCACACCTTCCGCGTTCTTCGCCGCCTTGGTGAGGTCCGGAGCAAGAAAGCTGATCTCGTCCAGAACGCGCTCCATGATGGTATGCAGACGACGTGCACCGATATTCTCAGTCGTCTCATTCACGCGAAAGGCAAACTTCGCCATCTCCTCTAGAGCTTCCGGCGTGAACTCCAGCTTCAATCCTTCAGTATCCAGCAGCGCGATCGACTGCTTGGTCAGCGACGACTTCGGCTCCGTCAGGATTCGCACGAAATCTTCCACTGTCAGCGATTGCAGCTCCACGCGAATAGGGAAGCGGCCCTGCAATTCGGGAATCAGGTCGCTGGGCTTAGAAACGTGGAAAGCTCCTGCCGCGATGAAGAGAATGTGATCAGTTCGCACCATGCCGTAGCGCGTGTTGACCGTCGTGCCTTCGACGATGGGGAGAATGTCGCGCTGCACTCCCTCGCGAGAGATATCCGGGCCATGCCCACCTTCGCGCCCCGCGATCTTGTCGATCTCGTCTAAGAAGACGATGCCGGAGTTCTCGACGCGCTCAACTGCGAGCCGCGTTACGTGCTCCATATCGATCAGGCGCTGTTCTTCTTCCTGCACCAGGTAATCGAAAGCTTCCGCTACTTTCATCTTGCGCTTTTTGGTGCGGCCGCCAAACAGGCTGGGCAGGACATCTTTCAGGTTGATGTCCATGTCCTCCATGCCCTGGTTTGAAATGATTTCGAACGAAGGCTGATTGCGCTCTCGCACATCGATCTCGACTGTCCGGTCATCCAGCCGGCCCTCGCGAAATTGGGCGCGAAGCTTTTCCCGCGTACGCTGTTGGCTGTCGCTGGTGGCGGCCGGCAGTAGGGAAGGCGCTTCTGTTTCGGCTGTCGCGTCGCTCTTCTCGTCCCCAGCGTCTTCTTTCTTCGTACTTACACTGGTCGCCGCAGGAGTTGGCGGCAGCAGCAGGTCAAGCAAACGATCCTCCGCATGCAGCTCAGCCTTGTCTTCTACTTCTTCCAGCTTTTCTTCGCGCACCATCTCGATCGAGATTTCAACCAGATCTCGCACGATCGATTCCACATCGCGGCCTACATAGCCGACTTCAGTAAACTTCGAAGCCTCAACCTTCAGGAATGGAGAGTTGGTCAGCTTGGCCAGCCGACGCGCGATTTCGGTTTTGCCCACACCAGTCGGGCCGATCATGATGATGTTCTTCGGCATGATGTCGTCGGCTATATCGGGAGCGAGCTTCTGCCGTCGCATGCGATTACGAAGGGCAATCGCCACGGCACGCTTCGCAGCCTTCTGGCCGACAACATACTTGTCCAGTTCCGCGACGATTTCGCGCGGCGTCAATTCATCCAGAGCCAGTTCCTGGTCTTCCGCTGCTCCCGGTAAGTAAATAGCCATCTCTTTTCGGCTCCTTTCGAGCCTTTCGCCCACTGCGGCCCGTCCGTCAGCCTTGCAGTTCTTCTATCGTGATCTGGTCATTGGTATAGATACAGATCTGCCCAGCGATGCGCAGCGACTTCTCTGCCACATCTCTCGCCGGCAGGTCCGTATTCTGGAGCAGCGCGCGTGCCGCAGCCAGTGCGTACGATCCACCACTGCCAATTGCCGCAATGCCTTCGTCCGGTTCGATCACGTCACCGGAGCCGCTGATCAGGTAGGTCTGCGTGGGATCCGCAACAACCAACAGGGCTTCCAGGTTGCGCAGCATCTTGTCCGTCCGCCAGTCCTTGGCGAGTTCAACAGCCGATCTTCCCAAGTTGCCGGCATACTGTTCCAGCTTCGTCTCAAATCGTGAGAAGAGTGAAAAGGCGTCCGCCGTCGATCCTGCAAAACCAGCCAGGATCTTGTCCTGGTACAGCCTGCGGATCTTCCGAGCCGAGTGTTTTATGACCGCGTCGCCGAGCGTGACCTGGCCATCGGCTGCCATCACCACGCTGGTATCGCGGCGCACGCAGACGACCGTAGTCGATCGGATACGTATGTGTCCCGAAGTAGAAGGTGTTTCAGGAAAAGTGAGGAGAGGATGTGCCGCTGACGCAATCCTGGCATCTTCAGTCCGAGGAACGAGTGCCCGGCCAGCCGGCATTCGGTCAGCCCGTCTTGTTGTGCCTGCGAAAGGCCTTGCTTTTTTCATGCTTTCTTCAAGTATAACGCAGCAAAATCGTCACCTTGGCTCGCTGCCGGGACCCACAGCAGCTATCCAAGCCAGCGAAATTCCACTCCGGTGGGGGCAAGAATGCCATTTTCGATACTCCCTACCGGCCTATCCCTGCGCTATCCTGTGTCTATCGGTTCCCCCGGGGTGTTGGATGTTGTACGGCATACCATTACGCGGACTACACATCTTCGGCACCGTGGCAGCCTTCAGTATGCTCGCCGTCGGCGCCGCTGCCATCGCTCTCAGCCGCAAGGAGGAGAGCCTCGACGAGCTGGAGCGCGAACGCCGCGCCGCGCTTGTTAAAGGCGGCCGCATCATCGATGCCACCGTGATTGACATTTCTGACCTGTCAGCCGAGGAGAGCGGTCGGCCCATGGGCCTCCAACTCATCCTGTACAAGTACGAGATTTCAGGTGTGATCTACGAGGCCTCGCAGGATGTGACGCTGCTCAAACATATCGTCAACATCTATGACTGCCGCCTGGGCTTCCCGGCATCTGTTCGCTACGATCCGCACAATCCAACGAACAGCCTGATTGTCGCGGAAGGGTGGAGCGGCCTGCGCGACACCGCCCAGTCCATTCCATTGCGTCCTATCAGGCGTATGCAGCGGCCGCAGCCCAGCCGTTAAGCGCATGTCAAAAAGGGCGGAGATTTGCTACCGAGGCACATGCCGCGTTGTAGCCCTGCACCGAGCCACGTAAACTAAAACGATGCACACACATGGGCCCGCCGGTCATACGCACGGGCCATCTCCAGGACAAACATCCGGCAGGACGCAACAGGTTCTGCGCCTGTCTCTGCTTGCAACCCTGGCCTACGTGCTGCTTACGTTCTTCGCCGGCATGCGTGCTCACTCCCTGGCCCTCATCTCGGAATCCGGCCACAATGTCTCTGACTTTCTCGCCCTGCTGCTCTCCTTCATAGCCGTCTACTTCCAGACGCGCCCGGCGACGGATGAGAAGACTTTCGGCTACCAGCGAGCGGGTGTGCTGGCAGCCTTTCTGAATGCCGTGACACTGGTCATCCTCTCGGTGTGGATCGGCATAGAGGCCATTCATCGCTTCGGCCAGCCTGTGATTGTGCAGCCTCGCCTGATGATGATTGTCGCTGCCTTCGGTCTGGCCATGAACGGCAGTATTGCGCTGATGCTCTCCAAGTCCGGCGACGACGTCAACATCCGCAGTGTTTTCATCCACATGCTCGGCGACGCGTTGTCGACCGCTGCCGTCATCATTGGCGGACTGGCAATCCTCTTCACAAAGCAAAACTGGATTGATCCAGCACTCTCTCTTCTGATCGCTGCACTTATCCTGTGGAGTTCACCGGCCATCGTGCGCGAGACACTCAACATCCTGCTGGAGGGCACGCCGCGCGATGTTTCACTGCCTGCTATCCGGACGTCTTTGCAGGAGATCGACGGCGTAGAAAACGTGCACGACCTGCATGTCTGGTGTCTCGGCTCTCAAACTCGCGCGCTGGCTACACACATCACCGTCGCCGATATCCCAACTTCAGAGACGAGCCGCATTCTGGCCGATATCAACTCGACTCTGCGAACCCGCTTCCGCATTCATCACACCACGATTCAGTTCGAGAACGCCGACTGCGAAGTGGCACACGGCTGTGCCATGCCCGTTGAAACAGTAAGCGCCCACAATCATCATGGGCACTCGCACGATCATTCTCGCGACGGCCACAGCCACTAAGTTGACTCTTTCCGCTTCTGCCGCGCGGATGGCAGATCAAGTTCATCATTCAGACGTTCAAAGGGATCTCCGTGGTATAAGCCGCTCTTTTGACTCTTGCGCACTGCAGCCCGCAAGTCAGCTATCTTCGCCTCAAACTCCTGCTCTTCCCGCTCTAAACTGCGAAGCGCCGCCCGAAACACCTCGCTCGCATTCTCATAGCGGTCGATTTTCGCTTTTCTCGCTACAAAATGATCCAGTTCTTTTGTCAAACTCACGTTGCGCGTAGGCATAGCTCCCCTTAAGCCGGGGGATCTGCCTTCAGCAAAAGCTTGTTGGCAAAGTTTGCCAACAACGGAGATTCCCGGAACTGACCGGTGGTCGCGTAAAATCCCGCCATGCATCCGGCCTGCCTGCTCCTGTCCGCTCTCTTCCTTGCACCCGTAGCGCATTCACAGCAGCTCCAGTCGCAAATACAAAGCATTGCCGCGCAGCATCACGGCAAGGTCGCGCTTTATGCCGAAAACCTGACCACGCACGCGACTGTCGCGGTCCAACCCGATGAACCGGTGCAAACGGCTTCCGTAATCAAGCTCGCCATCCTTTACGAAGCGCTGGAACAGGTGCGGTCCGGCAAGGCTCATTTCGAAGACAAGCTGACGCTCAGCAAGGCAGAACAGGTTCAGGGCTCCGGAGTGTTGACTTTCTTCGATACGCCACTGGCGCTGACCCTTAAGGATGCGCTCACACTCATGATCATCATGAGCGACAACACTGCCACCAATCTTGTTATCGACCACCTGGGACTCGCCAGCATCAATGCACGCTCGGCTGCGCTGGGACTGAAGAATACGTACCTCTATAAAAAGATCTTCACTCCTGTCGAGCCTGGCACCGTCATGCCACCCGATCAGCCACGCTTCGGTCTCGGCAAGACCACGGCACATGAAATGGCAATCCTGATGCAGAAGCTTGTCAACTGCGATCTTGGATCGCCCGCCATGCCGGCAGATGCTCCACTCTGCTCAGCAGCCCTGCACATGCTGCATTCGCAGTTTTATCGCGATACCATCCCGCGCTACCTCGATGCGCTGCCTGGAGCGTCCGGCGACGCGATCGCCAGTAAAACCGGATCGCTCAACGCTGTTCGCAACGATGTCGCCGCCGTCTCCACCGATAACGGCATGATCTTGATCTCGATCTTTACCTATGACAATGCAGACCAGTCCTGGACCGTGGACAACGAAGCCGAACTTACCATCGCTAAACTCGCGCGTACGATCGTCCAGACCTGGTCTCCGCAGGGCCTCAACGCATGGCCGAAGAGCGCACCTACAAAGTAGCCTCGATCGGCTTGTCCGGCTGCGCGTTATAAATCTCTGCCACTCGTGCGAGCGTATCGATCTCGTCCACCGGCTTGTCTTCGCGGATCCGCAGGATGCGAGGAAACCTCATCGCAAAACCGCTGGCGTGTCGCTCGGACCTCATCAGGTTGTTGAAGGCCACTTCCAGCACAATCTTCGGTTCGACTGCCCGCCAACTGCCAAAGTCCTCCAACGTATGTTCCAGGAACCACGCTGTGAGCTGTGCAATCTCTACATCCGTTAACCCCGAATACGCCTTGCCGACATTCTTCAGCTCCTCACCATCCCGAACAGCGAACGTCACATCGCTCAACGTCTGGGCACGTCGTCCGTGGCCCCATTCTGCCGACGTCACGACCACGTCCAACGTCGCCAGTTCGCGCTTCAACTTCAACCAGGCCAGCCCGCGTCTTCCTGGCTGGTACAGGCTGCCCTTCGCCTTTAGCATCACGCCTTCATTGCCCCGGGCGCGCGCGTCCACATAGGCCTGTTCTAGTTGCTCCGTACTATGCAGATCCACCGCAGGCGCCAGCACCAGCCGCTCAAAGGAATCCTTCGGAGGCGGCGAAGACATTTCCTCTGCGAACAGCCCAGCCTGATTTTGCTCGACAGCAACAAACGGCTGGCTGCCTGCTAATACCTGCAGGCGCAGCCGCTCGACGAGCTCGATCAAAGCGCTGCGTCGCTCTTCCAGGGTCCGCTCCAGCAGCAGCTCACCCCCCGCATACAACAGGTCGAAAGCCATAAACACCACGGGCATCTCCGCTCGCATCTCAGTCGTCACTTTCTTCCGGCCAATGCGCGGCTGCAGCGAAGAGAAGGGAAGGGCTCGTCCGCTGCCACCATCCTGTGGAGCACGCCAGGCCAGCAACTCGCCGTCCAGGATGAGTGGCTCATGCACAACGGAGAACGCCTCCGCAATTTCCGGGAAGCTCAGCGTCATATCATCCCGGGATCGTGAAAACAGCGCGACCCTTCCCGGCTGGTCCGGATCGCCGCAATGCAGCTGCGCTCGGATGCCGTCGTACTTGTCCTCCATCTGTGCCTGAGCAATCACAGCCTCCACCACATCCGTTGATGCAGGGGCTTCTACCGGTTCCTCCCTCGCCTCATCTGCTGCGGCTTCAGGCGCAGCCCCGCCTTTCCCCTTCTCCTCTGCCTTTACCTCCTGTCGGAATCGTTCCAGCGCCTCCTCTACTGTCTCAACTGGACTCGCGAGCATGAATCCCAGCGGATGAAACAACTGCATCCGCGCCTCACCGAGCGTATCGGTTGCCGCCATAGCCACCACACGCCGTATATCACCAACCAGCATTACGGCATGACGTACCTGTTTCAGCTCCCGGCCGTACGCCACGCCGATCGCCTCTTCCACCTGCGCCTGCTTCACTCCTGTACGCATGTCTCCGCTCACCAGCTTGATCAGGTACTTGGCTTCCATTGCGGTCGCCCGCTCCAGCAGATCGCGGAAGATGCGTTGCTTGGTCGCCGCCACCTGGGGCCTGCCTGGTGGCCCCGCGATTGCATCAAGTGCGCCATCGATGTCGGCCAGCGTAAGCTCCGAGGCAGGTTGCGCTTTTCCTTCCATAAGTTCAAAAGCAGCGCCACCCAGGTCGCCATGCCGAAGATAGGCTGCGTGCATGGTCGCGTCATTTGCGCCGGTAATCTCTTTCAGAACGCGGCTCAGGCTTGCGCCGCCCAGGTTCAGAGCGCGGCGATCCGTCTCGCTGAAAGGATTTCCCGTCAGCCACTGCGCCGCGCGCTCGCTGTCCTCCAGGAGAAGCGAGCCCAGGTATTCCGCCATCCACGCCCGCTTGTCCAGCTTCTTCGTCGTGGCCGAAAGCCGCTGGCACAGATTCGCAAAGTTTCCGAAGAAATCACTCATCGTCGCTTCTGCCGTCACAAGGTAGATGCCAACTCGGCCGTCTGCGGGAACACACCATTGCTGCGGATTTCGGCCGCCACTTCGACGTACCGGCGGCCATGCGTAGAAAATAGAAGAAGGTACACCGGCAGAGGTAAAATAAAGTTGGAATGCGGAGAACCTTCATCTCGACCCTGGCCCCTGTCCGCGCCCTACTTTAGCGGCGCCTCGGCCAGTCTGCGTCCATTCCTCCCCTCGAGAATCCAATAGTCGGAAGATCCTATCCGGGGTCAACTCCCGGATACAAGGAAAGCAAATATGTTTGATCGTCTGGAACAAATCGCCGAAAGGTATGAAGATCTCGGCCGTCAACTCGGCTCGGACGAGATCGTGAACGACCATCTCGCTTACCAGAAAATCGCCAAACAGCATCGCGACCTCGAACCGGTAGTCAATAAGTTCCGCGAGTATCAGAAAGTGAAAACCGGCATCGCCGACTCGACCAGCATGCTTGCCGAGGAAGACGAGGAAATTCGCGCCATGGCGCAGGACGAACTCACTGTGTTCGAAGCCCGTCTGCCGCAGATCGAAGAAGAGATCAAGCTTCTCCTGCTGCCGAAGGATCCAAATGACGAGAAGAACGTCATCGTCGAGATTCGCGCCGGTACCGGAGGCGATGAAGCCTCGCTTTTCGCCGCGGAGATGTTCCGCATGTACTCACGCCTCGCAGAGCAGCATCGCTGGAAGGTGGAAGTCCTCTCCCAGTCCGACTCAAGCGTTGGCGGCCTGAAAGAAATCATCTTCCTGGTCGAAGGCGATCGCGTCTACTCGCAACTGAAATACGAAAGCGGTGTACACCGGGTTCAGCGAGTCCCCGCTACGGAAACTCAGGGTCGAGTCCACACTTCAGCCGTGACCGTCGCCGTTCTTCCGGAAGCCGAAGAAGTGGACGTGAAGATTGAAGCAAAGGATCTTCGCATCGATACCTTCTGCTCCTCAGGTCCCGGTGGTCAATCGGTAAACACCACCTACTCCGCTATACGCATCACCCATATTCCTACGCAGACCGTGGTCAGTTGTCAGGATGAAAAATCGCAGATCAAGAATCGCGAAAAAGCCATGCGCGTTCTGCGTTCACGCCTCTATGAAGTGGAGATGGAACGCCAGCATGAGATCCAGGCTAAAGAACGGAAGCAGCAGGTCGGATCAGGCGATCGATCGGAAAAGATCCGCACGTATAACTTTCCGCAAAATCGGCTCACCGACCATCGCATCGGCCTTACCAATCACCAGCTTGCCGAGGTCATGGAAGGACGGCTCCAGCCTACTATCGATGCGCTGATCTCTCACTTTCAGGCTGAGCGGCTGAAGGCAGAAACAGTAGCGGCCAACTGACGGCTTTGCTCAGGCGATCTCGGTCGCCGCTTCCAGTTGAGGATGCGGCCGGTCCCGCCTCAGCGCAATCGAAAAGAGTAGGAGCAGGATACCCAACGCGGCGGTATAGAGCCCGATCTCTGTAGTCATTGTGCGCATGTCCATGAGTCTGCGCGCTATGAAACGGATGCCTGCGCCAATCGATACCAGGCCCGCAGCGCCAATCAGGAACCGGCTCAGGATTTGTCGCTTCATCCTCACTGCAATGACAAAGTAAAAGACTCCGACGGCTATCGAATGCAGCGCGAACAGGACCAGGATCCATTGCATCGAGATCGTCAGCGTCACGAAGAAGACAGCTCCGATCGCCGTGTTCACGATCGCATCTGCCAGCAGCACCTTGCGATGATGCAGTCCGCCATCAAAGGCATACAGCGCGCCAGTCAGCAGGATGAAGCCGGTAGCCATGACATAGAAGCTGAACAACACCTGTAGCAGGATGAAACCTGCGGGACGAAGCAGCAGGGTTGTCATGGATGAACTGAGAAAAAAACAAATTCCGGAAAACGTCAGGGTGAGCAGGCCACGAATGCTGTACATCCACCACAATCTCGGGAGCTCACTGATCAAGCTTTCTACCTCCGCGTCTGCCGCTTCTCTTGCAGCGACACGTACTGCATGGATAGATGCAGTGCGCAGCTTCGGCGAGCGATCGTCCGTTTCGGTGGTCACAGCGTCACAACTCGGGCGATTCAGGCAGCGTTTTCAGTGCACGATTGATAGCATCATCGTGGGCGGTCAGCGCCGCATTGGCCTCCGGAAACAGCTTGGCCAGCGCATCCAGCAGCTTGCGAGGATCATAGTTGTCCAGGTGCAGATCGACATCGCCGCAATCGACATAGCTTCTGCCGGAAGTCAGAACGATCTTGATCTTGCCGGCACGCTTCCGGATATTCGCCACCAGGTCGGCGCACGGTTCATCATGTCCTGATGCATCCATCACAATTCCGTCCACGTTCGGGAAGCGCTCCAGCATCTCCAGGGCTTCCGTCGACGTGTACGCTGTGATGACGTTGTACTTCGCCGTTTCCAGCACCAGCTTGCGCGTAGAAATGCTACTGGGAAACTCGCGGTCTATTACCAGAAAGCAGGGCCTCAACATAGTCATCAAAGTCTACAGCTACTTCGATTTTGAGCAAAATGTCAGGCAACCTTTGTACCTGCTCCATGATTCGATGGGTTTTTTAGGGGAGAGTAGTTGATCATCAGGGAAGCACTCGATTTTGGCCGCCGGCGTCTTGCCTCGACCATCGGCGCAAACGCCGGTCGCGATGCGGATCTGCTCCTGCGTCACGTCACCTCTTATACGCAGGCTCTCCTGCTGACCCATCCTGATCGAGAACTATCCTCCGATCAGTGGAAAGCCTTTCAAGAGGCAATCGACCGCAGAACTCGCTCAGAGCCCATCCAGTACATAACCGGCGTGCAGGAGTTCTACGGTCTCGCCTTCGCCGTCACGCCAGACGTGCTCATCCCACGAGCCGAAACAGAGCACCTGGTGGAAGCCGCTCTGTCGATCGCACGCAGAACCAGAACCGCGCCGAGCATCCTGGATGTCGGCACAGGCTCCGGCATCGTAGCCATCACACTCGCTCATCATCTGCCGGACGCGTCCGTGGATGCCACCGATATCTCTCCCGCTGCTCTCAATGTCGCTCGCCAGAATGCTTCGATCCACCACCTGTCCTCCCGCATCACCTTCATGGAAGCTGATCTCCTGCCGACCGGCAGCCGAACATACGACATCATCTGCTCCAATCCGCCCTATGTGGCAAGTACGGAGGTGCTCGAGCCGCAGGTTTCCGGCTTCGAGCCGCATACCGCTCTCTTCGCTGGTCCGGATGGCCTCGATATATATCGGCGCCTCATACCTCTCGCGGCTACGGCTCTGCACCCCTCAGGCACGCTCCTCCTCGAAATCGGCCACGGTCAGCAGCCTGCCATTGCCTCCTTGTTGTATGCATCTCATCTACCGGTCATCGATTTCATCCCCGACCTGCAAGGAATTCCCCGCGTGGCAATTGCCAGCCGGGCATCTTTGCATGGACACTGAAGATGCCGCGATCTACCAGGCTCATTTCTATTGGCAACAATCCGCAACGTAGCTCTTTAAATTTCCCAGTCATCCATTTACTTACGCACAGGAGAACTTCCGCATGTCTCAAGCTCTTGGCTATGCAGCCCAGTCCCGCACCACTCCGCTAGCACCTTATTCCTTCGAGCGCCGCGAACCCCGGCCCGAAGACGTCGTTGTCGAAATTGAGTTCTGCGGGGTCTGCCACTCCGACCTTCACCAGATTCGCGACGAGTGGGGCGGCTCCGTTTTCCCCATGGTTCCCGGTCATGAAATTGTCGGCAAGGTCAAGGCGGTAGGCAGCAAGGTCACTCGCTTCAAAGTCGGCGATGCGGCCGCCGTCGGCGTCGCCGTTGACTCCTGTCGCGTCTGCGAGAATTGCAAGTCCGGCCTGGAACAGTACTGCGCGGAAGGCATGACCGGCACCTACGGCGCACCCGATCGCGTCGACGGCACCATCACCATGGGCGGCTACTCCAACCACATCGTTACCGACCAGCGCTTCGTCCACACCATCTCACCCAAGCTCGATCCCGCTGGCGTTGCGCCGCTGCTCTGCGCCGGCATCACCACCTACTCACCGCTCAAGCATTGGGGCGTCGGCAAAGGCCACAAGGTCGGTGTCGTGGGACTCGGCGGCCTCGGCCACATGGCGCTCAAATTCGCACACTCCTTTGGAGCCGACGTGACCCTCTTCACCACCTCCGCCAGCAAGACGGAAGACGCGAAGCGCCTGGGCGCGAACAACGTCGTCATCAGCAAGGATCCGGAAGCAATGAAGAAGCAATCCGCCAGTTTCGACTTCATCATCGACACCGTCTCCGCGCCCCACGACATCAATCCCTACCTGAATGCCCTCAAGCTGAACGGCACTTACTGCATCGTCGGCCTCCCCGACAAGCCGCCTTCGGTCGAGATGTTCAGCCTCATCACCAATCGCCGTTCTGTCTCCGGATCGATGATCGGCGGAATGCCCGAAACCCAGGAGATGCTCGACTATTGCGCCGAAAAGGGCATCGTCTCCGACGTCGAAGTCATCCCGATCCAGAAGATCGAAGAAGCCTACCAGCGCATGATCAAGAGCGACGTAAAATACCGCTTCGTCATCGACCTGAAATCCCTGGCCAACGATAAGTAGAGAAGTGGGGCGCAGCTACTTAGAAAGCAAAAAGGAGAGCCGCATCCTGGCTCTCCTTTTCGCTTTTAGGCACGCCCGTACGGCAAGTACCGCTCGCCGCGCAGGCGCCGTCGGAGGCATCACGCGACAGCCACGGCATGCTGATCCACTTCAAACAACAGCTTCCCGGCCAGCGGATCTGCATCGATGCGCACATGATCCCCATGCAGCACCTCGCCATCGAGGATTTTGATCGCCAGCGGATCCTGGATCAGCCGCTGGATCGCTCGCTTCAACGGCCGCGCGCCATACGCGCGATCGTAGCCGGTCAGCAAGAGCTGATGCCGCGCCGCGTCGGTCAACTCAATCGTGATCTTGCGATCGCCGAGCAGCTTCTTCAGGTCGCCCAGGCGCAGATCAATGATGTGCGTCAACTGTTCTTCACCCAGCGGCCGGAAGATGACGATGTCATCCACACGATTAAGGAACTCCGGACGGAAATGCTGCTTCAGCACGTCCATCACGCGGTCCTTTGCGTCGTCGAATGAAGCATCATCGAACAACGCCTCGCTGTTCAACGCCTGCGCGCCAAGATTCGACGTCATGATCAGTACCGTGTTCTTGAAATCGACTGTCCGCCCCTTCGAGTCAGTCAGCCGGCCATCATCGAGCACCTGCAGCAACACATTGAAGACATCCGGATGCGCCTTCTCGATCTCGTCGAACAGCACCACGGCATAGGGCCGTCTGCGGATCGCCTCGGTCAACTGGCCGCCTTCATCGAAGCCGACATACCCCGGAGGCGCTCCAATCAGGCGCGCCACGGCATGCTTCTCCAT
>CAZZUX010000033.1:0-32660 GCA_964657395.1 uncultured Ktedonobacteraceae bacterium
GCGTCTTTCTCTTTCTCACCCGCTGGATCATGATCGGCATCTCCCGCGAGATTGAGTTCGACCTGCGCAACGACCTCTTCGAACATCTCGAAAAACAATCCGCTTCCTTCTATCAGGAACACCGCACCGGCGACATCATGGCGCGCATGACCAACGACCTTAACGCTGTCCGTCAGCTGCTTGGTCCCGCCATCATGTACAGCGCCAACACCGTCATCTTCTCCCTGGGCGCAGTATTCTTTCTGCTGCGCATCAGCCCGTTCCTGACCCTCGTCGCCCTCGCCCCGCTGCCGCTCGCCAGCATTCTGGTGCAAAGCTTCGGCCGCCGCATTCATGAGCGTTTTGAACGTATTCAGGCCATGTATTCCGAGATCTCTGCACAGGCCCAGGAAAATTTCTCCGGCGCCCGCCTGGTGCGAGCCTTTGCTCAGGAAGAAGCGCAGATCGCCTCGTTCGAAAATTCCAACCAGGAAAATATCCGTCGCGGTCTGCGACTCGTCCAGCTTATGGGCATGCTCTGGCCGACCCTGGAATTCATCCTGGGTCTAGCCATGGTTGTCTCTCTGCTGGTGGGAGGCCACGAAGTACTTTCGCACCGCATCAGCGTCGGCGACTTCGTCGCCTTCAACACCTACATGGTCATGCTCACCTGGCCGATCATCGCTCTCGGCTGGGTCGTCAACCTGGTACAACGCGGAACTGCCTCGGTTGTACGCATCGATGAGCTTCTCCAGGAGAAGCCCTCCATCCACGATGCGAATGCCAGCCCATCGATCTCCTCCAATCTGCGGCTCCGGGGCGAAATCAGCATCCGTGATCTGAACTTCTCCTATCGTGATACCTCCGGCCAGATGGTCGAAGCGCTGCATCATGTCTCCCTCGAAATCCCGGCTGGCTCCAGCCTTGCGATCGTCGGGCCCACCGGTTCCGGCAAATCGACGCTGGTCAGCCTGCTGCCCCGCATCTTTGATGTAGACCAGGATGTAGACCGGGACACAGACCAGGACGTAGAGCTTTCCAAGCCCGATGCAAATCTCCATGCCGAACTCTCCAATGGTTCTGCGCTCGGCAAGACAGAGAAGTGGAATGGAACCTCAAGCTCCGGACAGAGCGGCCAACTGCAAGGCAGCATTTTCATCGACGGGCAACCCATCCGTTCGTACCCGTTGGAAGTCTTGAGAACAAACATCGCCTTCGTGCCGCAGGAGACTTTCCTCTTCAGCGAAAGTATCCGCGAGAACATCGCTTTCGGCGCGCCGGACGCTGCACCCGAGGCTATCCTTGCCGCCGCGGAAGCTGCCCACATCCGGGCCGAATTTGAGGAGTTTCCACTCGGCTTTGAAACCATGGTCGGCGAGCGCGGCCTCACCCTGTCCGGGGGACAGAAGCAGCGTGCCGCCATCGCGCGCGCCTTGGTCCGCGACCCCGCAATCCTCATCCTCGACGATGCCCTGGCCAGCGTCGACACCTACACCGAAGAACGCATCCTCGAACATCTGCGCGGCGTCATGCGTGGCCGTACCACCATCTTCATCTCGCATCGCATTTCGACCGTCCGCAACGCCGACCAGATCGCCGTGCTCGATCACGGTACCGTCGCCGAATACGGGACGCACGAAGAACTCATCGAGCGCGATGGCTTCTATGCACGACTCTTCCAAAAGCAGCAACTAGAGGAAGAGTTGTCGGTAGCCGGCTGACACGACGCACCTTCTGCAACTCGGGATCGCCGTTTGCGGCACAGCCACCGCTCACGCTATCCATCCCGAGGCGGCTTCCACCCCGCCTTCGCTGTTGATTACCTGTGCCTGCACTGGTCTGCTCACCGATCGCTGTTTTTCCGCCTGGGTCTGAAGATCGCGCGGCATCACATGCGCAACACTGGGATCAATGGACACCTGGTACCAGGCCTCCCGCACCGTACGAACGCAGCGCGCCGCGTGATGGAACTCGCCGGGCGCTGCTGCCTGCGATGCTCGCAGGATGTTAGCGAAGATCGAAGCATAGAATTCCGCCAGAACCTCTGCCGGCCTTCCGCCGACATCCGGACGCAGAGTAGCCTGAAGATGAATCAATATGTCCAGGGATCGTTTCGCCGCAACTCGGCGTGCTGCCACATCGCCGCGTTCGGAAGCCTCGGCTGCATCCACCAGAAAGCGGATCAGTCCATCGTAAAGTGCTACCACCAATTCCACGCCGCTCGCATTTTCGAGGGCTGCATCGCGATAAGTTCTAGCCATGGGACTGTCCGTATCCTGTGATCGCGCTGTAGAGTTCGTTGACAATATTGAGCTGCGTAGGCAGCAGTTGCAGCGTCTCGTTTGCGGCATTCAGCGTAGTCGTTAACTGGGCTTCCTCGGCCGTAATGCTGGCCGTCATGGTTGCCAGAGTTGCCTTCAGACTGGTCTCCTCCGATGTATTTTGGGTTGCTGCGAGCGACAGCAATGCGTCCGGCTGGCTGTTGCCCAGGTTGGTCACCGCACTCGAAAGCGTCTCCCCTACTCCACCACTCTGCTGGAACAGGTTCACTACTCCGGTGAAGTCGGCGTTCAATGCCGTATTCAATGCATTACTGTCCAGACCCAGCGTGCCATCCTGCTTGATCGAGATCCCGGCAGTCGACAGGTTAACCGCGCCCGCTCCCGAGCCAAAACTGCCACTGATTGCTTCATCCAGCTGCGTCTGGATCGTGGCAATGATCGGGTTCCCATACAAAGGCTGTGACGTTCCCGTCGACGCCTTGCCCTCTTGTGCGCTCAATGCATTCACAACTGCGTTGTAATCGCTAACAAAAGTTGTAATCTGCTGGCTTACGGCGCTGGTGTTATTTGTGATCTGGACGTTGACTGGCGTAGCGTTTCCCGTCGAATTATCGACAGGGCTCACATCAAGCAGCTGAAACGTGACTCCCGGCAGTACCGTACTTACCGTGTTGCTGCTGCTGGTTGCCGGGATGCCATCGACCGTCATCGCCGCGTCCTGGCCTGCCAGTCCCACTGCGAAGCTGATAGGCGTACCGGTTGTCGCATCCTTCAGGTTGCTAGCATCGACAGTAATGCCGCCTGCCGCGCCTCCCGTGAGACTTGTGAGGCTCAGCTGCTGCCCGCTCGAGCCGTTAATTACGCTCGCCGTCACCCCGTCACTTGCTGCATTGATCGAAGCTGCCAAGCCGGACAGTGAAGAAGCAGCATTGACCGGCACCAGGACAGCCGTACCGCTGCCTACCTGAATCGACAGGCTGCCGGTAAGTGTATCCGCGGCAGGTACCGGCGTGCTGTACAAAGAGGAAGTCTGCGCCAGCCGGCTCACCACAATGCTGTGACTTCCTGCCGTGGCTCCAGTCCCTGCGCTTGTAAGTTGCAGCACATTTGTGTCCGAGCTCGATCCCTCCAAACTCGAGAGCACCCCGGTCGCGCCGGTCAGGTTTCCTATATCCGTCGACAATGTCGACATCAGCGTACCTAGGCCGGAGATGGCTGCGTCTTCAGACTGCAGGCTGGTTAATTGAGTCTGGTAAGGAGTTTTGGTCGCTTCGAGGTTTGAAGATATGGCAGCGACACTCGTCGCAACATCGAAGCCGGTCCCACTCGTCGGCGAGCCGAACGTTAAGCCAACTGTTCCCATGGCACCTTTCTGAAGCGAGTCGCGTGCAGCTCTCTGCGCTCAGGCACGTACGCACCGTCCGCACTCCTCCAGCCTTGCAAGCTGGCAGCCGAACCTGCGGATTATCCCTGATAAGACACTTAGAAAAGCAGCAAGGCACGACCGGGATGCGCCGTGCCCTGCCTTCCGTGCCTCAGCCCTACTGCAGCAGCTTGGTAACCATCTGCTGCGTACTGTTCGCCTGCGAAAGAGCGCTGATGCCGGTCTGCATCAGGATCTCGTACTTGGACATCTGTGACGTGGCAGAGGAATAGTCTGTGGCCGTGATGTTGTTCGAAGCCGAGGTAAGGTTGGTGCTCTCGGTCGTCATCACGTTACTTGTTGCAGTCAACAGGTTGATCTGCGATCCCACATAGCCGCGCTCTGCTGCGATGTCCGTGATCGCCGCATTTACATCTGCAATCGCACTGGTCGCACCTGCCGTGCTGGTCAGTGCAGTAGCCGAAAGGTTTTCCTGGTCGGTTGCTCCCGTACCACTCGTATAGGTGAATGCGCTGGAGGCATACGACAAGGTACCGCCCGCATCGCCTACCGCACTGCTCGACAACGAATGCACAGCCAGCGTATCCGTTGAGCCGTTGGTGTACACGCTCACCGTGCCGCCAAACACGCTTATGCCGTTGTACTGCGTTGTCGAACCGATGTTTGAAACTTCACCCAGGATCGACTGATACTCCTGGTTCGCCGCGCTCAGCTGGGAGCTGTTCAACGTACCGTTTGCAGATTCGGTCGCGAGTGTCACCGCGCGGTTTAACAGGGAGTTCACCTGCGACAGCGCCCCATCCGCAGTCTGCAGATACCCCACACCCTGACTGGCATTCTGGGAAGACTGCGCCAGCTCCGATACATTCGCGTTCAAGGTGTCAGCCAGCGCAAGACCAGCCGCGTCATCTGCTCCCGAATTGATCCGCGATCCGGAAGAGAGCTGATTCAGCACGTTAGAGAGATTCATCTGCGTAGAATTGAGGTTGTTCTGCGCGTTGATCGACGAAATATTGTTTAAGACACCCAGCATTGTGTTGGCTCCTTGGATTTGAGGGTTCCCTGCTTGGGTGTCGCGCCGATCGCCTTCCGGCTTACGGCCCACCTTGCGAGGCACCACACTGCATTACACCCACTTCATCGGCTCTTTCCCCCAGCACATGAATGGCCATCCAAACTTTTTACTTGCCCAGTCCCAGCACCTTCACCATCACCCTCTTCGGCCGCTGTCCATCGAACTCCGCATAGAACACCCGCTGCCACGTTCCCAGTTCCAGCCTTCCCTCGCTGACCGGCAGCGTCGTCTCGTGATGCAGCAATAACGCTTTCAAATGCGCGTCCGCATTGTCCTCGCCAGTCTGGTGATGATGGTATTCCGGTCGCCTGGGTGCCAGCCGCTCCAGCCACTCACCAATATCCTCAATCAACCCTTCCTCGTTATCATTTACATAGATAGCCGCGGTAATATGCATAGGAGTCACGAAACACAAGCCATCCTCTACCCCGCTCTCCTTCACCACCCGATCCACATCCTGGGTTATGTGCACCATCTCGTAGCGCTCTCGCGTCTTTAACTCCAGATAGTCCGTATGCACGCGCCAGCCACTGCCACTCTCCCGCGTCCTCTTTCTTCCAATCGCCATCACTCCTCCCTCCTGTCACCTTCCCTGTAGGATGTGCAAGACCATTTTGCAGGCGCCCGCCGCGCTATCCCTGCATCTCTCTTGATCCCGACAAAATTCCCGTCGCTGCGCACTCGCGCCGTATGGGAACACGCGATACTCTCAACAAAGTCAACCCTCCGAACATCGCCCCCTGTTCACATGCCAGGAATCGCTGCCAGCAAGGCTCTCCCGCTCACACCTATCCCCCACGTCGCCCCCACCCGGCTTCGCGAACTCTATCAGCAGCTTTACACCGTCTACGGACCGCAGCACTGGTGGCCTTCTCATTCGCCATTCGAAACCATCATCGGCGCCTACCTGGTGCAGAACACCTCGTGGCGTGGCGTTACCCGCTCCATCGCCAATCTGGAAGCAGCCGCGGCGCTCACACCATCCGGCCTTCGCGCTCTTTCCACCGAAACCCTTCGCCAGCTCATACGCCCCTCCGGCTACATGCTTCGGAAAGCCGCGGCCCTGCAGGCCTTTGCCAACTTCCTGCACGACCGCTACCATGACTCTCTCGACCAGCTCGCTGCCCAACCCACCTCACCGCTCCGCCAGGAACTGCTCGCACTGCCAGGTGTCGGCCCAGAAACAGCAGACGTCATCCTGCTGTACGCACTCAATCACCCAGTCATGGTCGTCGACGAATATCTGCGGCGCATCGCCACCCGCCACGCCCTGTCGCCCGTCGGTGCTCGCTACTCCGATCTGCAGCAGCTCGCTCTCTCCGCCTTTGCCGCCGATCCGCCCTCCACACTCCTACAGCATTTCAACGAATTCCATGCCCTCATCGTTGAAGCCGGCAAGAATCACTGCGGGCCCAGGCCGCGCTGCGAGGGCTGTCCGCTTCAGCCGCTTCTTCCCGCCATCGTTCCGCCTGAACTCGTCGGCACAAGCTCGGCATCACGCTGAAATTGCATACCGTCGCTAAACTGAGAAATCATGCCCATTGCACGTCTTACTCTCCTGGTCGCCACCAGCAATGCCGGCAAGCTCCGGGACTTCGCGGCAGCCTCTTCCTCGTTCACTCAGCATGCTGCAGCCGGCATACTCCTCCAGCCACTGCCCGGACTTGCGACATTGCCGACTCCCATTGAGGACGCCGACACTTTCGCCGGCAATGCTGCCATCAAGGCCATCGCCTACAGCCAACACGCCCCCGGGCAACTCGTCCTCGCGGATGACTCCGGGCTGGAAGTCGACTCGCTCCAGGGACGGCCCGGTATCTACTCCGCTCGCTTTGCGCAACTCATGAACGATTCCGGAACTGGGCACCAGGGGGACGACAACACCTCAACCAACGACGCGCGAAACAATGCCTGTCTCCTCTTCGAATTGGCCAGGAATCCTGGTGCTCAGCGCACTGCCCGCTACCGCTGTGTGCTCGCCATCGCGCGTGATGGCCATCTCCTCACCCGCAATGGAGTTCCCATTTTTGGCCATGGCTCTACGGAAGGAGTGATCCTCGACCAGCCACGCGGCGCCGACGGCTTCGGCTATGACCCGCTCTTCGAACTTCCCAACGGCCGCACAATGGCCGAAATTGACCTGGCGACTCGCCTGGCCTTCAGCCACCGCACCCGCGCGCTCGCAGATCTGCTTCCCCGCCTCTTCGCTGCACTCGAAGGCTCCTGACCATCCATGCGTCTACATGTGAGCGTCAAGCGAATGACGCCTCTCGCAGGTCAGGAGTCCGTGCCGAGATGTGGCAAATTGTTCCACGTGGAACAATCGCGAACTTCAGTTTGCCTGCTGAACGACTTTCTGGCGGGATACTGCCGAATGATTGCGCGACAAGTGCTTGCGAATGAACTCTCCGAACGTTGATATGCTTTGCACCCAACCCGCAGCGCTCACAAGCAACGTTTACCGCGGCCCGGTGACCTGGGGTACGTATCTGGAATTCCAGACCATCAGGATCATCAGCATGTTGGCCTGCCACACCGAGCGACCTGCTTCGTTGTATCCCATGGAGAAATGGCGGTCGGCTGGTCCAATTCGGTCGACTTCACTGCCCGATTCCTTGACCCGCGGAAATCCAACATAAATAATGAGGTTTGCGGCCAGAGACGTCGAAACTCCGCCTCGTTCCCGCGCTCAAGGAGCAACTGATTCATGGCAACTGTCACCAGTCCTGCGCCCTCGCGGCCCGCACCTTCCGGCCCCGGCAGTACGCCCCAACTGAGAGGCGGCGTTCCGTCTCTGCGCGCCGGTCAGGGTCATTCCTTTCTACTGCGCAAGCTCCACTCGCTTAGCGGCATCGTGCCTATCGGCGCGTTTCTAGTGGAACACCTCATCTCGAACTTCGAAGCGTTGAAAGGCCCGGCTGCCTATGCAGCACAAGTCAAGTTCCTGAACGGTCTTCCGTTCGTCCGCGTTCTGGAATGGGCATTTATCTTCCTGCCGCTTGCCTATCATGCGCTGTACGGCCTCTATATCTGGTACCGCGGCAAGTCGAACGTTATCTATTATCCGTGGGCCGGCAACTGGATGTATCTCACACAGCGCGTGACTGGCCTGATTGCCTTCGCCTACATCATTCAGCATGTATGGCGGCAGCGTTTCGCGGGCGTCAGTCTGCCGGAGCATCCGGGCGCCGCGTTCCACAAAGTGCAGATGGAGCTGATGCATCCCTGGATGCTGGCCATCTACGCGATTGCGATGATCGCGACCTGCTGGCATTTTGCTTATGGCATCTGGCTCTTCGCGGCGAAGTGGGGTATCACCCCTGGGGATCGTTCTCGTCGAGTGTCCGGCTATGCCTGTACTGCGCTGGGAGTCATCCTCTGCACCATCGGGCTTGCCAGCATGTACGCCTTTATCAGCCCGCAGTACAAAAACGCACCGGCAGATTTGACCCCGGCACAAATCACGAACGGCAGTACTGTGACGCCTGGTCCGAATGAGACACCGCTGGAGTCAAAATAGTAAGTGGCCGATCAGGCACGCGCGCATTGCACGTAAACGTTGGATTTAACTGCTGTTAAGCTCGAGGATTTCAGAATGGCAGCTTCACCCAGAATCATCGTAGTTGGCGGCGGCCTGGCAGGCCTCTCCGCTGTGATCAAGATCGCCGAAGCGGGCGGCAACGTCGACCTCTTCTCCATCGTTCCCGTGAAGCGCTCACACTCTGTTTGCGCGCAGGGCGGCATCAATGCTGCGAAGAACCTGAAGGGTGAAGGCGACAGCACCTGGGCCCACTTCGACGACACTATCTACGGCGGCGACTTCCTGGCGAACCAGACCCCGGTGAAAGGCATGTGCGAGGCCGGACCTTCCATCATCGACCTGCTGGATCGCATGGGCGTGCCCTTCAACCGCACCCCGGAAGGTCTGCTGGATTTTCGACGGTTTGGCGGAACGTTATTCCACAGGACTGCGTTCGCCGGCGCTACTACCGGACAGCAGCTGCTTTATGCGCTGGACGAGCAGGTGCGTCGTCATGAGTCCGAAGGCAAAGTGAAGAAGTACGAAGGCTGGGAATTTCTCTCTTCTGTTCTCGACAACAATGGAGTCTGCCGCGGCATATGCGCGATGAACCTGCGCAGCATGGAAGTCCGGACCTTCGATGCTGATGCGATCATTCTCGCGACCGGCGGCATCGGCGCAATCTTCGGCAAAAGCACGAACTCCGTCGTGTGCACTGGCTCAGCACAGGCTGCTGTCTACCAGCAGGGTGCGTATTACGCGAACGGCGAGTTCATCCAGGTGCATCCGACGTCTATCCCCGGCGAAGACAAGCTGCGCCTGATGTCAGAATCTGCGCGAGGCGAGGGTGGTCGGGTGTGGGTGCCGAAGAAGCTGAATGATCCGCGACCCGCGAACAGTATTCCTGCAGCGGATCGCTGGTACTTCCTTGAAGAGTGGTATCCGAAGTACGGCAATCTCGTGCCGCGTGATGTGGCAACGCGCGCCATCCACAAGGTGGTTTACGAGCACGGTCTCGGCATCGATGGACAGCCGATGGTCTATCTCGACCTGACTCACATCGACAAGGAAACGCTGAACCGCAAGCTCGAGGGCATCCTCGAGATTTACGAAAAGTTTGTGGGCGATGATCCGCGTGAAGTGCCGATGAAGATCTTCCCGGGCATGCACTACACCATGGGCGGCTTGTGGGTTGACTTCAACCAGATGACCAATGTTCCCGGCATCTTCGCCGCTGGTGAAGCCGAGTACAACTATCACGGAGCGAATCGCCTCGGCGCCAATTCGCTTCTGTCATGCATCTACGGCGGCTTCCAGGCTGGTCCGAATGCGATGGCTTATGCGAAGTCGCTAGCGGCTGCGCCTGGCGATGGCGGGCATTCCTCCGAGAAGCTGCGGCAGGAGGAGCTGAATGCGCGTCTGACCAGTTCCACTGGCACCGAAAATCCATTCAAAATCTGGCGCGAGCTGGGCGAATCGATGACGAAGAATGTGACGGTCATCCGCTACAACAAGAACATCCAGGAGACCGATAACAAGATTGTTGAGCTGCTGGAGCGCTTCCGCAATATCAACCTGGGCGACAAGAGCATGTGGGCCAATACCAGCTTCGCGTTCACGCGGCAGCTTTACAACATGCTGCAGCTGAGCCGCGTGGTCGCACAGGGCGCCATGCTGCGGGATGAATCCCGCGGTGCCCACTACAAGCCCGACTTTCCGGAGCGTGATGATGAGCGCTTCCTCAAAACCACCAAGGCGAACTTTGCGCCGGATGCCGACGAGCCTCGATTTGAATACGAAGCTGTTGACACCCAGTTCATCAAGCCCAGACCCAGAAGGTATGACGCAGCGAAGTAGAGCGGACACACCTCAGTACGGACGCGCGTCGACCCTAAAGGAGCACACCATGGCAACAGCAACACCAGAGAACATTCAGAATCGCGAAGCTCACAAGGAGTTCGTCAAGAACGGCACCGCAGGCAAGCGGATCAAGCTCGAGATCAAGCGTCAGGATGGCCCGGACGGCAAGGCGCGGTGGGACAAGTTCGACATTCCATGGAAGCCTGGCATGAACGTCATCTCTGCCATGATGGACATAGCTACTGATCCCGTCACCGTAGATGGCCAGCAGACTACGCCCATCACCTACGACGCAAACTGCCTGGAGGAAATATGCGGCTCTTGCGCGATGCTCATCAATGGCCGGGCGCGTATGGCCTGCTCCGCACTCGTCGACAATTTCGAGCAGCCAATCAAGCTTGAGCCTCTGTCGAAGTTCCCGCTGGTGCGCGATCTATCCGTCGACCGCGGCGTGCTCTTCGAGAACCTCAAGAAGGTGAAAGCGTGGGTACCGATTGACGGCACCTACGATCTTGGCGAAGGTCCGCGCGTGTTCCCGCAGGTCCAGGAAGAGCGATACCCGTTGTCGAATTGCATCTCCTGCTGCTGCTGCATGGAGGTATGTCCGCAGTTTACCGAAGACACTGGGTTCGTCGGTGCGGCCACGATCGCGCAGGTACGGCTGTTCAATGAAGACCCAACTGGCAAAGTGCTGAAGGAAGATCGTCTCCGCGCTTTGATGGGAGACGGCGGCATCCAGGAATGTGCGTTTTCGCAAAACTGTGTTACTGCCTGTCCGAAGGAGTTGCCGTTGACTCGCTCAATCTCGGACGTCTCTCGGCAGGTCATCGTACAGGCTGTGAAGGACGCCTTCACTCAGTAGCGCGTTCGCTACCAGCCTCGCAAACGGGATGGCCTCCTTTTCAGGAGGCCATTCGTTTGCTCAATCATCTGTCCTGCTAATCCTTGCCCAAAATGTTTTCAGTGCAAGTGATCCTGCGTAAAGCACGCGGTCTGTATTTAGAAGCAGCGAAGTCAGGGGACCCATTGGTTCCGGATGCATATCCTGGACGGAAGATTCCGATGGGGGCGTTGCTTCTAATGGAGCGCGTCTATTTGCTGATGATGTTGTCAGATTCGTCCTGACGCTGCCGTTCCAGTCCACGGCCAGCGGCCTTGTTCGCAACTTCGTTCATTTTGCGATCGGCGGACTGTTCCTCTGTCTCATCCTTGCCGACATCTGTATTCAAAGCATTGTGGGCCGGGCGGACATGATCCTTATTGTCGATAATCGATTCCATGCAGTCACCTCACTGTAAGGGATGGCCTCGGTTCACCCCGAGTTGTCCCGCCCACGATGACCGAATGTAATTCTTAGAGCTGAATTGCTCATCGCTCGACATGACTATGGCTCGAGGAAGCGCACTAGCACGACACCTTGACGCCTGAGGACGACGTACGCGGATGCGGTTCCCTGCCGGAGTCGTTGAGACTGCACCGGACCGAGCCTCTGCAATGCGCTGGCCTGCTTCAGGCGTCGCATCTGCTGGGAATCCGGATCTTTCGGCGAACCCATGTTCAGCCATGCCTGGTAGCCGTTGCCATGGTCACGATCGACCAGGTACTGCTCCACGCGTACATGCTTCCCCTGCAAGCCGAGCGTTTCCAGCGACACGGCGACCGGCTCCGCATCCAGATCGCGGTCATCGTAGTTCCAGACCAGTACATCCACTTCACTGCCATTGCGCGTGGCCACGGCGCCAATGTCGGAGCGCCGGCTCGCGTCACCTTTCAACAGGTCGCCGACCGGCATTTCTCCATTGCTGTCGACCTTCAGCCATTCGCCGCCGAGCATGCCCCAGAGCCGAAAGACATTCAGAACATCCTTGTCGATTCCATTCGTCGCCAGCTCGCGATACCCCGCAAACAGCGGCTGATTTTCAAACTCGAATGCCCATGTCACCGAGCCCTGCAGATTCACGCCATTCAGCCGCGCGAGTTCATAGGCACGCGCTGTTACTTCCGCCACGGATACTCCATAGAGCGGCCCATTGCGATAGCCATTCTGCGGATTCGACTGCACTCCGCAGGCTGCGCATCCCTCCGGATCGTTCTCACCCATGATGATCGGCGTGTGCTTCCACTCCGGATACGAAGCCACGATCTTCATACCAGCATCCATGGCCCGCAGCTGGTGCGCTATGTTCATCTGCACGTGTTTGCCCGCAGCATCCGTGACCACCTTCGGCTCACCTTTCGGATGGAAGCTGATGAAATCCAGGGGCGCACCATTCTTGCCCGTGGCCGCATTATGTCCATGCGCGCAGTGCTCCAGAAACTGGCGGAGAAAGGCACTCGACTTCGGCGACGATTCGTAGGGGCCCGTTGATTCCGGGCCGCCGATCTTTGCTGATGGCAGCACGGTACGGATCGCCTGCGCGGTCACATCGTACAGTCGGTCGTATTCCTCCGGCGTGCCATGCCAGTACGGGATATCCGGCTCATTCCAGACTTCCCACAACCAGCCGTCCACTGCTGCACCATAGCGCTCATGCAGGTGGCGCGTCCAGACTGTGACCACTCCGCTCCACTTTGCATAGTCGCGAGGAGGATACGACCATCCAGTAAAAACATCACCGTTAGGAAAGTTGTGCCGGTAGGGTTGAGGATGCGTGGACAGCGCCTCAGGCATAAAGCCAACTTCTACCAGGGGCCGGACACCGGCTTCGGTGAACGCATCAAAAATGCGATCCGTAATCGTCCAGTCGTACACCGGGCGACCCTGCGCATCTTCCGTATACGCATTGGTCGATCCCCACTTGAGCGAGGCATCGCCATTCCCCGTGGTCAGCAGATTATGCACGCGCATGTACACCGGGCCGCCATCCGCTGACCGCAGCTCCGAGAGCTCATGCAGAAGCTTTTTTCCATTGGGCGCGTAGACGTAGTTTGGTTCATCGGCGCCGAAGAAGTTCCACACTGGTTCATATTTCTGCCGTGTATCCCTGTCTCCCACCACCTGCTCAGCGGGTTCGGCATGCACCGTGATCCCCACATGCTGCGGTCTGTCCTGGCCTGGCGCGGACACGCATGGCATGGTGGCCAGGCTGAAAAGAACACACCACCACGACACCTTGGTTTTCATCCCGCGAGTGTATCGCGTTCGCAGCCCTTCATGACGAACGAACGCCAGGCGTTTGCTACACTCGGGGCAACCTTATGACACCGTTTCGTCTGCCGCTTGTCGTTGCCTTCGCCGCTGCTGTGTTCGTCCTCGCTCCCTTTTCGGCCGCAGCAGCGAACGCTGCCCCTACGCAACCAGCGACCCAGAAAACCAGGACATCCATGAAGAACGCCTCGGCTGTGCATGCCTCTGCACTTGTGATAGATACACATGCGGATACGACCCAGCGCCTCGTCGAAGAGAACTTCGATCTTGCCGGCCCATTGAACGGCGGCCACCTGAACTTCGACGCCGCCAAGAAGGGCAATCTCGGAGCTGAGTTCTTCTCTATCTGGGTTGAGCCGAAGCTGTACCAGGGGCGCTACGTTCAGCGTACCCTCGACCTTATTGACTCCGTTTATCAGCAGGCTGCTGAGCACCCCGACCGTATGCGCATGGCCTACTCTGCTGCCGACATTGTCGCTGCGCATCGTGACCATAAGTTTGCTGCCCTGATGGGGATCGAGGGCGGCCACTCGATCGACAGCAACATCCGCATCCTGCGCGACTACTACCGTCTAGGCGTTCGTTACATGACTCTCACCTGGTCCAACTCCAATGGCTGGGCGGACTCGTCGGGCGATGCCACCGACAAGTCCGTGCAGCATACAGACAATGGTCTGAGCGAATTCGGAAAAGATGTTGTTTACGAAATGAATCGGCTCGGCATGATGGTTGATATTTCGCATGTATCCGACAAGACTTTTTACCGCACTCTCATCATCACTCGCGCTCCGGTGATCGCATCGCATTCGTCGGCGCGGGCGTTGTGCGATGTACCTCGCAACATGACCGACGACATGCTGCGCGCTATGAATGTCAACGGCGGCGTGGTGATGGTCAATTTCTATGCAGGCTTCCTAAGCAACGACTGGCGCAATGCCTGGGCTGCGCAGAAGCCCGAACGCGACAAGGCCGCGCAGGCTGTCATCGACAAGGCAAAGTCCGAAGGTCGCGCTGCCACGTACGCCGAGACCGATGCGGTCGATAAAGCATTTGCAGCAAAGATTCCGCGGCCTCCGTTCAGCCTTCTCGTCGATCACATCGACCATGTTGCTAAAGTGGCTGGTATCGATCATGTAGGCCTGGGTTCCGATTTCGATGGCATTCCAGCCACTCCGGAGGGCATCGACTCCGCTGCTGACCTGCCGAAGATCACGGCGGCACTGATGCAGCGCGGCTACTCTGCTGCCGATTGCGAAAAGATTCTGGGCGGCAACTTTCTGCGCGTTTTCCGCGAAGTTGAAACAGTCAGCCACCAGTTGCAGGCCCAGGAGCGACCGCAAATTTCCGTGCAGCAGCCTTTCAAGAAGCAGCCGAAGTAAAGAGGGCCGCAGGACCAAAGGGTGGCCATCCCGCCGTGCCATACGGTAGTCTCATGGTTGGGACTTTGCATGAAATCTTTTGCTACATACATTGCCACTGGATCTGTTGCCGCTCTGCTGCTACTTCCCTCTCTGAGTCTGCTGGCACAGCAATCTTCGCCGGCACAGCAGCCGACAACGCCGCCACAATCGACGCCGCCAGCCTCGGCGGGCGACCTGCCCGACTCACCCACATCGCAGGTGCGCCCTCTGCTGCAGCCGACCGGCGCTACTGCCGTCTTCGACACATCGATGGGACGAATCATCTGCCGCTTCTTTGAGAAACAGGCGCCGATGGCTGTCGATAACTTTATCGGCCTTGCGAACGGCACCAAGGACTGGCAGGATCCGGCGACGCACCAGACCATGCACAACAAGCCGCTTTACAACGGCACCCAATTTCATCGTGTCATTCCGCAGTTCATGATCCAGGGCGGCGATCCGATCGGCACGGGCACTGGCGATCCCGGCTACTACGTGAAGGACGAGATAAATCCTGATCTGAATTTCGACGTCGCCGGACGCCTGGCGATGGCAAATTACGGCCCGAATACCAATGGGTCCCAATTTTTTATTACCGAGAACGCTGAAGACGATCTCGATCAGAAATACACCATCTTCGGACAGTGCGACGACCCGGGCATACTTGTTGTTAAGACGATCGCACGCGTTGAACGCGATCCTCGCGACAAGCCGCTGACGCCGGTGCTGCTCAACAAGGTCACCATCGTTCCCGCGGGCCAGGCCTTACCGGCTGCGCCGCCCGTCGCGCCTCCACCTGCTCCGCCTGCCGTGGCTCCTGTACCATTCGGCGCGCCAAAGCAATAACACTCGTCGACCTTAACAAAAGAACAGAAGGAGAAATACATGTCACGCACCCCCGGCACCTATGCCGTTTTCACTACCAGCGAAGGTACGATGGTCGCCCGCCTCTTTGAGAAGGAAGCGCCGAAGACAGTCGCCAACTTCATCGATCTCGCCGAAGGCAAGCGGGAGTGGACCCATCCGCTGACCAGCAAGAAGTCGAATGACAAACTTTATGACGGCACCATTTTCCATCGCGTGATCCCTGACTTCATGATCCAGGGTGGCGATCCCGCAGGATCCGGCATGGGCGGCCCAGGCTACAAGTTTGAAGATGAGACGAAGGGATCCGCGCACCGCTTCGACAAGCCCGGCAAGCTTGCCATGGCGAATGCCGGCCCGAATACCAACGGCTCGCAATTCTTCATTACCACTGCCAACACCGAATGGCTGACAGGCAAGCACACCATCTTCGGAGAAGTTGTGGAAGGCTATGAGATAGCCGAAAAGATCTCCAAGGTTAAGCGGGGCGCGATGGACAAGCCTTCCACGCCTGTGAAGTTGGAGAGCGTCGTCATTGAGCGTGTAGCCTGATCACAGTCGACGTGAGAAACGAAAGGCCCGCGACGAAGCGGGCCTTTTATGGTTGTAAGGAATAGATCAAGCGGCGCCGATCACCGTGCACAATTCCTTGACGGCATCTGCGCTCTTCTTCAAAGCAGCAGCTTCTTCATCTGTCAGTTTGATTTCGATAATCTGCTCGAGGCCGCGCTCGCCAAGTTTGCAGGGGACACCGACATACAGGCCGTGGATCCCGTACTCGCCCTGCAGATACGCAGCGCATGGCAGAATTTTCTTCTTGTCCTTCAGGATCGCTTCCACCATCTCGACTGCCGCCGCCGAGGGCGCATAGTAAGCGGAACCACTCTTCAGATGCTTGACGATTTCGGCGCCGCCATTGGCTGTACGTTCTACCAGGCGTGCCACGGTGGCTTTGTCCATCAGTTCTGTGATCGGAATTCCCGCGACCGTCGAATAGCGCGGCAGCGGCACCATGGTGTCACCGTGACCACCAAGCACAAACGCTGTTACGTTCTCGACAGAGACCTTCAATTCTTCTGCGATGAAGGTCCGGAAGCGCGCCGAATCGAGAACGCCTGCCATGCCAATGACGCGTTCGCGGTTAAACTTCGACTGCTTGAATGCCGCCTGCGCCATTGCGTCCAATGGGTTGGACACGATGATCAGGATGGTGTTGGGCGAAGCTGCCGTCACCTTCCCAACCACGTCCGACATGATCTTGGCATTGGTATTCAGCAGATCATCGCGGCTCATGCCAGGCTTGCGCGGAATGCCCGCCGTGATCACGACGATGTCTGAGTTCGCTGTTTCTTCATAGCCGTTGGTGCCCGTGATGTGCACGTCGCGCTTTTCGATTGGCATGGCCTGCAGGAGGTCGAGCGCCTTTCCCTGCGGTATTCCTTCTGCCACATCCACCAGCACCACATCTGCCAGTTCTTTCGCCGCAAGCCAGTGCGCTGCCGTGGCGCCGACGTTGCCCGCCCCTACTACTGTGACCTTCTTCCGCATTCCTTCTCCTTCGAACTCTCGTTCCAAATCATTTTACTGAGTCATACGAGGCCACTGCATTACCGCCTCAGCATGCGACGCGCGATAATCGGGATCGAGTCCGCAGCGCTCTTGCTCGTACCGCCAGTACTTACATGTTGGCGATCATGCGAGTGGCAAATTCGCTTGTCTTCACCTTGGTTGCACCCTGCATCTGGCGTTCAAAGTCATACGTCACATACTTCTGGTGGATGGTTTTTTCCATGGAGCTTTCGATCAACTTGGCAGCTTCTTTCCAGCCGAGAAAGTCAAAGAGCATGACACCGGACAGGATCACCGAGCCAGGATTGATGACGTCTTTATCGGCGTACTTCGGTGCCGTGCCATGCGTGGCTTCGAAGACCGCATAGCCATCGCCGATGTTGGCCCCGGGGGCGATCCCGAGTCCACCCACCTGGGCTGCGGCTGCGTCGGATATATAGTCGCCATTCAGATTGGGTGTCGCCAGCACGCTGTATTCTTCGGGACGGATGATGATCTGCTGAAAGATGGAATCAGCGATGCGATCGTTAATCATGACCATCTTCCGCCACTTGCCGCCGCCGTGTGTATCGCCGATGGTGGCGATCACATGCTTGACTTCAGCGTATAGCTCCGCCCTGAACTCATCGTTGCCGAACTCCAGTCCCGGCTCGATCAATGCTGCATTCGCCTCGACCGTCAGGTCTTTGTCGGCCTCGAGGTTGCCGAGGATCCAGCTCTCACGCTCGGTTACGATCTGTCCGCGGAACTCGTCGCGAGCCACTTCGTAGCCCCACTCGCGAAAAGCTGCCTCGGTGAACTTCATGATGTTGCCCTTGTGCACCAGCGTCACGGACTTGCGACCATTCTCGAGCGCATACTTGATCGCATAGCGGACCAGCCGCTTCGAGCCAAAGATCGACATGGGCTTGATGCCGATGCCGGAATCCTCACGCACCTTCTTCTTGGAGCCCATTTCGTTATTCAGGAAGTCGATAATCTTCTTTGCTTCCGGCGTGCCCTGTTTGAATTCAATGCCGGAGTAGACGTCTTCTGTATTCTCGCGGAACAACACGATGTCCAGCCGCTCCGGATGCTTTACCGGGCTTGGCACGCCATCGTAATACTTCACGGGCCGCACACATGCGTACAGGTCCAGAAGCTGCCGCAGAGCTACGTTCAGCGAACGAATGCCACCGCCGACCGGCGTCGTCAGCGGTCCCTTTATCGAGACGCGGAGATCCCGCGCGGCGGAGACGGATTCATCTGGCAGCCACGTCTTGAACTCGCGATAGGCCTTCTCGCCAGCAAGGATTTCGAACCACTTGACGGATCGCTTGGCGCCGTACGCCTTATCGACTGCGGCATCGAATACCCGCTGCGAAGCACGCCAGATATCGCGACCGGTACCATCACCTTCAATGAACGGGATAATCGGATGATCCGGAACCTGGTAGGTACCGTTCGCGTAAGTGATGGCCTCGCCGCCCTCAGGCAGCGCCGTTCCATTGTAAGTCGATTGCATAGTCGTGAATCATCCTTGAATATTTAAGAAATTGATTACTGGTTTTGCGGAGCAGAGGTCAAGCCGTAGTGATGCGCGGTTGAGCGCGGAATTTTGAGCGTGGCGCATACGATCCATGGAAAGCGAACTGAGGCTATCATCCAGCTTCCAGCACTCGCAAACTCAGCCGCCCGAACCGGCGTTCTGCACGCCTGCCTGATAACGGCCAGCACAAGAGCGGAGTCACTTGCGAGATCGAAGAGCCTCGACCCTGTCCAGCACACTGCGCATCATGCTGTCATTGTCATACCCTGAGCTAACGGCACGCACCCGGCCCGCTGCGGCGATCCGGCTTCGCGCCTTCGTGTCCTCCAAATACAAGCGCGCCTTCGCCACAGCTTCCTCCACGTTCGAAAAAAAGACGACCTCTTCATCTTCCCGGAAGCATTCCAGGTGTTCTGGCGTCCGTTCCGCCAGTAAAAATCCACCACATGCCGTGATTTCAAACGACTTGTGCGCTACAGTGTCCTGGTTGGCCCTGGTCACGAACGCCAGGTTGATCTTCGATCGCCAGATGGCTTCGCGGTACGCGTCGCCTTTCAGTTCGCCGTCGCGAAACATCGCAGTAAAGGCAGCCGGTGCAAGGGCTTTCCGCCAGTGAGGCTCCGAACCCGAAATGGCCACCGGCAGACCCTCGCGCCACAACCCTGTCAGCATTTTCGCGCGGTCGTCATAGGGTGTTCCGATGAAAGATACCTGTCGTGTCTGCATCTCTTCGGGAAGCGGCACTTCCGGCGGGTAATGAATGGTGGGTTCATAGGTGAAGCGGATCCGCATCACTTCACGGGCTCCGTGCGCCTGATAGTCGCGAAGGCTTGCATCGCGCGGTAACGCATGCAGATCAAACTCCGGAACAGTCTTGCGATAGAGCCGCCAACCCGGATCGCGTCGCGGTCCGAAGCAGTTGTCATTCACGTAATCGATGGTGAAGACACCCATCGCGCGTAAGGCTCGAAGAGTTTTCGGCCACAATCCGAGTGCCTTGTCGAACCAGGCTACGGTAACCCGGTTCTCTCGCGCCAGTCGCAGCACTTCATGGTTGAAGCGCGATACTCCCGGACCGAGCTGGGTGCGGAACTGCAGCTTGCCACCCAATCCTTGCCCGGCATACGCCTGCTCGTTCAGCGCGACGACGTGCTCCAGCCCGAGCCGCCGCAGGGTCGCCAGGCGGAATGCTCCGTAGTAGTCGGGGTTCAGCGCAGACACGAAAAGCACACGCATTCTTCGCAGCTGTTCGTTCGTCTGCTCGGTCGCTTGATCCATTGTCAATGTGCCATCTTGCCACACCCACGACGATCCTTCTGCAATCGATGAACATTCCGTCAAAAAGATTGGAGAACCGGCCGCCACCGCGCTGCGACGTCTTCGATGGTGCGCAGCCCATCTATACTTAAAGCTCGAAGCCTATGCCTGCCTATTCCAATTTCCGCATCGGCCTGGTGCAGATGTCCTGCTCGCCCGATCCCGCAGCCAACCTCGATAAGGCCGCTGATCGCGTGCGCGAAGCTGCGCGCCAGGGCGCCAATGTCGTTTGCCTGCCCGAGCTATTCACTGCTCAATACTTCTGCCAGCGCGAAGACACCGCACTCTTCGATCTGGCCGAGTCTATCCCCGGTCCCAGCAGTGAACGGCTAGCTGCGGTCGCGCGCGAAGAACATGTGGTTGTGATCGCATCGCTCTTCGAACGTCGCGCTCCCGGCCTCTACCACAACACTGCGGCCATCCTCGAAGCCGATGGCTCTCTTGCAGGTCTCTACCGGAAGATGCACATCCCCGATGACCCGCTCTACTATGAGAAGTTTTACTTCACACCGGGCGATCTCGGCTTTCGCGCCTTCAACACTTCGGCCGGCAATATCGGCACCCTGGTCTGCTGGGACCAGTGGTATCCGGAAGGCGCACGCATTACTGCCCTGCAAGGCGCGAATGTTCTCTTCTTCCCGACTGCCATCGGCTGGCATCCGGCGGAGAAGGCAGAGTTCGGCACTGCGCAGTATGACGCGTGGCAGACCATTCAGCGCGCCCACGCCATTGCCAATGGCGTGTACGTCGGAGCAGTCAATCGCGTCGGTCATGAGAGTGGCGACATTCGCGGCAATCGCGTGGAAGGCGCCGGACTGGAGTTCTGGGGCGGCTCTTTTATTGCTGATCCGTTCGGCCGCATCCTCGCCATTGCGCCGCACGACCGCGAAGACATCCTGATCGGTGAGATCGATCTGCGCGCCCTCGAAGACCAGCGCCGCAACTGGCCCTTCCTTCGCGATCGGCGTATCGATGCGTACCAGCCCATCGTCAATCGCTTTATCGACCCTGTCACTTCGGTAAAGGATCGCTAGTGGCGGACACACCACGGCATCTTGGATACCGCATGCCGGCAGAGTGGGCGAAGCATACTGCCACCTGGATCGCGTGGCCGCACAACTCCGAAGACTGGCCCGGGCGCTTTCATCCCATCGCCTGGGTGTATGCCGACATCGTGCGTCATCTGTCTCGCGTCGAACAGGTGCATATCCTTGTAAATAATCCACTCGCTGCGACACGGGCGCGCAGCCTGCTCGCGCGCGTTCATGCGACGCTTGCCAACGTCCACTTCCACGAATGGCCGACGAACCGCATCTGGCTGCGCGACTCAGGACCGATTTTTATCAAGAACGATGCCGGGCTCGCGATTACCAACTGGAAGTTCAACGCCTGGGCCAAGTACGACAACTGGCAGCTTGACGATGAGGTGCCTACACGTGTCGGACAGCACCTGCACGTGCCCTCCTTCAGCCCTGCCGTTCACCTGGCCGATGGTGCTGAACATCGCCTCGTCCTCGAAGGCGGCAGCATCGACACCAATGGTTCGGGTGTACTGCTCACCACGGAAGAGTGCCTTCTCAGCGAAGTACAGCAGCGCAATCCTGGCGTCTCCCGCGAGCAGCTGGAACAGGCCTTCTCGGACTATCTGGGTATCGACCAGGTGCTCTGGCTGAACCGCGGCTGTGCGGGTGACGATACTCACGGCCATGTCGACGACATCTCCCGGTTCGTCAACGATAACATAATTGTCACTGCTACTGAGACGAATACGTCGGATGAAAATCACGAACCTCTGGCCGAAAATTTAGACCGTCTTCGCGCCGCTCGCAACCTCGATGGCGAGCCGTTCCAGATTTTGGAACTACCCATGCCGGCACCGGTCGTGTTTGAAAAGCAGCGCCTTCCTGCCAGCTATGCGAACTTCTATATCGCGAACGGGATCGTGCTGGTTCCCACCTTCAACGATCCTAATGATCGGCACGCGCTCAACATTCTTGCTGAGCAGTTCCCCCAACACACCATCACCGGGATTCATTGCGGCGACTTTATCTGGGGACTAGGCGCGCTGCACTGCATGACTCAGCAGCAGCCTGCTTGAGACCCCCCATCTACAATCAGTTGAAGGAATGACTGACACCGACTATCTCCAGGCAGCCCTCAACGAAGCTCGCCAGGCCGCGGCCGCCGAAGAGGTTCCAATCGGTGCCATCGTTGTCCTGGAAGACCGCATCGTCGGCGTCGGCCAGAATCGCGTTCTGCGCACCAACGATCCCACGGCTCACGCCGAGATCGTTGCTCTTCGCGCAGCAGCACTGACCCTGAACAACTATCGGCTCCTGGGCTGCACCCTGTACACCACGCTCGAGCCCTGCTCCATGTGTTCTGGTGCCATTCTGCATGCTCGCATCAGCCGCCTTGTGTTCGCCACGCCAGATCCGAAGGCAGGGGCCGCCGGCACGGTGCTTTCTGTCATCAATCATCCAAAGCTGAATCACTCGGTTGTTGTCACCTCCGGATTGCTCGCCGAAGAAAGCAGCACCCTGCTGCGCGACTTTTTTCGTTCCCGCCGCTGATCCCTGCGAAGGCCAGGGTGAACTAGACTGGCAGCGAGCCTGAAAACGAATGACCGTCATGAAGTTCCGGCCCTGTGCGGCCCTGTCCATTTTGTTGTCGATCGCGATTGTCACGGTCCCCTCAAAGGCCCAGGTCGACGTTCTGACGCAGCACAACGATAACGCCCGCACCGGCTCCAACATTGCCGAAATAGTGCTCACCCCGGCCAACGTCAATCCGCAGCACTTCGGCATGCTCGCAAAGCATGCTGTCGATGACCAGGTCTACTCTCAACCCCTGGTTGCCACTGGCATCAAGATCGCAGGCGGCACGCACGACGTCGCCTACATCACGACCGTCAACAACAGCGTCTACGCTTTCGACGCAAATGACGCGACGGCTGCCGGTCCCCTCTGGCATGTCAATTTCGGCATGGCTGCCAATCTCTACGACGCGGATTTCGGCTGTCTCGACATGAACGGCAACTTCGGCATTGTGGGCACGCCGGTCATCAATCCTGAGAAGACGGCGCTCTATGTCGTTGCCCTTACCAACACAGCAGGCCACTTTGAGCAAAGGCTGCATGCACTCGATCTCGCCACTGGTGCGGATCTGCCGAACAGTCCCACTACCATTGAAGCTGCCGGCTTCGACCCGCTCATGCAGAACCAGCGACCTGCCCTGTTCATCCATCATGGGAACATCTACATCAGCTACGCTTCGCACTGCGACAAGGGTCCCTATCACGGCTTTCTGCTTGCCTATAGCCAGGCCACGTTGAAACGTAGCGGCGTCTTCAACACCTCGCCTGGAGGTCTTGGCGCAAGTATCTGGCAGTCCGGGCAGGCGCCTTCTATCGATGCTGACGGCAACATCTACATCGTCACTGGCAATGGCAGCTGGAATGGCAGCACCCAGTGGAGTGAAAGCTTTTTGAAGCTGAGTCCGCAGCTGAAACTTCTCGACTGGTTCACTCCATCGAACCATTTCCAGCTCGACAAGGATGACAACGACCTCAACTCGTCAGGCGCCACGCTCATCCCAGGCTCGCACCTCGCGGTCGGCGGCGGCAAACTAGGCGTGCTGTATGTTCTCGACACGAGCCACCTCGGCCACCTGGGCGATCAGCGAGCGCTGCAGCATGTCAAAGTCACCAGCTCGCACCTGCACAGCCTTGTCTACTGGAATAGCGCGAAGAACGGGCAGCTGCTTTACATCTGGGGGCAGCGCGATCGGGCTCGCGTGTACAGGATCGATGGCGGCAAGGTGGACAAGTCCCCAGTCATGTCCCGCGACGAGAAGAACGAGGGCCATCCCGGAGCCATGCTCTCGCTCTCCGCGAATGGCAATCGCGATGGAATCCTGTGGGCCAGTATTCACGCGAGCGGAGACTCCTGGCACGAATCCCGGCCCGGCATTCTGCATGCGTACGATGCCGATGACATTGATCGGGAGCTTTGGAATTCACTCGAGAATCGCGACCGTGATGACTGTGGCGAATACTCCAAGATGGCCCCACCCACCATTGCGAATGGCAGGGTCTACCTGGCGAGCTTCGGTGCAAAGAACCGCGGAACCGGGCAGCTGTGCATCTATGGAATGCTTCCGGGCCACGGCAAGCCGCCGGAAGTGCCAACAGATTTCAAGGCGATCGGTGGACGGACGTTCCTGGCGCTCACCTGGAGTCCGGTACCCGGTGCGCTTACGTACACTGTTCAGCGCACCTCGGCTACAGGAACGCAGATCATCGCTTCCGGGCTCACGCTGCCAGCATATCGCGACCCCGCCAGCGAGCCCGGTGACCTGAAGTACTCTGTCATCGCTGTGAATGCTAACGGGGCAAGCGAACCTTCACCGCCCACGGGCGTGACACTGGTGAAGACACCTAAGCACCGGGACATGCCGATGCACTGAGGTCCTGCGTGAGTATCTTGGCAAGTGAGAGCACCTGGCGCGACAATAGCTGCCATCAGGAGAAAGCCAGCATGTGCCGGAATATCAAGCTCCTCTTCAACTTCAGTCCACCGGTGACGCCGGAAGAAGTCCGCGCGGCCTCGCTGCAATATGTGCGCAAGATCAGTGGCTTCACGCGGCCGTCGAAGGCTAACGAAGCTGTCTTTCTGGCCGCTGTAGAAGAAGTAGCAGCAGTCTCGTCCCGTCTGCTTGCCTCGCTGGAGACTTCCGCCACTCCCAAAAACCGCGAAGAAGAGGCGGCCAAAGCGAAGGCGCGGTCCGCGGAACGTTTCGCAACCTAAGGCCGGGTTTGGGGTCGCCTCGACAGTGGCGGCAGCGCTGCAATAGAATCCAGGCCATGTCCCTGGTCGTTTACACAGCATCCTGGTGTCGCGATTGCCGCACCGCCAAGCGTTTCCTCGAAGAACACCAGATACCCTTCACCGAGATCGACATTGAAGAGACACCTGGCGCGGCTGACGAAGTCATGGAAAACGTCGGCAAGCGCGCCATTCCTCAGTTTGTTATTGATGGCAAGTGGGTTCAGCCTTACAAGCCAGGTAGAGGTTTTCTCCATGAAGAGATGAGCCAGCTGTTGAAGGTCGGCGCTTACAAGAGCTGACCGCCGCAGCAGGATGCCTGTAGTGGCGAGTTGTCAGGCGACGGACGTGACGTCGCCATCGGCCGGCCCGGGGTCATTCATAATGGCGCGCGCATCTTCTTCATCTTCGGCGGCCACCTGCAGCTGCAGCATGCCCATACCGGTCCCGTAAAGATGCCCGGCCTCTTCGCCGTTCAGAAAGCTCTGGATCCCCGCTGAGTCGAGGCGGCCTTTCGCCAGTTCTGCTTCGAGCGTGTCCTGGTATTTCTCAATCGTGACCAGCTCACCGCCGGCCACTGCTTCGCCTACGGGTAAATCCTGTGGTGTATTCATCCCATCCTCCAAATCTCTTCATAGGATGCGCCTCTTCGCCGATGAAGTGTCAGCAATCGCAGGCTGCCAGCTTAGAATGAAGAAGATCGCAGCGATCCACCGGCTGCATGGAGAAGCCATTTGATAGCCCGTTATACCCGGCCTGCCATGGGCCGTATCTGGAGCGATGAGAACAAATACCGTTCGTGGCTGGCTGTTGAAACCGCGGCCTCGGAAATCCTCGCCGCCGCCGGTATCGTGCCTGCCGAGGCTGCTGAAGCCATTGTCAGCAAGGGCGATTTTGATCTTCACCGTATTGAGGAGATCGAAGCTGAAGTCAAGCACGACGTGATTGCCTTCACAACTGCCGTTGCAGAGAAGGTCGGTCCGGAATCGCGCTGGTTCCACTATGGGCTCACCTCGAACGACATTGTCGACACAGCGCAGGCCCTACAGGTGAAAGCAGCATCGGACATCATCCGCGCCGGCATCGAAGCTCTTGCCGCGGTGCTGCTCAGGCGTGCACTGGAGTTCAAGCACACCCCGACGATCGGCCGAACGCATGGAATTCACGCGGAACCCACTACTTTCGGTCTGAAGTTGTTGAACTGGTATGCCGAGACGCAGCGTAACCTGGTTCGCTTTAACGCTGCTGCCGAGGGTATGCGCATAGGCAAGCTCTCTGGGGCAGTCGGCACCTTCGGCCACCTCAAGCCGGAACACGAAGAAGCCATCTGCGCGCGACTGGGCCTGGCGCCGGCGCCGATCGCCACCCAGGTCATCCAGCGCGATCGCCATGCCCACTACATCTCAACCCTGGCTATTCTCACCTCGACCCTGGACAAGATCGCGACCGAGATTCGCCACCTGCAGCGCACCGAGGTGCGCGAGGCCCAGGAATATTTCTCCGAAAAGCAGAAGGGTTCTTCGGCCATGCCGCATAAGAAGAACCCCATCATCAGCGAGCAGATCAGCGGTCTGGCACGAGTTGTCCGCGCCAACGCACAGGCGGCTTACGAGAACATTGCCTTGTGGCATGAACGCGATATCTCGCACTCTTCGGTAGAGCGCGTCATCTTTCCCGACTCCACCATCCTGACCGACTACCTGCTCGCAAAAACGACTTCGCTGCTCGACAAGCTGCTGGTCTATCCGGCTCGCATGCTGAAGAATCTGGAGAGCACTGGCGGCCTGATCTTCTCCGGCCAACTGCTGCTCGATCTCGCAGAGTCCGGGATGTCTCGCGAAGAGGCCTACCGCCTCGTGCAATCCCATGCCATGCGGTCATGGCAGGAAGATCTAGTCTTCCGCGATGAAGCTGCGAAGGATCCAGCAATCAGCAACCGTCTCACTCCGGAGAAGCTCGCGACCACCTTTGACCTGCACCGACAACTCTCCAACGTTGACGCCATCTTTGACCGGGTCCTGGGCCACCACGTTCCGGCTGGCCATGCTGTTGTGCCGCGCGCGGCGGGCGGCTAGCTCATGCCTATCCAACCGTCAGCAACGGGACGCAATCTCACCGTCGCTTTTACAGGGGCCAGCGGCGCTGTCTTCGGACGTGAGCTGTTGCGCGCCTTGGAAGCCGATGAGCGGGTGACGACCGTTAACTTTGTCCCGTCGGAAAACTCTTTGCGTGTCCTGGCCGAAGAGCTCGGTCTTAAGGGAAGAAACTCGTTAGTGGGAAATCTGCTGGGCACGCCGTCTGCAAAAATCCGCCAGCTTTCGGAAGCAGATATCGGCGCAAACATTGCCAGCGGCAGCTACCCGGCGGACTCGATGATCGTGCTGCCCTGCAGTATGGGGACACTTGCCGGCATCGCGCACGGTCTTGCCTCGAACCTGATCGAGCGCGGTGCGGACGTTGCCTTGAAAGAGCAGCGACCACTGATCCTTTGTGTGCGCGAGACGCCGTTCAACAAAATTCATCTGCGCAACATGCAGCTGGCTGCGGACGCGGGTGCAATTATCTATCCGGTCATACCCGCCTTCTACAACCAGCCAGTGAGCTCTGAGGAAATGGCCCGCCAGTTTGTCTATCGCGTCCTCGCGACGGTGGGCCTGCCTCAGTCGAACGCCTACGTCTGGAAGCCGGACTGAGGAGCGTTACCGCCCGGCAGGAAATTCAACGGTGGCATGCTCGCGGTTGTCGGACCCATCCAGGAAGCTCGTCATCTTTGGAGCGATGCGGCTGGCGCAAAGTCCCGGTGCCAGGTGGCCGCAACCATCGAATAGTTCCAAGGTTGAATGCGGCACGCCGGCATGGATTTCATACGCCATGGACAAAGGTGTCAGCACATCCTGCTTGCCCCACACAATGAGCACCGGCATGGTGAGCTTGTCGAGCTTTCCATCCAGCAGGTTCTGGCCAGTCAGCATGGACGTTACCGACCGCCGAATCACCCAGCTGTCCGCCTTGGAGCGAACCAGCAGCGCCTTCGCGAAAAACGTGGGCATCGGCCGGACATCCGGTGTCAGCAGCGTTATCAGGGAGTGGAGTTCGTCAAGGTTTGATGGGGTAAACAGCAACGGATCGAAGGTCGGCTGAAATCGCAGTCCGGCACTATCCAGCAGCACCAGTTTCGAGATGCGGTCCGGCATCTCGGTGGCCACCACCATCGAGATCCAGCCACCCATCGACCAGCCTGCCAGGTCAACCCGCTGTAGATGTTCTATCGCGATGAAATGCTCTACCAGCGTCGCCTCGTCGCCAATGGAAAAGTTGGCATCTTTGGGCTTGTCGGAATCGCCGTAGCCAAGCAGGTCGATCGCATAGACACGATGCCCACCCTTAACCAGGGCCGGTATCAGGCCAGACCAGTCTGACGCCCGACTGCCGAGCCCATGTACCAGCAGCACCGGCGAACCTACGCCACCCACGAGGTAGTGAATGCGATGCCCGTCGATCATGACTTCGGCACCGCGCATGCCGGCGATCTGCAGGCGTGCCGCCGTCACCTTGTCGAGGATCCAAAGGGGCCGGTTCCAGACCAACAGGGCTGTCAATACCAGCATCAGCAGTGCGGTGTACAAAGTAAGCGGCAGTCGTTTTGGAACCGTTGTGGATTGCCCGACTACTGCCCTGGGAAGTGATCCCGTACCGCTCGCCATTTCTCGTGCCTTCTTCCTGCGCCATGCCTGGTGATCTGCCGGCGCATGGTCCTAGTGTTAAGAACCTGTGAATACCTCAAACTATGATGCGGAAAGATTTTGCTTACGGACAGTAGAAAGGCGATGAATTGATCAGTAGTGATAACTCACACCAAACTCTGGTCACGTAGCCGAAAAGGTGGCACACGGTTCCGGAATTAAGTTCGATAGGTCATCCAGGATGCGTCAGGGTGGACAGCATTCCTGCTGCTTTCCTGATGACCGTGATTGTCTTCTTCTGCAGTGCGAGCGATCCAGCGTCCCGCAACTCGTTCACTGGCTGCCAGCAGACCTCGGAGGCATCGCTGCTGAACGCGAGCACGCCACCTTCCACGACGCACAGATAGTCAATCAAAACGTAATGGAAGCGCACTCTTCCCGGTGGATTGGTGGCTGGTGCTTCTTTCGCACCCTCTGCAAAGCCAGAGGTCCCGTGACCCTCCAGCACAATGGAATCGAGTACCTCAACCACTCCAAGTGGAACCACGTTCAGTCCAGTCTCCTCGAGCACTTCGCGGACGATGGCCGTTTCTAGACGCTCACCCAACTCCACCATACCGCCCGGCAAGGACCACTCTCCCTGTAGTGGAGGATTCGCTCGTCTGACCAGCAGCACTTCTAAACCTGTGTCTGCCGGCCGAAGCACTACGGCGCCGACACCGACGATCGGACGATCCGGAAACTCTCTTCCCATTTCGCAAAAGCCATTCAGCCCGACCGGCGCGGGCAGACCACGAACAACGCAGGTATGAACCTCACGAACTAAGTTGGTTTAGAGGATGGTGCTAGAACTGCAGGCGAAGCGGCTTTCCGAACTCTTCTCCGTACACCGTTCGCCCCATGTTGAAACGACCGCCCGAGAACTTGTCGGCGCCCTTCAGCCGGCCAATCGCCAGCAGCGCCACTACTGTATAGCTCAAGGGAAGCTTCAAGTATTCCTTTACCTTCTGCTCCTCAAAGCCTTCCATCGGGGCAGTATCGAAGCCGAGTCCCTCTGCCATGAGCATCATGTGGGTGAAGGCAAACATGACCTGCCGGTTCAGCCACATCGGCAGGTTGGGATGGTTCCCCAGGTAGTTCGGAATTGTAGCCTTGGCTTGTTCAGCGTAGCTTTCGCTCATGCCGCCCTGCCTGCCAAGGCGCAGCATTTCATCGAGATCGCCGTTGCGCCAGCCATCCGCATCGCCACAGGCGACAATGACGACGGACGCCTCCTCTACCTTTGCCTGATTAAAGCAGGCGCCGCGAAGGCGATGCTTGCCGTCCTCGCTCCGCACGACGATGAAGCGCCATGGCTGGAGATTGTAGGCACTTGGCGCCTGGGTGCCTGCTGAGAGAATCTGCTCCAGTTCTGCATCCGCGATGGGACTGTTGTCGAAGCTGGGTGTCGCCCGACGGTCCTGCAGAATCTGGCTGAGGGTTTTTTCCATGGTGCTACTGCTGTGTCTCTATCTGAGCCACCGGCAGTTCCAGCGAAAATGGCTGCTGGTTCGGCGCGTTGGCATAAAGCCACAAGCCGCGGAAGTTGTCCTTCAGGTCCGGATGCGCGCTCAGCATCGCCTTCATCAGTGCGACGGTAGTGGTTCGGGTTGCCACTGGGTCGCTCACGCTTGCGGCGTCGTAGTTGACCACCAGATCAAGGCCGGCATTTGGATCGCTCAATGATGGTACTGTGTGCAGGTTGGTGACTTTCAAGCTCTGGCCGCCTGCCTGGACATCCATCGGCTGCACTCCGGGCAAGCCCGGAGGGGTTACTGCGGTCGCTTCCTGACCCAGCTTGTCCAGGTTGCTGCTGCTCACAAAATCGGCCGGCAGCAGCAGGTATTGCGCCGTCTCATAATAAAAATAGGAGCTGAAATTTGCGCCTGCCTTGTGCAGGTCTCGAGCCTTCTGCCAGTACCAGACCCCGTCATGGCCGCCCGTCAGCAAGGGTTTCGGAAAGAAGCCGGCAAGCTGCCAGGAAGCACTGCTTGCGCCTGCTGTCGGAGCGCCGCCTACGTTCTCAAGCAGCATTGCCAGCCGCTGCGGATCCTTCACACCGGTCGCTTCGACGACTACGAAGGCAAACCGTCCAGGCGGTAGTTGTGGAATCGCCATGCTGACATGAGCAGCATTGGCCGCCTGTCCACAGAAGAACTCGACCTCGTCCTGTCCAGGCGTGGCGTTGGAAGCATCGAGGGCATAGACCGAGGAAACGCGGAGCGTGGCGCCGCTCAACAACGGTCCCAGGCTGTGAATATCGCTCGCAATTCCGTCGAAACTGCTTGCCACGGGGGCGATTGTCCTCGCCTTGACGCTAGCTGCGTCGCCGGCAGCCATGCGGGTCGCCAGGTCTCGCGCTGCTGTGGCCAACGCAGTCCGGTCTGCCTCTTTCATCTCTGCCTGGGTCGTGCACGCAACAGCCAACGCCTGTCCGCAGCTCAGCGCCGAAAACAAAACAGCGCATGCTCCAGGCAGAATCTGTCTCACGCTCATTTTCCCCAGTGTGCCCATCACGACCCGCTTCAGTTCACCACGAAACGCCGTCTGTGCGCAAAACAACATTCCTGCCTCTTTCCATCGCACCGCAGACCTGCTTACGGGCTTCCACGTTGTTCGTTTTCACTTTAAAGAGTCTTCGCTGCAGACCATCCTGCCGCTCGCTATACTGAAACAGCGGAACGGGTTAAGCAGGATCGGGTCGCCGGTCAGCTCTTCTGTCATCATAATCCGCCAGCAGCGTATTACCTGGCTCAGGAGGTTCGCCATGCATCACCCCGGTTACACCCGCCAGACTCCTGCCAGTTCTTTTTTCAAGCGCCTAAAGGAGCCGGCGACCCTCGCCGCCCTTCTGTGCTTTGGATTGACCGTGGCCGCGCAGACCCACGTTCCCCGACACGGGGTTTCGCAGCCAGCATCCGCTGCGCAGAACGGCCTGAACTCGCAGCCCGCGGAACCGCCGAAAACGACCTCGCTGCTGGAGCAGCCCCCCACTGCCGCGACGATCAACGCCACGGCAGATCACCTCAGCGTTCATGCCGAAAATGCCAGCCTCACCCAGACGTTGCAGCGGATAGCCGACAAAACCGGCATGCATATTGAGGGTCTTAGTATCGACCAGCGTGTGTTTGGGACCTTCGGGCCCGGCGCCCCCCGGGACGTCCTCAATGCCTTGCTGGATGGAACCGGCTACAACGTGATCATGGTCGGCTCGCTCGACAACGGGGCGCCCCGGCAGTTGATTCTCTCTCAGGCAAAATCCGGCAACGCACCCCAGGCCCAGTCCGCTCAACCCGCGCAGCCTGCCAGTTCTGACGACGACAGTAACCCGGACGGCTCTTCCGACGACCAGCTGCCCACTCCACCTCAGACCTTCACCCCGCCGCCCGGTTCGGACCAGGCGCCGCCGCCAAACCGCACGCCGCAGCAGATGCTGCAGCAGCTACAGGAAATGCGCCAGCAGCAGACGCCTCCGCAGTAAGGCTTGCGTCCAGACGCAAGAACACCCCGGCTGATGCTTGGCTCGGTCCGAAGACGTATGAAATTTGCATGGATTGGAGCGGGAAGTATGCGCAGCAGCTTGCGTGCAGGTTCCAGGGCACGTCATTGACTGACGGCAAAAGGCAGAACGGTATCCAACCCGGTTTAGATCTAGGCGTTGGCCGTCTGCGCTTCGGCTGCCTTTGCTGCGCCACGCGCCGCACTCAGCGTTTTCACATGCATACTGCACAGGGCGAACAAGCCTTTGCATGTTACGTAACCCAGCAGCACGCCCGCTGCAAGAGCCGCAATCACCGCACACACCAGCATGGCAGAATTCATGAAGCTATCCATTCAAGGCCTTCCACATTCAAAGATGATCGTGCGTCCATTTGCTGCGAAGGTGCGCTGACGCTGCGCCGCTTCCACCCTGTTCCTTCGTCTATCCGAGGAACAGTGTCGCAGAATCCACCACCGGATTGACCCTGCATTTTGTTGCCGACTAAGATACCCAGATGCGCCCAAGTCGTCCTGCTTCACTTGTGTACGACCGCCCTACCGTGACTGCAACTGCCTTTGCTGCAAACTTTGCTGCCGCCCGACGCCTTGCCGATGAAACGTTGCCTTCCGAAATTTTGGATGGCAGGCTCATGTTCTCTCGCTCCAGCTTTTCCTACCGTTCGTAACCCGCACCGTCGGCAACCCT
>CAZZUX010000034.1:0-32445 GCA_964657395.1 uncultured Ktedonobacteraceae bacterium
AGACCACGGGTATGAGGCCATGCTTTAGCGCGGTATGCAGCTTCTTATTCACGAGCTCGTCGGTCTCGTGAAAGTACTGGCGACGCTCCGAATGACCGATCAGGATGTATTTTGCGCCGATGGCCGTCACCATGCCGGCTGAGATTTCGCCGGTGTACGCGCCTTCTTCCGCGAAGTGCATGTTCTGCGCACCGATGCCGAGGGTGCTGTCAGCGCCGAGGTGCTGAATGGTGGAAGCCAAGTCAATGGCAGGGGGAAAGAGGACGACTTCCGCGCTGCTGGTGGCGGCGTGAAGCTGCGTCAGCGACTGGACGAACTCCGCGGCCTGTTGTGGGGTCTTGTACATTTTCCAGTTGGCGGCAATCAACGGTCGGCGCATGGGCAGAGGATCTCCTGTGAGTTGGGCAGTGTTGATGATAATGGGAACAGGATGGTTTGGTAGGTCGGATGCATGCGACCGGAGCTGCGGATCGAAGACGCTATTCGTTTTCGGAGACAGCGGGTGCAGCGACTACCGGAATCTCAGGAACAATGTCTCGCTGCTTCCTGCCCTTGGAAATGGGGATGATGTTCTCCCGTGGCACGCGGGGAACCGCTGGATCGGCAGGCGCCGGAGAGCGACGGCGCCAGTAGTTGGCAATGGTGTAGGTTGCTTCGCTGCCTGGTTCCTGATCGAGGGTGGCGCCGAGGGCAACACCGCAGAGAACCCCGGCTACTCCGGAAAGCAGCAGCATCACGGTTTCGAAGATGTCGGCCACGGAGCCGAGTCCTGCTGGATGGGTGACGTGGAAGGCCGGATTCACGTGGCTGTACCAGGCGAGGAGTCGCGCGGTGACGGAGTGCGCGATGCTGCCGAGGACCACGAAGCCGAGTGGTCCGAGCATCAGCCGATAGCGGCAGGCATACAGGCGACGGGAGAATGTACTGGCAAAGCCGGCGGCGATGAAACCAAGAATGCCGGCAAACAAGAGAGCCGCATTCAACAGGAAGCAGAAGGACACGTGGAACTCCGTCGACTACTTGACAAGCTGCCAATAGCTTAGACCTCAATAGCGAGGGCTTCAACTCCGGGAAGCTTTTTTCCTTCCAAAAACTCCAAAGACGCTCCACCGCCTGTTGAAATGTGGCTGATTCGATCGGAGACGCCGGCTTGTTTCACGGCAGAGACGGAATCGCCGCCACCGACGATGGTGATGGCGTCGGCATTGTCGGCCACGGCTTCTGCGATGGCGTTGGTGCCGACGGCAAAGGCAGGCATTTCGAAGACGCCCATGGGACCGTTCCAGATGATGGTGCTTGCGAGCGAGATCTCGGTGGCAAATAACTCGATGGTCTCGGGGCCGATGTCGAGAGCCATCCAGTCAGCCGGGAAGGCGTTTTCGCCCATGAAGTGCTGGGTCTGCGCATTGGGAGCGAACTTGTCGGCGAGGATGTGGTCGATGGGCAGAAGGAAGCGGACTCCTTTCTCTTCGGCTTTCTTGAGGGCGGCGCGGGCAGTGTCCAGCTTGTCTGCTTCAACGAGGGATTTGCCGACGTCCTGACCTTTGGCCTTGAGGAAGGTGTAGGCCATGCCGCCGCCGATCAGCAGTGCGTCAACCTTGTTCAGCAGATTGTCGATGACCTGGATCTTGTCGGAGACTTTCGCTCCGCCAATGATGGCAACGAAGGGCTTGTTCGGAGCCTCGAGAGCTTTGCCCATGTACTCAAGTTCCTTTTCCATTAAGAGGCCGGCAGCCTTCTGCTTGACGTGGTGGGTGATGCCTTCCGTTGAGGCGTGGGCGCGGTGGGCGCTGCCAAACGCGTCGTTGACGTAGATATCGCAGAGTGAGGCGAGCTGTTTCGCGAAGGCGGGGTCGTTGGCTTCTTCTTCTGCGTGGAAGCGGAGGTTTTCGAGCAGCAGGACCTTGCTGTCTTCGAGCTTGCGGGCGAGTTCGGTCGCGACTTCGCCGACGCAATCGGGTGCGAAGGCCACGTTTACCTGTTCGCCGATGCGGTGATCAAGCAGGACACGCAGGCGGTCGACGATGGGGCGAAGACTGTACTTCGGGTTTGGCTTGCCTTTGGGCCGGCCAAGGTGCGAGGCCAGGATGATCTTGGCATGATGCCGAATGGCGTACTCGATGGTTGGCAGGGTTTCCTTGATGCGGGTGTCGTCCAGGATCTCGGTGCCGTCGTCGGAGAGAGGCACGTTGAAGTCGACGCGGATGAAGACGTGTTTGTGCTGAAGATCGAGGTCGCGAAGATAGTGGATAGGCATCAGGAAAGCTGACTTTCTGCGCGGTCGGAGTCGGGGAGGAGGGCATCCGCTTCGATCTCGACGCGCCATGACGGGTTCAACAATTTGGCGACCACGATCATCGTGGACGCGGGACGGATGGTACCGAAAACTTCGCCGTGCGCGCGGCCAACCACTTCCCAGTCCTCGGCATGAGTAAGGAAAATGCGGGTGCGTACGACATCCGCGAAGGTGGCACCTGCTGTGCGCAGTGCATTTTCTATGATGCCGAGAGTGTGGCGGGTCTGGGTTGAGGGATCGGCATCGTCGGCGCCGACCGGGCCTGTCCCGGAGATGAAGACGTGTCGGCCGACCCGGACTGCGCGGGAAAAGCCGATCACGGATTCAAAGGGAGAGCTGCCGGGAATGTTCTGGCGCATTGCTGATCTTCAAGGTGAAAGAAGGGAAGGAAGAGCGCCGGACCGATGATCCAGCGCTCATTTGATTTATGGAGTTACAGACCCTTCTTATCGAGGAAGACGATCAGGTCGCGTACTCGGTTGGAGTAGCCCCACTCGTTGTCATACCAGCTGATGACCTTGACGGTGTTTCCGATGACCTTGGTCAGTGGCGAGTCGATGATCGAGGACAATGGATTGCCTTTGAAGTCGGCGGAGACCAGCTCCTTGGTTTCGTAGCCAAGGATGCCTTTGAGTTCACCTTCGGACGCCTTCTTGAGGGCGGCGTTTACGGATTCGATGGTGACGGGCTTCTCCGTGACGACGGTGAGATCGACGCAGGAGACAACCGGGGTTGGGACGCGCAGGGAGAAGCCATCCAGCTTGCCCTTGAGCTGCGGCAGAACGAGGTGAAGAGCCTTGGCAGCGCCGGTCGAGGTCGGGATGATCGACAGTGAGGCCGCACGGGCGCGGCGAAGATCCTTGTGCGGGAAGTCGAGAGTGACCTGGTCATTGGTGAAGCTGTGGATGGTGTTCATGAGGCCATTAACGATGCCGAAGTTTTCGTCGAGGACCTTGGCAAGTGGTGCGAGGCAGTTGGTGGTGCAGGAGGCGTTCGAGATTACGTGGTGCGACTTGGGATCGTACTTGTTCTCGTTGACGCCGAGGACGACAGTGAGGTCGTCGTTGGTGGCGGGGGCCGAGATGATGACCTTCTTGACTGTACCCTGCATGTGCGCCTTGGCCTTGGTCGCGTCGGTGAAGTGGCCGGTCGATTCAACCACGATCTGCACACCTACGGAAGACCAATCGAGCTTGGCAGGATCGCGTTCTGCGAAGACCTTGATGGTTTTGCCGTCGACGGTGATGGAATCTTCGCCCGAGGTAACTTCCTGCTTCAGGTTGCCGAGGATGGAGTCGTATTTAAGGAGGTGGGCGAGGGTCGCGGGACTCGTAAGATCGTTAACGGCGACGATTTCAAGCTCTGGATCATTGAGCGATGCGCGGAATACGTTACGGCCGATGCGGCCGAAGCCGTTGATACCAACCTTCACTGCCATGGACGGATTGTTCTCCTTCTGATTTGTTCGTGAGTGCCTGATGGCCAGAAGCATTCCAGCTGCCGGGAAATCAATGGATCGACGAAAGCCAAGTGTACCAAACAGGACGAGCTAGTATGCTGCGTTTGCGGTGCATCCCAGGTTGTGTTACATCCACAACAGGCAGGCGGGACAAGCGGATGCTTGCCGAATCGTAGCGATTCAGAAAACAGGCCTGGCAGCGGACCCTATAAAGCCAGGGAGCAGATGCTGAGAAGGCCGCAGCACAGAAGAGAGAGTCTCATGAGGCGACGAACGAAACGCGGGCCGAACAACTCGGAGTCTACAGGCCGGATCGGACAGGAAATACCGGTCAACCAGCCAGCACCGTTGCAGCCATCCTATGGCACCGACGTGCCAAGGGCGAGCGAGGTGCGCGGCAATGACGAAACGCGGCGAGAGACCAAACCACTTGCGCCGGTACCATCGGCAGCGAATGCCGCCTCACCGGCGCAGTCGGCAGGTGGCGAGAAGCGGGAGCCAAGACAGGGCCGACCGAACAGACGCAAGCGCGGCGGGCGAGGGGTCCCGCGTCCCCAAGGGTTAGTCGCTGTTCAGGGTGTAGTCCAAAATGCGGGCGTCTTTGCAGAGCCGATCGGGCGCTTTGCCGAACCTGCTGAGGAGGAACCGTCAGAGTACGATCCGTTTGTTGGAGAGGATACGGACGACGACTTCGGAGATGACGATGGGCCTTCTTCGCTGGAGGCTCCATCGGATGAGCCCGCAGGTGTTGTGGGCAAGCTGGTGATGGAGACGCAGCCGGAGTCACCTTCCGTGGCGCCGCCCGAGGCACAGGCTGTCAAAGCGGCGCGCGGTTTTGTGGTGCTGGCAATCGGCCTGCCGGGCTCCGGTAAAACAACCTGGTTCAAGCGTCGCGGAGTGACGCCGCTCTCGAGCGACATGCTGCGCAGTATTTTGTTTGACGACATCACGGAGCAGCGGTACCAGGGCCTGGTGTTTTCCACCCTGCGATCCTTGTTGCGCGCTCGCCTGATTGCCAAGATGCCCTGGAACTATGTGGACGCGACGAACCTTTCTCCGCACGAGCGCCGGCAGTGGATCAAGATGGCGAAGAGTTTCGGCTATGAAGTGCAGGCTGTGTTTTTCGATGTTCCGTTTGAAGTTTGCATGGAGCGCAATCATCGCCGCGAGCGCACGGTGAGTGACGAGACCATGCAGAAGATGGCGGAGCGGCTGCGGCCACCAAACTTCAAAGAAGGTTTCAGCAAGATCACGGTGGTGCGGGTGAAGGGGAGTGCCGGATCGGGTGACATTTCAGCGGCAGCCGCAGCGCCTGACGATGCGGTGCTGCCAGAGACTCCAGTGATCGTACCGGAGACGCAGGATTAGTCCCCGGCGCAAAATTGCGCCAGCATCCAAGTACTATGCAGTGAGCAGAGAGGCCGGCAGTTGCTGGCTTTTTCTGTCTTCTGTCCAGATGCATCGCCTTCTCTATGCCAACAGCCATCGACTTTCGTGAGGTGAGTTATCGACTGGCAGATGGTCGTTTGCTGCTGGACAACCTGAGCCTGCAGGTGGAAGAAGGCACAACCACGGCGCTGCTGGGCAGAAGCGGCTCGGGCAAGACTACCCTGCTGCGCATGGTGAATCGCATGCATGAGCTTACTTCGGGAGACATCCTGATCGAGGGGCGGAGCCTGCGCGAGCAGGATCCCGTCCAGCTTCGACGATCGATCGGCTATGTGATCCAGGAGACGGGACTTTTCCCGCACCTGAGTGTGCAGCGGAATGTAACCATTGTGCCGGAGCTGCAGGGCAAGGCGCGGAAGGAGTTGTCGGGCCGAGCTGACGAGTTGCTCCAGATGGTCGGGCTGGATCCAAGCCAGTTCGCCAAGCGCATGCCGCATGAGTTGTCCGGAGGGCAGAGGCAGCGAGTGGGCTTGGCGCGCGCGTTGGCAGCCGAACAGAAAGTGCTGTTGATGGATGAGCCGTTTGGGGCGCTTGATCCACTGACCCGTGCCGAGATGCAGGACGTCCTGTTGAAGCTGCTGAAGGAGATGCCAAAGACCGTGCTGCTGGTAACGCATGATCTGGATGAGGCACTCTACCTGGCGTCGCGGATCGTGCTGGTAGAGGAGGGCAAGATCGCGGCGAACCTGGCGGCTGCCGAGTTTCTGCAATCAGAGGTGCCGGCGGTGCAGCAGTATGTGAAGGCTGTTCATCGCGGCTCGATGGACAAAGGCGGTGTGGCATGAGCGGCCTCAGTCACTTTTTATCGCGCTACGGTCCCCAGATCGGCGAGCTGACGGTCGAGCATATCTGGCTGACAGGCTGGGCCATGCTGATTGCGACGGCAATCTCGATTCCTTTGGGTATCCTGCTGACGCGCAGGGAACGGCTTGCCAGGCCCGTGCTTGCTGTCGTGAACACGCTGCAGACGATTCCCAGTCTTGCTCTGCTTGGCTTTCTTCTTCCGCTGCCGGTATTGGGAGAGCGGGCTGCACGCATCGCGATCACGGCGCTGGTGGCCTATGCGCTGCTGCCGATCGTGCGCAACACTTACGCCGGGATCCGCGGAGTCGATCCAACGCTGATCGATGTGGCGAAGGCACTGGGGATGACATCCTGGCAGCGCCTGTTCCGGGTGGAGCTGCCCCTTTCTGCGGGAGTGATTCTCGCTGGATTGAGAACTGCTACTGTTACGTGTGTGGGCATTGCCACGATTGCGGCAGCGGTGGGCGCCGGCGGGCTGGGTGATTTGATCTTCCGCGGCGTGGCGTCGCTGAATAATGGACTGGTGCTGGCGGGTGCGATTCCTGCGGCCTTGCTGGCTCTAGGTGCGGACACCCTGCTGGGCCTGCTCGAGTCCAGGCTGCGTGTGCCTGGCAAGCGGGCATGAAATTTTTCGCTGTGTTGAAGGTGACGAGTGCAGGCGCGCTGCTGGCTGCGTTGCTGGCATGCCAGCCGCCTCGGCCGGATCATCCGGTGATTGGCGCAAAGAATTTTACGGAGCAGGTGGTGCTGGGTGAGTTGCTGGCACAGGAGATTGAAGCGAAGGCGGGGCTGAAGGTAGAGCGGCGCTTTTATCTTGCCGGCAGCTACATTTGTCACCAGGCGCTGATTTCATCGAGGATTGATGGGTACGTAGAGTATTCCGGTACGGCACTGACGGCGATCCTGAAACAGCCTGTGGACAAGAGCCCGGAAGGTTCGCTGGCAACAGTCGAGCGGTTATACAAGCAGCGCTATAAGGTGGAAGCGGGCCCTCCTCTCGGCTTTGAAAATACGTTTGCGATGGTGATCCGAGGGCAGGATGCGCAGCGGCTACACCTGGCTACGTTGAGCCAGGCCGTGCCCGCCGCAGCGCAGTGGAAGCTGGGTGTTGGTTATGAGTTTCAGGAGCGGCCTGATGGATTGCAGGGGCTGGAGGCGGCGTATGGCATGAAGTTTGCAGGTGAGCCGCGGACCATGGATCTCGGATTGCTGTACCGGGCTCTGAATGCTCGCCAGGTAGATATCATCGCCGGCAACTCGACAGATGGACCGATCCAGGCATTCGGGTTGACCGTGCTTGCGGATGACAAACACTTTTTTCCTGCCTACCAGGCAATTCCGCTGATGCGCGAAGACGCGTTACAGCGCTGGCCGGAAATGCGGAAAGCGTTGGCGGCGCTCGAGAATACGGTCAGCGCTGAGGAGATGCGTTCCATGAATGAAGCGATTGATGGTGAGCATCGCGACCCTGCAGATGTGGTGCGCGAGTTTCGGAAGAGAAAGGGATTGTAGTGGACGCAACTGTTGAGAAGATGCCGGAACCATGGCTGCGTGGAACCTGGATGGAGGTGGCAGCCGTGGGCAGGGCGGTTCTACATGCTTTGGAGCTTGCGGATGAAGATGTGAGGAGATGGTGTTCCGAACTTAGCGATGAAGAATGGAATGCACGTCCGTTCGGACTGCCGTCCGTCGGCTTTCAGCTGCGCCATATTGCGCGCAGCCTGCACCGCCTGCTGACCTATGCGGAAGGCGTGCAGCTGAGCGAGCAACAGATGACAGCGCTGCAGTCTGAGATGGATGCGGATGTAACAGGGGAAGCAGTCTTTGCGGAATTTACGGCGAGCCTGGAGGCTGCATCCAGGCGTGTGCGTGGGCTTTCGCGGCTGGATCCGACACTGCCCAGAAGCGTTGGACGGAAGGAGCTTCCGACTTCAATCGGCGGCCTGCTTGTGCACATTGCCGACCACACGCAACGCCACGTTGGCCAGGCAGTCACGACTGCGAAGGTGATCCAGGCAATGAGAGAAGCCGGGGCTAAGGCTTGGCAGCAGGATCGAGAACAGCGGTGATGCGATCACTCATTTGCTTGTCCAGTCCCTGCGCGTCGAGTTGCCGGTCGTCAATGTGGCCCATCTTCTCCTGCTTGGTCAGCAGGTAGCGCTCAAAGGTTTCGACAGGTTCGACAGCCGCCGAGATGCGTTCTGTGACATGGACGCCGGCTGCTTCAAGTGCCTGTACTTTTTCCGGATTGTTGGTCATCAGGCGAACTGCGTTGACGCCGAGGCTCTTCAGCACGGCGGCAGGCACTTCAAATTCGCGGCAATCCGCTTCGTAGCCAAGTTCAAGATTGGCTTCGACGGTATCGCGGCCGTGATCCTGCAACTCGTAGGCGCGGAGCTTCGCCATCAAACCGATGCCGCGGCCTTCCTGCAGCTCGTAGACGAGCACGCCTCTGCCTGCTTTGCTGATGGCTGCCAGAGCCAGCTCCAACTGGGCGCGGCAGTCGCAGCGGACTGATCCGAAGACGTCGCCAGTGAGACATTGAGAGTGCACGCGAACTACCGGGGCCCGTTCGGGAGTATGCGCGGTGACATCCCCCATGACGAGGGCAACGACCTGCTCTACTTTCATTACCGGCGCAACAACATCGGTACGGCAGGCATGGGGGTGATCTCGTGTTCCCTCGAAGCCCATGATGCGGAAGCGGCCCCAGCGTGTCGGGAAATCGGCGTCCGCTATTTTTTTCAACTGTACTGCCATGGCTTGATTATACGTTTCTGCCTCAGGGTTTTCGCCGACGCCAATGTAAACGGAAGCAGCGTAGAGTAAGCCTGTGCGGCACTTTTGGTTGTCAACAGAGTAGATGTCAGAAGCAGGCAAATGGACCCAAAACTCGTACTGATCTCACTCCTGATCCAGCTTGGCATCGCTGCTGCTGTATCGAGCGCGCTGGCAAGGTCGCAGCTTTTCAAGCGACTCCTGTTCGCGGAACGACGCACGCTTGGACAGACCATCGGGCTGCTGGCATGCATCTGTATACCGCTCACACTCGGCGTCTGGATCAGGGTGACGGTGCCGAACTTTCTTGCTGCCGACATCGCCTTTGAAGCCACGATCATCCTGGGCATCCTGTTTGGCAGTGTGACCGCGATGATAGGCGGCGCTTTTTTGTCGCTGCCTGCAATCCTTCATCATGAATACCTGGCACTGCCATTCAACCTGTTCGTTGCAGTGTTGTTCGGCATTTATGGGAGGCTGGTCGGGAAGGAAGTGGTCTGGTCGTTTTCGCCATTCATCGACCTGAGTATCTATCGCTGGGTGCGGCGGAATCTGCGACGGCCGCGCTTTGATCGGCAGATCCTGCTGCTGGCATTGATTGTTTTTATGCAGATGGTGCGCATGGAGATTGCGCAGCTGGATCCGCGGCGACTTTTCACGCTGCATGCGAACGGATGGATCGTTCGGCTCGCTATTTATGCGTGCCCTGCGGTGGTGGTCGGGATTTTTCTAAAGATCTGGAATGCTGTACAGATGGAACAGAAGCTGGAAGAGCAGAAGCGGCTGGTGCTGGAGGCGCGTTTCGATGCCTTGCAGCGGCAGATTAATCCGCACTTTCTGTTTAATACCTTGAACTCTATTGCTTCGCTGGTACGATTTCGTCCGGAACTTGCGCGCGAGATGATCGTGAAGCTGGCGAACATATTAAGGGCGCTGCTGCGCAACCACGATACGTATGTCGCTTTTCGGGAGGAGCTTGCGTTTACGGACGATTATCTTGGGATTGAAGTCGTGCGGTTTGGAGCAGAGAAGCTACAGGTGGTGAAGGAGATTGAGCCGGCAACGCTGGAACTGCAGGTTCCGAGCATGCTGCTGCAGCCGCTGATCGAAAACAGTATCAAGCACGGGTTGGAGCCGCGCATCAGTGGCGGCACCATCACGGTGCGGAGCAGGATCGACAAGCAGCGCCTGTTGATTGAAGTGGAGGATGACGGTGTAGGCATGCAGCAGCATCGCCCTCCTGCTGCCGGGCTGGTTCGCACGGGCGCCGGAATAGGCATGAAAAATGTGCGCGAGCGGCTGGAAGTGCTTTACGGACTGGATGCTGTGTTCGAAGTGGAGAGCCGTCCCGGACGCGGGACGCGAGTAACGATCGCGCTGCCATTGCTGATGAATGAGGCAGCGGAGTCGCTCAGCTCGGCGCCCCTCCATCATTCCTGATGGGCGTCGTGCTTAGATTGGCGACTGGCTCTGTGTCTGCTCAATGATTTTTTCGTAGAAGCGTTCATAGTGAGGAATGATCTGCGAAGCGCAGAAGTGTTTCTGGGCGGTTTTGCGAGCCAGATCGCGCATGGTTTCGAGCTTGCCGGAATCGGTGAGGAGCTCGATTGCAGCCTGCGCCATCGCGTCCACATGGCCTACCGGGAAGAGTCGGCCGTTCACGCCATCGTCAATCAATTCCGGTACACCGCCGACGTGTGTGGCGATAGTGGGCACGCGACAGGCCATAGCTTCGAGAGCTGCCAGGCCGAAGGATTCCATTTCGCTCGGCATAATCATCAGGTCGCACAAGGGCAGGATCTCGCTGACGTTATCCTGTTTGCCGAGAAAGTGGACGCGCTCGCGGATGTTCTTCTGCACGGCAAGCCACTCGGCGGTGGAACGATCGGGGCCGTCACCGATCATCAGGAGATGAGCCGGAGTGTTTGCAGCGACTCGCGCAAAGACCTCGACAACATCGTTCACTCGCTTCACGGCGCGGAAGTTAGAAAGGTGGACGAGGAGCTTTTCGCCTGCGGGTGCGTAGGCTGCGCGAGCAGCTGCACGACCGTCTTCCAGCGGCGCATAGACGTCGCAATTTACGAAGTTGGGAATGACCTCAATGGGACGCTGGATAGAAAAATCAGTGATGGTTTTCTGGCGCAGGTAATTGGAAATGGAAGTGACACCGTCACTCTGCTCGATGCCGAAGCGGGTGATGGGCAGGTAGGAGCGATCCAGGCCAACGAGGGTGATGTCTGTTCCGTGGAGCGTTGTGACAAAGGGAAGCTTGCGTCCTCGTCCTGCGAGCATCTGCCTTGCCAGCAGGGCGCTTACAGAATGAGGGATGGCGTAGTGCACGTGCATGATGTCGAGGTCGTAGTATTCGGAGACTTCCGCGATGCGGGTGGCCAGGGCCAGGGTGTAGGGCGGGTATTCGAAGAGTGGATACGTCGTGACGGGCACCTCGTGGTAGGAGATGCCTTTTTCGCGGCCGGTGAGCCGGAAGGGTTGTGAGTACGTGATGAAGTGAACCTGGTGGCCGCGTTCCGCCAGCTCGATGCCAAGTTCGGTAGCTACAACGCCGCTGCCTCCGTAGGTGGGATAGCAGTTGATTCCAATCTTCATGCAGTGCCTCACTGGTGCGTTGTGCAGATGCTGATATGTCAGCGTCGGACATAGGATGGAGCGCGTCGGTCGAAAGATTTGACGCTGTCAGCCAGCGATGCAAAGCTGATTCGCACGATGCTTTCGTGGCGATTATGAATGAAGGCTTCGAGCAATGCGTTTCGTTCTACTTCGCGGGACTCGCGCAGCCGTGTCGTGACTGCGTCCAAAGCATTGTCGTGGTATCCCGGGTGGCAGACCAGCTCCCAGGTACCCGGCGGCATATGAGTGAACAGCCGATTGAGCGATTCGGTGTTTAACTCTCCAGTTGCAAGGACGCCGATTGCGCCGTTCGTGGTTGCCATGCCTGACCGCCTGACGGCGCGCAGAAATCGGCCGCGCTGGGTTCGCAGCAGCATGACCTGGATCCGGCGTTTCAGATCCTTTGCCTTGGTTGCGCGGACGCTCCATGCGGGTTCGAACGGGTTTCGTATCGAGGCCACACCGCACTGCCGGGCTGCTTTCAGAACCGGGGCGAGTACGCGCCTGAACATGTGGGTGTGCTTGTGCGTATCGACGTGAGAGACGGTGAGGCCGGCGGATTGGATCTGTTGGATCTGTGCTGTTGCTTCCGCTTCGATGTGGGATGGAAGGATGCGGCCGCGTTGAAGATCAGAGAGAAAGGCGCCGAGGGTAGGCCGGAAGCCAGCTCCAGTTGCCAACGAAGGAATGCTTGCATGAGGCAGGATGGGCTTTCCATCAACGAGTACGATGTGGCAGCCGATATCGAGCGAGGTCTGCACGAAGGCGGCGTGCACGGCTTCGCGGAAGGCAGCACCATTTGCCATGAGCGTCGCTGAGGTCAGGGCACCGGCTTCATTCAGTTCCAGTACTGCCTTATTCACGCCGGAGGTAAGGCCGAAGTCATCGGCATTGATGATGAGACGAGGCGAGGGCTGGGACGGAAGACTCACTCTTCGCAGTCTACCCGCAGTCAGTGAAGAGGGTGTAAGTGCTCGTCAGCGTGTCAGGCTTTGGCGAGAGGGATGGCGGCTTCCCATCGCCCTTGTGCTTTGAGGATGAGTTCAACGACCTCGCGGGCAGAGCCTCTGCCGCCGCCCAACTGTGTGACGTAATGACTGATGGCCTTCAGCTCCGGCGCAGCATTGGCGACGGCGATTGCGAGACCTGAACGTGCGGCGACGGGCATATCCGGAAGGTCATCGCCCATGTAGGCCACTTCTTCGTCGGTCACGCCGGCCTGCTTCATGCAGTCTTCGTACGCGGCCATTTTTGTGGCCTGGCCGAGATGCACGTAGTCCACCGATGACTCCTTCGCGCGCTGTGCAACCGCTGGCGATTTGCGACCAGTGATGAAGCCGGTTTTGATACCCATTTCATGCGCGAGTTTCAACCCGAGGCCGTCAAGCGAGTTGAAGACTTTCATTTCGGCGATGCCAACTTCGCCGGGCAGAGAGATGAGGCAGACGCCGCCATCCGTGAGGGTGCCGTCAATGTCCATGAGAAAGAGCTTGATCCTGCGGGCACGGGCGAGAACGTCGGGAGAGATGGAAGAAAGGTCGGGCATACCCCAATGGTAGCTGCAAGCAGCAAAAAGAAAACGGGCCGCTTGAGGAAGATCGCGGCCCGGCTTTGAAGACTGGGTTTAGTAGAGGATGCGCAGGGACATCTGGATCAGGCGAGGACTGCCGATGGTCTGCTGCACGACACCGAGACCGCTGGCAGCGCTGACATTGGTGCCGTTGTTCTGGATGTTGTACACAGTTTGTTGATTCTGGATGGTGCTCAGCTTCAGGTCGTAGGGAATCTGGTTGTTGGTGTTATAGCCGGTGGCGATGGAGTTGTTCGGGATGTCGAAGCTGGGAGTGTTCGAAACGTTGAAGATGTCGAATGTGTATTTAAGGGAGACACGCTCGTTGATCTTCGCAAGCTTGACGATGGAGATGTCTGCACGTTTCTGGAAGGCCTGGCGGAAGATGTTTCGCTGTCCGCTCGGACCGAAGCCGGTTTCAAAGACGTCGCAAACGGGGACGCCGCCGGTAGAGAAGCCGCAGGCGGGAACGCCATTCTGGCCCGGGCTGACAAAGGGAATGCTGAACGCATTTGCATTCAGCGCCGGAACACCGGCGAAGGCGCCCGAATGTCCGGTGAGCGCCTGGTGCGGGGAATAGCCGGGTGCGAGTGGGATGATGGGATTGGTGATGCCGTCGTTGTAGCTGTAGTACTGGCTGGCGATGGCTCCGGAGTAGTCTTCCACGCTGTAGGGCTGGCCGCTTTCGAACACGGTGATGCCCTGGATACCGAAGTTGTTCGTCAGGCGGCTGTACCATCGGTTGCCCTTCACAAAGTCAGGCAACTGGTAGACGTAGTTGAAGGTGACGTCGTGTGTCAGATCAAAGTCAGACGAACCGTAGCCTGTTCGCAGATCGAGTGGATTGTTGCCGTTGTAGAAGAGACCGAGGCCGCTCTGCTCATCGAGTGAGTGCGAGTAGGTGTACGACACGTTGAACTGCAGTCCGTGTGAGAAGCGCTTGGTCAGTTGCGCGCCGAGTGCGTCGTACGCAGAGTTGCCATTCGCACGATAGGTCACCGAGTTGATGCTGTAGCCGATGTAGGGAACGCGCAGGTCGGTGTTCCCGCCATCGTAGGTGTTGGCTGGTTCGGTGGTTAGAGGATTGCCATCGGGGTCGGTCGCTTGATAGCCATACGAGTAGGTTTCGCCATGGATCGGGTTCTGTGGAGTAGCGATGCCGGGCTGGTTGAAGGGGATGGGGATGACCCCATGACGGCCGCGATTGCCTACGTAGCCGATGGTGGCAGACAAGGTGGGGCTGACCTGCCACTGCATATCGAAGGACCAGTTCTCGGTATACGGCAGCTTGTTGCTGGAGTCATAGGCGCCGAAGGGGTACGTCTGATCGCCATTCTGGAGGCCAGCGACGTTGGGCAGATAGCTGTAGAAGTTCTGCGGGTTGCCGGTGGGCGGATTGGGCAGCGTGGTTCCGAATGGATTGGAGAGAGTAGCGCCTTTCGGAGAGAGTGTCGGGATCACGAAAGGCGGTTCCTGCGTTACCCCAAAGGGGCCGCTGACGCCACTGCCCGCGCCTGGCGACAGGTAGGTGAAGTATTCGCCCCGGTTGTAATACAGGCCGCCACCTGCGCGGAAGACGATGTGACCGTTATTCAGCGTCGGGCTCCAGGCCACGCCTACGCGGGGAGAGACGCCCCACTGACGTTCGTTGAGAGTGGAATTGCTAACGCCAGGGGTGTGATAGAGCTTGTTGTTTCCGGCGACGATAAAGCCATCGTTCACAATCGTGTCCGACGCTGCGTCGTATTGATAGAGCTTTGGATTGAAGTTGAAGAGGTTGCCGTATTTCTCTGAAAGCGGTCCATCGAAATCGTAACGAACGCCGGCAGTGATGCTGATGTTCGGACGGACCTGCCACTTGTCCTGGACGAAAGCGCCGATGTCGTCGGTGCGGTAATAGCGATTGGAGGCGCCCTGAAGGAAGGTCGAACGGCCGCCACCCTGCACAGTTCCCTGCACGAAGTCCGCGAAGTTTGCGAAGGAGATGATGCCGGTATTCTGGCGTCGGTTAGCTATGTTGAGCTGGGTGTAGGCGAAGTCGCCGCCCACCGAAATTGTGTGATTGCCGAGCGTCGTGATGAGGGTGGTGGATGGCTGGAAGCGATTCTGGAAGAAGCCGTCGCGGAAGAAGTCGCTGGTCGGCCCGATCTTCAGCCCGGCCGAGGTGATGCCGTTCACTTTGCCGATGCTGATACCGGGAAAGGTGCTGAAGCCGAAGAGATTGATGCCGGCCTGCTGCGCGGTGAGGGCCTGGTCATTGTAGGAGTAGCCTTTCTCGCGGGCGAAGCCAAAACCCTGCACCCAGCTCAGCTTGCTGGAAGGAGTCCAGGTGTTGATGATCGACGCGAGATGGCTGCCTGCATCCAGGTGTTGATTGAAGCCCGGAACGTTGCTGCTGGTGAAAGGATTCTCTGCGGGATCGTGCTGGTAGAAGTACTTGAGTGAAACGACATCGGACTTGCTGGCGTTGTAGTCGATGTTGCCGTTTGCCTGGTCTGCCTTGAAGCTTGGTACTCCGAACAGGATGTTAGTGGGAAAGTCATTCTGCAGGTTGGCTGCTGCGTTTGCACCAGCGGATGGAATGAGGTACTGGCCATTCGGCAGCTTGAAGTTGAGCAATGTCTGCGCAGCCGGGTCGATGGCGCCGTTGAAGGATTGCTTAGTGGAGGCAACAGCGGCGCCGATGCCCGCCGCGCTGCGATCATCCGACAGACCGGATGGCAGAAATAGCTGGGAGGTGCCGTTTAATTGGTCGGTGATGCGGATTCCGTTGTAGGAGAAGAAGCCGAAGAGCTTGTCCTTCAGGATGGGGCCGCCAAGTGTGCCGCCCGTGACAACGCGATGGAGATAGGGATTGACCTGGTTGAGCGGGATGCTGCCGCCATAGGCGACACTCTGCTGCTTGTAGAAAAAGGGAGCGGCGTTGAGGTCATTGGTCTGGCGGCTGATATATGCCTGGCCGTGATACTGGTTGGTGCCGGAAAGAGTGCTGAGATCGATGTGAGCGCCGCTCTTCTGGCCCTGCTGTGCGTCGTACATGGATGTGTTGACGCGGAGCTCGGCGATGGTCTCTGGATTCGGCGTGGGTATGGCATTGCCGATCGCATCGTAGACCGAAGTGTTGGTCTGGATGGTACCGCCGCTGGTGAAGTTCTCGCCGGTGTTGGGGACAGCTCGGCCGGAAGAGACCTGGCTGCTGCTCTGTCCATTGAAGAGGTTGCTGACGTCGACGCCATTTACCAGGAAGGAGTTGTCTGTAGCGCGCTGGCCATTTGCCCAGATCGCCTGATTGCCAAGACCTTCGTTGGTGCCTGTTCCATTGATGAACTGGGCATTGACGCCGGGTGCGAGGATGGCGAGCTGGGTGAAGCTGCCGGTGGCAAGAGGCGTCTGCTGGATCTGCGTATTGTCGAGCACATAGCCGTTGGTGGTGTCTGTTGCGTTCAGCTGCGGAGTGCCTGTGACGGTGACAGACTCAGAGACGCTGCCGGCTTTTAACTGGACGTTCAGACTGACGGTGCGGTTTTCCTGCACCTGGATGTCGGGGTACTGCTGCGTGTCGAATCCGTCACGAACGACTTGTACGTTGTAGGTGCCGATGGGCAGGTTCTGGAAGGCGTAGCCGCCGTTGTTTTTGCTGTCGGCTGTGAAGCTGAGGCCGGTACCCTTGCTGGTGATGGTGACGTGCGCAGCGCCGAGAGCAGCGCCGGAGGAGTCAGTAACGGTGCCTGACACTGCGCCCAGCGTCAGCTGTGCATGCAGGTTGCTGTTGAGAAGGATAACCGCCGATGAGAGTACTGCGGCTAACGCCTTGTGCTGTCTGGAATGCATCCTGGCCTCTGATTCGGACACACCGGGTTCGCAGAGAAGTGATAAGCGAACTCAGCGGTATTTTCCTACCAGTAAAAGGCACACCCATGGCCGGACATATGAATGCTGCTTGAATTTAATCGGTTTCCCGGCTGGACGTGCACCACATAGATAATCTTTGGCCTGGATGTTGACGGAGTTCGCGTCGCCACGAGCTAGAACGGGAAGGTGCAGGCTCCGCGGATCAGTCACTCTCGATCATCGATCTGGGGAATGAAACAGGCATGATGATCAAGAAAGCCTGCCAGCTGTTGCGAAGCGAGCCCGAATGCATTTGCGATGCGATTGCACATGCCCATCAAGGCGGTTACGTGTACAGCCGCTGCAACCTGCTCAGCCTTCCAGCCACAGATGGTCAAGGCGTGAACATCGTCCTCGGTGATTTTGAAGGATTCAGAGTTTACCCTGGTCGTAAAACGAAGCAGCTCGCGTTCCGCGGTTGAGATGTCAGCGTCGGCAAGTCGACCACATGCGACTGCGATGGCGGTCTCAGGACTCGCACCTTGCAGGGTGAAGAAGTATCCATGGCTGTCAAGGCAGTAGGGGCATTGATTGAGACCGGATATGCAGGTCGCGATCATTTCTTTTTGTCGGCGGGAAAGGTGACCGTCATGGAAGAGAATGGCGGATCCCATGTCGACCATGGATCGGGCTGCGCGTGGATTGGTGCCGAAGCATTTCAGAAGGCCCGGTACCGTCTGGCGACCGAGTGCGTCACGGCAATATTGGTAGGCAGCAGCCGTCTCTCCTTCAGCCGCGTCTTCTTCAACAACAGGTAATGTTGCAGAGGATGGAGGGACAGTCGTCGATGCGGTCAAGAGGTTATCTTCCTGGCTGTTCAATGGGTGATCCTTGTATGAATCGATGGCGTGCGGGATGGGCGGCTTGTGTATTTACGTCAGACATGTCCGCAGAGACGGAGGCAAGATCAATCCTCCAGAGTGACGGCGGCTGCGGATAACATCGACTCGCGGAGTGGGATGGATGGAGGCTGGCTGCGACGCAGGAAGAGGCTGACAAACATGGCTGCAAACGCCACGCAGGCAAGGTAGACGACGGAGTGAACCTGGTAGGAGCCGGAACGATCGTACCAGTGTCCAATGGCCATCGGCCCGGTAGCTCCTCCGATAGCGTATGCGGTCCACGTTAAACCGTACAGAACCGAAAAGTGTTTTCGGCCGAAATAGTGCGCGAGCAAGTAGGGTGCGACATCGGCTTCGCTGCCCAGACCCACGCCGAGAATCGCCGCGCCCACCAGGGCGAGCGGCGATGTGCCAGCAAACGCAAGGATGAGAGTACCCGAAGCAGCCATCAGAAGAACGAAGGTCTGGATGCGCTGTGGCGAAAAGCGATCAATGAGAAAGCCGACACAGAGTCTGCCGAGAATACCGGCGCCCCCGCGTACGGAAAGCGCGAGTGCGGCGCTTTGCGCTGAGACACGGTGCTCGGTAAGGATGGCGGCAAGATTAGTGACCAGTCCATTTTCACTGAACGCGGAAAGCATCGTGATGCAGGCGAAGATCCAGAAGGTAGAGGTGCTTAACGCTGCGGCAACTGTCTGTCCCGAAGGTGGAGACAGGTCGTCCAAGGAGGCCGCCTCCGGGCGATTGCGCACTAACATGGCTGTGAGTGGCAGACCTAGAAGAGCGATGCCACCCAAAAGAAGGTAAGCGTTACGCCATCCATGATGAGCGATCGTCCATTGAACGATGGGCGGGATCAGGATGGAGCCCACGCCGCTTCCGGTGAGAAGCATGGCGATCGCAAGCCCTCGGCGGGAGCGAAACCAGGATAGGACCGTGCGGGTATAAGCAAATTGGGCAGTGCCGTTTGCGACGAGTCCAAGCACGAAGAATGTGAAGTAGAACTGCTTGATGTCAGGACCAAGCCTGCTCAGGGAAGCGAGTGCGATCGCAAAGATGAGGATTGAGGGCAGGATGATGCGCTTTGGCGAGAAGCGATCCAGAAGCAGCCCGATGAATGGTGAGACCAGTGCAACTGTGATCGCAGCCAGAGCGAAGGTGCCGCCTATGGCTTCGCGCTTCCAACCAAACGCAGCATGAAGCGGGCTGAGAAAGAGGCTAAAGGTATATGGAATGATAGGAGCAAAGCTCACCATGACGCCTGCGAAGGCGGCGGCAACTACTCCCCATCCTGCATACCGGATCGACCTTTCACTTGCCGTGTACGGATTCTTAGCTTCGCTTATTGTCGTCATTTGGGCTGGTGTATTCCGCTCATTTTTAGTTAGAAGTAGATCTTCGCGCCAAGCTGAATAGCCCGGCCTGGTTGCGGGTCGCCGCTGCTATTCACCGGCTGATCGACAGAGTTGATCGACCCGAAGACAGGAGAACCTGCTCCGAAGTTGCCGTTAGGGCTGGCGAAATTGGCGTGGTTGAAAGCGTTGTAGGCTTCAAGTCGTAATTGAATATACCGAGGGCTCTCTGCTCCCCAGATTGACAGGTTCTTGTAAATTTCGAAGTTGGAGTAGTTAAATCCAGGGCCGTGAAAGAAGTTACGTTTCACATTTCCGAATGTACCGATTGGTTCCTGCGAGAACGTTGCCGGATTGAACCAGTAGTTTCCAGCTCGCCTAGGATTTTCTGACTTGATATGAAAAGTCGAGGTATTCGGTACATCGGGGCAGTTCACGAAGCTGAACTGATCACAATACAGTGAGTTGTAGACTCCAGCGTCATAGATGGTAACGGGAAATCCGGTTTGTAAAGCTGTGATGCCGGAGACATGCCAGCCTTGCAACGCGGCTCGCCCGTAGAAGTTCGCGGCAACGCTATGCGGTATGGGTATCTGGTAGTTGTAAAGTCCTACGAGCCGCTGGCGTGCATCGTAAGCCGAGTCTCCGTAGCTGAGGTGCTCGAACCCTGGAATATAGTTGCTGCCGTACCCGTTGGCAACCGAATCTTCGAGGCCGGAGGCATCATCCAGTGCGTGGCTATAGGTATATGCGACGGAGAAGTAAAGCCCGCGAGCGGGAGTCTTCACAAGCGAGACCTGCAGCGAGTTATAGCTGGAAGTGCCATTGGTGTACATTCCGCCTATAGACAGGAAATAGGGAAGGCCATTTGGAAATACACCAGGAATCTGGCTTCCTGGAACAACCGCCGGCTGCGTTTTGTCTCCGGGAAAGTAGAGCGATTGCGCGTTGGCAAGCTGCACGCACGAGAATGTATTGCCGCCGAGTCCGATGGGTGCGCCTGTGCCTGTTCCACTCAGGCAGGCATTGTGACCTGCCTGTGTCGTCCTGTTGCCTTCGCCAGCGCGCATCAGCTTGCGTCCCAATGAGCCAACGTAGCCGACAGTCAGCACCGTGTTGCTGGTCAACGCGCGCTGTACGTTGAGGTTGAAGTTGTAGGTGTAAGGAACGTCGAACTTGGAGGTGAGATTATCCATCTCCAAGGGATAGAGCGAGCTAAAGTTCACGTTCTGCCCGGGTTTCGGAATGGAGTAAGGAAAGGGGTTTGCTGCGTAGGACGCGCCGGCGGTACCTGCTATGTCCGCAAACGGATTCGCGAATCCTGGACTGCCTCCCAGCCCTGCAGCGCCTAGACTATTTTCGGAGAACGGAGCGTCATTCGAGTTCTCCTGTGTTCCTTCACTTTGCGGCCGATTCCAATAGACTCCAAAGCCACCGCGGACTACAAGAGAATGCTGACCCGAAAGCCCGGAAAGTACACCAAGCCCGCTGTCAGGCGACCAGGCAAAGCCTGCGCGTGGAGAGAAGTGCTTCCAGTGCGTGGTGGGGCCGCCATTCTTATTACATCCTGGATCACCGGGATATAGCAGGCCCGGAGGTGCATTCGGATATACCTTGGACTGCGCGTTGCTGGGCATCCAGCAGGTGACGCCGACTCCACCATATTGCAGGTTTTCGAATGGAGTTTCGACGTCATAGCCAATGCCATAAGCCAATGTCAGGGTGTTGGAAACTCTCCAATGATCCTGCGCGAATGCATAATACTGCCAGGCGCGTACATCCACAAAAAAGCCCGAGCCCTGGTTATAGGTTGCAGGAACACCGAGCATGAAATCGGCTGCGGGATCTCCTGAGCTATAGGTTCCGGAGGGTACGAAATTGAAGTTGCCGCTGTTATTGGAGTAATACGGATTGCTGAAGACAAAGCGTTCCATGTTTACACCGAATTTCAGGCTGTGAGTTCCGGCAACTTTGCTGAAATTGTCGAAGTAGTTGTAGTTCTCATCCTTGCGCGGCTGTGGCCCGTTGGTGCTGAAACCCAGGGCGAAGTAGCCATTCACATTTATGAAGGGAAGTGTGCCTACAGCGCCGTTTTGGGGAACAATGTTGAAGCCGAATGAGGATGGTGATGCCAGTGTTGCGGCAGCAGGTTGTAACTCGTTGAAGTTGAAGCGGAAGTAGCCTGCGCGTAATTCATTGATGGTGCTCGCATTAAATACATGGGTCCACGAGGCGTTGAAAATCTTGATGTGTGCAGAGTTATCGGCCGCGAATCCCGGTAGATTTGCGCCATTGCCGGTAGACTGTGTCGAGGGAAGCGGTAAGGTATTGGTGCTTGGGCTGGAATCAAAGATTGTCGAAGCCCAGAGCGCATCTTTGGTGGTTAGCTGATCATCGATGCGCACAATACCCTGGTCGTCACCCGCGGTATTGGGAGCATTGAAGTTATAGTAGTTAATGCCGCCGGTCTGGAAGTTGGATTGGGGAACGTACTTGTTGAGCAGGCTGGTAGAGATGGTATTGAAGTTTGAAGCAGGAATCTTTCCGCCGGGAAAGCACTTGTTCCAAGGTGTTCCAGCCGGGCAGAAGCCGCCGGGTCCTTGCAGTCCAGAGGGAAAGGGAATTGGATTGCTGGACAGGCCGCCGTCCGCGGAGAAATCGCCGTTTCTCTGATCATTAGTGAATACCTGTGTGAGTTGAGTCTGCGCAGTGCGGTTCCGCAGGCCCTGATAGGCAACAAAGAAGAATGCTTTGTTTTTAGCGATAGGGCCGCCGAGAGTACCGCCGAACACATTTTGATGAAAGACCGGCCTAGTGGCCGAAAAGAAGTTACCGTTGTTTAGAAATGTGTCTCGGTAGAACTCAAATCCTGAACCATGGAAGTGATTGGTGCCACTTTTAAGAGCTTCATCCACGATGGCGCCGGAATTTCTACTGAACTGTGGATCAAGCGTGCTGGAGATGATATTCACTTCGGCCAATGCATCGGGATTCACTGTTATGCCGGGCTGGTTCAGAAGAATGTCATTGATGTCAGTACCATCGAGTAGATAGGAATTTTCCTGTGTCTGACTTCCGTTGGTTGAGAAGGTCCCTTCTCGATCATTCGCTTCTACGACCCCGGGAGCTGTTTTTTGTAATTGCACGGCATCTCGACCGAGCGTCGGTAACTCTTCTAGCTGTGTGGCACCGATGACATTTTTCAGCTGCACGTCGGCGGTCTCCACCTGCACCTGTGCGGAATTTACCTGGATTGTCTGTGATGAGGTACCGACCTGAAGCCTGGCTTCTATCTCTCTGGCTGAACTTAAGTCCAGCATGATGCCGGCAGAGACGAATTTCTGGAAGCCGTCTTTTCCGATCGTGACCGTGTAAGGGCCCCCAATGTGAAGATCGGGAAAAACGAAGTAGCCTTTGTTGTCGGTTTTATGTGTGCTCGAGATGCTGGTGCTTGTGTTGACGACGGTAACGCTGGCATCTGGAAGGATGGCACCGCTCGAGTCGGTAACGATCCCATGGATCGAGGCCGTCGTGGCCTGTGCCCGCGATTGCGCTGGTGACAGCAGCAGCACGGCTACGCTCATGGCGAAGCAGGCTGTCCGGGATAAGATGCGGTACGTCATATTGGCTCCGTAAAGGTATTCGGTTCGTCGCTTCGTTTATTGAGTTGAGCCGAGGTCGACGGCGTGCTTAACGAGCAAACCCATGGGGGTCTGATCAAGAACTGATGAGTGTTGTGCGTCCGTTCAGTGGTTCTCAACGGATTACGGCAAGTTGTTTATCTGAGAGCAGGAGAAGATCATGGGGTGCTGGAGCTTTCGAAGTGTTCGCGGGAACCATCTTCGCGGGCAATCCGAAATAGCACATCGTCCAAAAGGTGGGAATTGGTGTCGAACCTGCGGGTTTACACCAGCGACGGGTTCCGGGACGCCAAGCTTAGAGCGCGCGGCCGAGTGCAGTTCCCTGGCTGGAATCTAGGTCATGCTCTTCTGTAATGAAGGTTGCTCTTCTCCGTTGGTAAGCGGTTGCAACTTGCGTACGCTTAACTTAAGGAAGGGGATTATGTCTGCGATTCTGGTTAGATCCCATCCTCGTAAAAGCCAAGCAGTTCATGATTCCATTCTTCACGTACAACGGCGAAGAGTGTTCACAGATCAGCCTTACCCTGACGAAAAGTAATGACGATCTGACTACTCGGCGGCGTCTTAAACTGCCAACTGCATTTGCACAATCGAGATTGACAGGAGACCGAACCGTGCCCAAGAACACCCAAATGTCCACCACACGACTCGAAGCTTTCTCCGACGGCGTCATCGCCGTAATCATCACCATCATGGTTTTAGAACTGCACGTTCCTCACACAGACGGGCTCGCGGGTCTTTGGTCAGTAGCGCCCAGGCTTGGAGTTTATGCGCTCAGCTTTCTTATGGTTGGCATTTACTGGATAAATCATCACGATCTGATCCGCCGTACATCAGAGGTGGATTACGCTATCCTCTGGTCTAACCTCGGATTCCTCTTTGTGCTTTCCCTGGTTCCGTACGCGGTGGACTATCTAGACGAAAAGAGGTTCGACTCGTTTGCGACCGTTCTCTACCAGGCCACCATGTTGCTCGCCGGGCTAACGTTCCTCATTCTTCGGTGGTGCGTTATGTGGCGTCAATGGCATGCACGATCGCTCCGAAACACAGATCAATCGGAGTTGTGGAAACATGGAATCAGTCTCGGCCTTTACGTAGTCGCAATTCCATTTGCCTTTTATCGTCCATGGCTCTCGCTCTCCATCAACATCATCGTAACGCTCGTGTGGGTAATTCCCAGCATAGGAGTCAGAAACGGTAAAGGCGGGAGTGGCTCGGTCCCTTCTTCTGCCGGCTGACTGCTTTTTGATTCGATTGCCAGTAACGACGTGGTGAAGCTAAACAGTGGCTTGCCGGAACTTTGCCTAACCGATTGAAGCTATCTGGATTGTTTCGGATCCGAGCCTCAGACATGCGAACTTGAGGAGGAACAATGAAAACTCCGGTAGTGATGTCCTGGAGTGGCGGTAAAGACAGCGCGGTAGCACTGCATGAACTGATCAAGGGCAGTGACTACGAGGTGGTCGCGCTGATGACGTCGATCTCAGAGGAATATCGCCGCATCAGTCATCATGGTGTGCGGGAGGAGTTGTTGGAAGAGCAGGCCGTATCGATAGGCATACCGCTTGAGAGAATCTATCTGCCTTCTGGCAAATTGCAGCCCTGCACGAACGAAGTTTACGAACAGATCATGGCCGACGCGATGGCGAAGTTTTACGCGCGCGGGGTGCGGACCGTGGCGTTTGGCGACCTGTTCCTTGAGGACTTACGCGCATGGCGGGAGACTAGCCTTGCCAAGGCTGGGATGGAGGCGGTCTTTCCAATCTGGAAACGACACACAACCGAAATGGCTAAAGACGTAATTGCAATGGGGTTCAAGGCTTATCTTTCCTGTGTCGGGGGAAATGTGGGTGCCGGCTTCGTTGGCAGACCTTACGGTGTGGAGTTGCTGCGCGATCTGCCCCGGAGCGTCGATCCATGCGGTGAATACGGCGAATTCCACTCGTTCGTCTATGATGGCCCAATGTTTCGTTGGCCCGTAGCTGTGAAGGTGGGAGAAGTAGTCCTCCGAGATGGACGCTACTACGCCGATCTTTTGCCGGTCCACTTACCAGCACGAGAGGCAGATCTGGCCGCAGCTATGCCACCGGTGTGAGGGAGGAGCCTGAAAAATCAGGTAGGTCACTTCACATAGGTGTTATGACTGCTCGCACTTGAAGATCCGTCGGGCTTGATCCTGGTGGCGGCCTAAGCGGCTCAACTTCTGGTGTAGGTCTTTTCGCTGAGCCTGCGGCTCTGCGCTGGTATGGAGAGCGTACGGAACCCACCGTGCGATCCAGCCTGTAAGCGAAGCAGTGGCTGCTGAGCTACGGGCAACCGCGGACATACATTTCGTCACTATATGTGCTGAGCCTGGTTGCTGATTCAGGGGTCCTGGCTCAGCTTAAATACATGCTAGGAGCGCGGAGATGGCGTGCTTGACCATGGCTGCACTCGGGTCGACCAATCTGGACCTCGTAAGCGTGATTCAGCTACACCGCCCTCGACGCACGCGTGCATCATTAAGCAACCCGAGGAGATACTGTCATTTTATAGAGCGTGATGCACATATTTGTGCAATCGGAAAGCTCAGAGAGCACCAAGCGGAGAGAACAGCTAGAATCACGTCACAAGAGCGGTGCTAGGCGTCAAATCCTGCATACATGGTGGAGTGGGCCATGCCTTCGAACAGCGTCGAAAGTAAGATCTTTAGCAAACAGCCGCAACACTGCTCATCTGGAGAAGCCAGCCACCAAAAGCTCCGCCAGACTATTATGCTTTTCGCGGTCGTTGTGCTTACAACTGCCTTGCTAGATCTTGTGGGATGGATATTCCACATCTCCATTCTGACGTCTGGCATTCCAGGATACGCAACGATGAAGCCAAACACGGCGCTTTGTCTTGGCTTAGTCAGTCTCTCCTTACTTCTCGAGTCAGTTGGATCCCAAAGTGCGATAGTAGCTTCTCGGCGATTTGCTGGCCAGCTGTTTTCCGGATTGGCTCTGCTTGTGAGTGCTGTCAGTTTCATCGAATATGTCACGGGACTGAGCTTCGGCATCGACGGATTCTTGATATCAGTACCGGCGGATTACAAAGGTGAGCCTATCGGGCGGATGGCGCTTGGAACCTCGATCTGCATCACCATGCTCGCTGTAGCGAATCTAACCAAGAAGATCTGGCCGAGAGCAAGCGTTGCTATTCTTCTCGCCGGCTCCGTTATCGCTTTGTCGGGCCTGCTCGGATTTGTATTCGATGCAGGACCGTTGATTGCGGTGCCATGGCTTAAGTCCATGGCCGTCCACACAGCTCTTTCGTGTCTGCTGCTTCAGTTTGCGGTCTGCGCTTCGCAGCCGGCGCTCGAACCATTTCATACTCTGCAGAAAGGGTGGCACAGGGAAGACAAAAGGCGCTACCTCCTCTTCGCTGTGACAGGCATGCCAATTCTTGTCGCAACTCCTGTTCTGATGGGATTGCGAGCCCACCTCTACGACGCTCCGTTTGCGTTAGCGTTCCTGCTTGTTCTCCTGATTTGCCTGCAAACCTTCGTGATGTGGGTTGATAGTCGCGCTTTGGACACATTTGAAACCCGCTTGCGGGAAAGCGATGCACGGTCTTCCAGCATCCTTCAAAGCATCGGCGATGCCGTGATTGTGACAGACGCCGAGGCTCGCGTGACAAGGATGAATCCGATTGCAGAGCACCTTACCGGTTGGAGGCTTGACGAAGCGGAAGGCCAGCCTCTATCGGTGGTGTTCGACATCGTAAACGAGGCCACACGCAAAACGGTCGAGAATCCCGTCGAAAAGGTTCGGCGCCTCGGCATCATTGTCGGCTTGGCGAACCACACCGTGCTGTTGCGTCGCGATGGTACTGAAACTCACATTGACGATAGCAGCGCCCCGATCTGGGATCTGAGAGGAGAACTTACCGGCATTGTCCTAGTCTTCCGTGACATCAATGCCCGTAAGGAAGCCGAAGCTTCTATCAAAGCGAGTGATGAGAAGTTGAAGATTGCTCTTGAGACCGCCCAACTGGGCTCGTGGGAACTGCAGCTTTCCGACTTGTCGATAGAGTGCTCGAAGGTATGCAGAATGAACTATGGACGCGATGCTTCCGAACCCTTCGACTACGAACAACTCTGGATGACCGTTCATCAAGAAGACCGTGAAGCGACCGAAGCGGCCGTAAAGGATGCAATTACAAACCGAGGTGTTTATCGCGCGGAATACAGGGTCATCTGGCCTGACTCATCGCTCCACTGGATCGTCGCGAGTGGCCGTGTCCTTCTTGGAGAGAATGGCGAGCCGAAACAGATGGTGGGGGTCACTCTTGATGTGACAGATCGTCATCTTGCCGCCGAAGCATTAATCAAAACTGAGAAACTCGCGGCAGTTGGACGACTGGCGAGTTCGATTGCTCACGAGATTAACAATCCATTGGAGTCTGTTACAAACCTGCTCTACCTTGCGCGTAACGGATCTAACGGCGCGACCAATGCCGAGTACATCGATGCTGCCGAAAGGGAGCTGAAACGCGTGTCAGTCATAGCCAATCAGACGCTACGTTTTCACAAGCAGTCCACCTTACCTATTGCTATTGGTACCGGCGAGATTATAGACAGCGTCTTATCGATGTTCCAGGGCAAGATTCTGAACTCCCGAATTCATGTGGAGCAGCGACAACGGTCGCGGAATCGCATCGTCTGTTTTGAGGGAGAGATCCGCCAGGTGGTGAGCAACCTGGTAGGGAATGCCATCGACGCGCTGCCGGTTGGTGGGAGGTTAATTGTTCGCAGCCATGATGGCTCGGCGGTTAGCAGTCAGGAGCCTGGAGTCTTCATCACCGTGGCTGACAATGGCGGTGGCATGTCGAAGCAAACGATTGAGAAGGCATTTGAACCATTCTTCACAACCAAGGGAATCGTAGGAACGGGACTGGGTTTATGGATTAGTCATGAAATCATTGCGCGGCATGGAGGAGCAATCCGTGTACGAAGCCGACAACAAGGTGGTCGTAATGGCACAGTTTTCCAAATGTTCCTGCCATTTTCTGGTCCGGCAGGGAGCAACTAATCACTTCAGGCATCGGAATCCCAAGTCGTTGATGGCGAAAGCGATGCAAATGCGTGCAATAGAGGGAAAGCAAAAGAGTGGGCTCGCAGGGTGAGCCGCATCTGTGTCGTTAAAGTTTAGGTGCTTCATCACCTTCCTGGAACGGATTGGGTACCACGCCCCTTTTGCCGACTTCGAACGAATGAACGACACCGCGATCGAGGCGGAAACGCTACTCCACGATGTAACGAGAAGACACCTGCATGAGGTCAGAGGATGCAAGCACTCGGAGAACTAGCGGCGCTGACTTGCCTGAAGGCGGACCATCAACTCAGCCATCGTTCCAAGCTGTTCAATAGTTCCTGTTGGAGTGACATTTGATCCTAGTGAGTTAGCTGTGAGGTTGAGGGTAACAGCTCTACGGAACAAAGGTTATACGGTGGTATGTATTAGCTGACGTGTATGACTGGTCTTCTGTTGGGATCCGTGATGGCACGACGTAGCACTTCATGGGTTATTGGCGCGGCATCGCCCTCGCCTAGAAAAATGTAACGCAGGATGTTGATGACGGGATTGCCTTCTTTCCACTTGAAATAGGCGTGCGGTATGTGGCCCGTGGTTTTTTCAAGATGAATTAAGAAGGCAGCAATGGAATTTGCAACGACCGGACTGCTCGCGTAGAGAAGCTGGTGGCTTCCAACGACGCGATTTTCGACGCAGAGGGTTTGGACAAAGTCAGAGGCGTCGGTTCGGCGGACTTCAAGGAAATACAGTGGCTCATCCCGCAGACCGTAGCGAGAACGAACCAATGCTTCGATCCTGTCAAACTCCTGGATAAGTGTCGCATCGTCACAATCCTTCGGAGCGTGTGCGATGATGCGAATCCGATCATCCGGGTCTTCCGAAATGCAGCATAAGGCTTCGGGCGAAAGTTCGACCTCGCTTATCCGAAGCTCAGTCGAACGCAATGCGCGCGACACAAACGATGTAACGACGATCGTCAGAATGAAGAAGGACGAGATCTTTAAGCCTTCGGGGCGCTCATAGATGTTGAGAGCCGTGGTGTAAGTGAAGATGATGGTGATGAGGATAAATGCGTAGCGATGCCAGCCTTTATGCCAGACGTGGATGGTGACGGCAAAGGCTGCAGAAGTGATCAGAACGAGGACCCCGGTAGCGTAGGCGCCGCCCTGGGCATCCACATCCGCATGGAAAAGAACGGTGACGAGTGTTGCCGTCGCCATGAAGACAAGCACGAGCGGGCGGGATGCAAGAGCCCATTCCGGAGCCATGCCAAAGCGCGGCAAGTAACGAGGAATGAGATTCAGCAAGCCTGCCATGGCAGAGGCGCCGGCGAATGCAAGAATGAGAATCGTCGAGACGTCATACACTGTGCCGAATCCATTTCCCAGATATTGATGGGCGAGGTAGGCCATGGCCCGGCCATTCGCTGGGCCATTTTCAGCAAATGCACTGGCTGGAATCAGCAGCGTGGTCACAATGCTGGTGGCCATCAGGAAAATGCTCATGATGACAGCCGCGGTGGTCAGCAGCTTACGCGTATTGCTGATCCGTTCTTCCAACTGTTTTCCCTTGATCAGCGGCATAACAGCTACGCCTGTCTCGAACCCGGACAAGCCAAGTGCCAATTTTGGAAACAGGATCAGGCAAAGCCCGATCATCCCGAGCACACTTGGATGCTGCGCGAAGACAGCCTGCTTCCAATGCGGAAAGGCTTCGGGATGATGCAGAAGGGCCCGGAAGGCGACAAACGTTACGACTGCATTGAGCACCAGGTACACGCTGACCAGGACCACGGCGATACCGATAGCCTCTTTAAAGCCTTTCAAGAAGATGGCCGACAGGCCTGCCAGAAGCAGCAGGGTAACGAGCATCTGGCTGGAGAGCCAATGCGGTGCGAACGGATTGTGGATGAAATGCGCTGCTGCGTCCGCAGCCGAGAGCGTCATGGTGATGATGAAGTCCGTGGAAGCGAATCCCAGGAGGACAAGAACAAAGGCTTTACCGCCCCACTCGGGAAGTAGCTTCTCCAGCATGGCGATGGAGCCTTGACCATTCGGACTGACACCGGCAACGCGGCTGTAAAGCGGCAACGCAGCGAACAGGGTCACGATGACCAGAACCAGCGTCGCCAGCGGGGAGAGCAGACCCGCGGCCAGGAATGCGATACCTGGCTGGTAGCCGAGTGTTGAGAAATAGTCGACACCCGTTAAGCACATGACCCTCCACCACGGATGTTCGGGATCGGGCTGACTATGAACGCCTTTGGGCAAGCTGAGGTCTGACAGAAGCCAGCTAGTGATTGCAGATTTGGTCAATGAGTCTCCACCTGGTAACGCATGAGTGTGATGCAGCAAAAGCGGCAGATGCTGATGTTGTCTCTTTGTTAAGTTCGCCTTTACGGTGGAAGGATGCCAACGTCAGACATGGAGAGACTATGGAATGCAGTCTTTCCCGAGGTAGAAGAGCAATTGAGAAGGAAGGGACATTCTCGCCTACGGCAGCTTGTATGCGCGTAGATGGAACCACGGTACGGATTTCAGAAGATGCGCTTGCCCTCGGAAAACACATGGAAAGCAAGTAGAGACTTGTCATGCAGCACTCTCGAAGCAGGTGCAGGCAGGCACCATCCGAAACTCATGTGTCTGCTTCCAATTAGTTCTGGGCCGGCAGGATTGCGACGCGTTAGAGAAAGCAATTCGATGTGATCTCGGATCCGCCAACGGAGAGGGATTTCGAGCAGTTTGCCGTTCGCGCAATACGAGTTGATCGTCTTCAGGCTTGGGGGAGGCGTGTACTACATATAGGCACGCGGACCATTCGCACAGTTCAGCCGATGGTCTTAACAGATGTTCAGCAGAATGGTTCAATCCCGCGGCACGTTGTTCCTGCAAGATCGGCGTTTGGGTCACTTGCCTTCATTTCATGCCCGGGAAGGTTCAGCGCTGCCGCAGCCCTCATCAGGATCTGCTTGGCCAAGCTGACCGAATCCGCGATCGTCTCAATCACGGGTTGCATGGCTCTCATGATCCAAGCTTAGATTGGTACAAACCCTTGTGGAGCGATTTGATCGTGGCATAGCAATCGCAAGCAATCTTTTCTAATCCAACACGATTCAAGATGTGGATGTGGCCGCGACTGTACTCAATCAGCTTTTCCCTTTGCAATTCTCCAGCAGCTGCGACGATGGTCACCCGCTTCGTACCGAGGATCTCGCTTAAGACCTCCTGCGTAATATCGATGGTCGGTGATTCAGTCAGAAGCTGTGCGTGTAGGAGCCACCGGGTGAGTCGCTGAGAAGCGTCATGTATGCGATGGCATCCCGCCAACTGGCTCAGGCTGTGAGTTTGTGCCTGCACCAGCTCGAGTATCCGGGTCTGAACATCGTCGTGTTGATGGAATGTCTCCTCCACGTGTTCGAAGGGTATGCGGACGGCAGATCCAGCAATCTGCATGCGACAGTGAGTAGGTCCATCATTCGGACCGATAAGGTGCAAGCTTCCAATGAAACCTTCGCGTCCGACTGCAGCAACCTCCGCCGCCAGTCCCAGGGTAGTTACAGCAAGAATCGAAGCAAGGCCTGAAGTGAGGAAGAGCGCGTGAGAAGGTCGACTGTCCGGTTCGTGAAGAATCGTTCTGGCTGCAATCTGCACTTCAGACGAAGACGCAAGAAGATGCTTACGACTCTTCTGTGAGATAGCTGCAAGCAGTCGATTTCGGTGAGGAACTGGCTGAGACATAAATCTCCAAGCGAACAGTAAAGATGTCGTTCAGTAAAGCGGCAGCGCTGAAGGTATGTAATGACGGTTGGATGCCAGTGGAGCAAAGGTGAGCAGTATATTGAGGAGCCTAGTGACAGGAGAAATTCCTCTCGGATTCTTATGTCAAATATTTAACATAAGAGTACAACTCAAATGTAGCAGACCGCACCCTATCTAGAACGCAAACGCTGCAGGTATTGACCCGAACGCGATCTGCGCAACCGGCAACAGCTAACCACAGGTGAAGCCTGCGTCTTGCCCTTAGTAAATCCTTTGGCGCAAAGCTCACTGCACTGCTCACGTTCTGGACTGGCGTCAAGTATGTGGTCAGCACAAACTCTCGTCTTCTCAATGAAAGGAAGAATATGTTTATCTTGTGGTGGATTATCGTTGGACTCATAGCAGGATTCCTAACGGGTAAGCTCATGAAGGGTAGCGGCTTCGGTCCGGTTTTGGACATTGTGGTCGGAATCGTGGGCGCTATTATTGGTGGCTTCATCATGCGCTCCCTCGGATACGCAGACCAGGGCGGTCTTCTCTATACGATCCTCGTTGCGGTGGTTGGTGCGGTACTTCTCACCCTGGTCCTGCGCTTAGTGACTCGGAAAGCCTGAGAGATAGGCCTGCAACTGATAGCAAGCGCCACGAGCCCACAGGTATAGCGTGCTCTGCAAAAGAATGGGTGGCCTCTTAAAAGAGCCACCCAAGTACGAAGCATTGACTTTGGTGGATTTGATGCTCGAGGGGTGGCTTACTTAGATGTTCTCAGGTCATGAGAACGGTGACCTTGGTCATGCAACTTTTCTTGCAGCTTGTCGGATCGGACAAAAGCTTGGCCTGTGTCGTGCCTCAATGCGCCCCAAATAGGGCGGGAGGTGCTACCTACAAGGCACCGACAGGACAGCATGGTGATGCAAGCAACT
>CAZZUX010000035.1:0-32000 GCA_964657395.1 uncultured Ktedonobacteraceae bacterium
GACGACATGGTGGCCTTTATTGAAGGCCACGGTATGCGTAGACTTCCCGGTTTCGTCACTGAAGACGTGCCTTCTGTTCTTTGGGAAGATGAAGCCAATCCGGACAGTTGGAAAGACTTTGTGGAGATGGCAAAGACGGCGTCTGCACCATTTATCACCATGAGCGATATCACTCTTGAAAAAGAGGATGTCGAAACCCTGCTGGAAGATCTGCGCGACCTGAATTTTCCTGACACGGAGGCCGTTGATATCGAAGAGGCCGAGTACATGGTGAACTACGTCGGCAAGACGGGTTTTGTGCAGCTTGGATTTGTGCACCAGGGCATCATGTTCCTGCATGAGAGCGCCACGGAATGGTATGAGCGTTACCAGAATCTGCTGGAGACAGCTGAGGATTTCGGCAATATCGTACTGGAAGACCACTCCGAGGAAGAGTGACTCCGGAGGCAGACCTAAATACGACTGAAGCTGCTCCTGCGAGCGCCGTAAGGAAAAGCCCACCGCGACTGCGCTACGGCCGCTGGCTGATCGAGGCAGTAGAATCCGAGGCTGCCGCATTGCTGGCAGCACAGGCGCAGGTACCGCTTACGCTGGCGAAGCTGCTGTTGAGTCGAGGCATACACACAGCAGCCGACGCTGCTGCGTTTCTTTCGCCTTCGCTCGATCATCTGTCCGACCCCTATTCCATGCTGGGCATGCAGGCCGCGGTGGATCGCATCTCGGCTGCGATCAAAGCTCGTGAGTCGATTCTCATCTATGGCGACTATGACGTAGATGGAATCGTGGCAGTCGTGCTGCTGAAGACTGCTATCGAGATGCTTGGCGGGGAGGTTCGTTTTCACATCCCGCACCGTATCCGGGATGGTTACGGGATGCAGGCCGAGGTTGTTTCGAGAACGGCAGCTGAGGGCGTCCGGCTGGTGATCAGCGTGGACACAGGCATCCGCGCCCACGCTGCTGCGGAAGAGGCTGAGCGGCTCGGCATCGACCTTATCGTGACCGACCACCACTTACCGGATGCAGCTTCGCCGCTGCCGCGGGCGCTGGCTATTCTGAATCCGAATCAACCTGGGTGCGGGTATTGCTGCAAATTTCTGTGCGGCTCCGGCGTTGCCTTCAAATTGTCGCAGGCCCTACTGGAGGCGCACGATGCCCGCAACGGGACCGATCGCGCGCGCAAGAGGGTGCTTCCTTCGTTTCTCAAAATGCTGGCGCTTGCGACGGTGGCAGATGCGGTGCCGCTGCTTGGCGAAAACCGGGTGTTCGCAAGTATAGGGATTGAGCAGTTGAGGAACCCTGTCAATCCGGGCCTGCGGGCGTTGATGGAGGTAGCCGATCTCGATCCGGCGAACAAGCGTCTGACTTCAACGGATATCGGCTTCAGGCTTGCTCCACGGATCAACGCGGCAGGCCGCATGGATATCGCCTCGGATGTCGTGGATCTGTTCACGACGCGGGACGCTGCTCATGCACGGGAGCTGGCGGCAAAGCTTGAGTCCCTCAACCAGGATCGTCGAAAGACCGAACTGGAGGCGTTGACTGAGATCGAGAGGCGGCTGGCTGAGGATGCTTCTCTTTCCGAAGCGAGATGCATTGTCATTGCGGGCGAAGGATGGCATCGAGGCGTGGTCGGCATTCTTGCCTCGCGAGTGGTGGACCGGACGGGAAAGCCGGCGCTGGTCCTGGCTTTGGAAAACGGCCAGGCGCATGGCAGTGGAAGATCCGTGGAAGGCTTTCACCTGCTGGATGCGCTGGAGAGTTGTGCAGCCTTGTTCACGCGGTTTGGCGGTCACGCGCACGCGGTTGGATTTTCGCTGCCGACCGATCGTGTGGAAGCACTGGCAGCAAGTATGGAAATACATGCAGCCAGAATGCTGACAGATGCGTCTGCGCTGCGAGTGCTTCGGTGCCATGCCGAGCTTCCGCTTACGCAGCTCACGCCGGTTCTCTTCAAGACACTTTCGCGTCTGCAACCGACCGGGCTGGGAAATCCTGAACCGATCTTCGTTGCTCATGGTGCGAAGGTGGCAGCGCCGCCGCGCATGCTGAAAGAGAGGCACATCAAGCTGCAGCTTGCGCAGTCAAGCGGAGGACAGCAGATCAGCTTTGCGGCTCTTGGCTGGAACATGGCCGAGCGCGTGGGTGAGCTCGGCCTGGAGGAAGGCTCGATGGTCGATGTGGCTTACGCGCTGCGCTACAACGAACATCCTGAGTATGGCGGGCTGGAGCTAGAGATCGTGGATCTGCGTTTGGCCTCGTCCGAGGCTACTTTGCCTTTGGTTTGACGATGTCGGCGAGCAGATCCTTCTCTCCCTTCGCTGCTTCGAGATACGGATAGCGCTGACCGCCGTGATAATCGACCTTGAGCACTTTGAAGTAGCCGGTGTTGGAGACGATGAATTCGATGGGATCGTTCGAATTTTTTGCACGGTCGATCGCATCCTTGAGCAGCGGACCTGCAAAGGCGCGTCCATTCACGGCGACGATGGTCATGGCAGGTCCGAAGCCGGCCTTGTAGGCGGGTGAATCTACCAGCACGTCAGAGACATGGCCTGATTCGGCGACACGGATGCCAAGCGACCACCACGCATTCACGTTCGTGTTATCGCTTTCTTCTGCTTTCGCGTACTCAGTAGGTTTTTCCGCATACTTCAGTGTGTAGCCACCGCGAGTGACGCCCTGCAGCGGTGCGTGGTCTGCCTTGCTGTGGAGACGCTCGTTGAGGAATCCTGCCCAGTCATTCGGGACGACTGCGTTCAGGCCTGCCACCACATCCTCAAAGGTGTACGGAACGACGCTGGGCGCAGTGTTTCCTCCCAGGCCGTGGAAGGCAGCGCAGAAGTCATCCAAACTCTTGCTGCCGTTGCTCATTTTCCGGATGGTGGTGTCGACGTCCAGCCAGACGAGTTCGCCTTCGGGATAGTAGTCGACGCTGCGACGCCAGTTGTCCCACTGGCTGCCGGTGCTGTAGAGGATCTGCGCTGCAGTGGCGGTGTCTTCCAGGTCGCGCCAGGTGCGTCCGGGTCGTGCGTCCATGGTGGCCGCAGTCATCGCGAGATTCTGACGATACTGTTCGGCAGTCCAGATGCCGCTGCGCGCAGCAAGAACATCGCCCAGGTACTGGGTGAGTCCTTCGTAAACCCAGAGCAGATCGCCTTTCATGGGGAGCTGGTAGTTCGACGTAGCGAGGCCTGCCGGGCGCCGGTATTTTCCATTCCAGGAGTGAGTGAATTCGTGTGGAAGCAGGTCACCGGAGAGGAGCTCCTGATCGGGATCAAGGAAGGTCCTCTCCGGAACGCGGTCGTCGCTGGACTGATGATGCTCAAGACCGAAGTGCGCGACCTGGTCGCTCAGCGTGACAAGGAAATGATAGCTGCCGTAATGCCGCGACTTGTACAAGGCGCCGGTCTCGCGCACGAGCTTGCCGAAGGCTGCAAGAGATTGCGGTTTGAGTTCCAGGTCTTCGGGTCCATCTGCAGCAAGATCGAGAAAATGTCTGGGCGACAGTTCCGGAGCGAGGGGCACTTCGCGGAAGTATTTGCCTGCCAGCAAAGGTGAGTCGACCAGCTGTTCCAGCGACACTGTGTTGAAGGCGGGATCACTGGAGCCGCCTGCGTTCTTTTCGAGTGCTGTACCGAACTGCCAGCCCTCTGGAAGCTTGACTGCGGGCGAGAACATGACCTCGGCAGCATTCGCGCCGTCCGGATAGAGCACAACTTCGTTCCAGCTGAGCATGGCGAGGTTGGCACTTGTGGATGCGCCAGCGGAAAAGCCGGAAGCAGCCGCGGTCGCAAGGAAATCAAGTTTTGCGCCGACACTGGTGACACCTTCAGGGACATCGATGCGGAAGGTGAACATATTCACACTGTCGCGTCGCCATGGAAGGTCTTTGCCCCCGGCCATGAAGTGCAGCCCGGCAAGATTGTCGATAGGGCCGGTCGGGCCATGCTCGCCGGGGATCCATTCCGGATAGACGAAGGTGTTTGTGCCGGCATGTACAGGCAGGGTAAGCTGCGCGTGCAGGATCTTGCGTGGTGCGTCTGTCATGTCCACGGTTACGTGAATGGGCTGCGTTGAAGATTGTGCGAGGGCGGGTGATGCGGCAGTGCAGGCAGCCAAGAGTGCTGGGACGAGCAGAAGATTTCGGACGAGCGGCAAACCATCCTCCAGATGTTGTTTCGGATAGGGCGATGGTACACTGCAGCCATGTCGCGCGGCTTCTTTCTGACCTTTGAAGGTCTCGACGGCTCAGGCAAATCCACACAAGTCAAGAAGCTGGCCAGGACGCTGCAGGCTGCCGGCGAGTCACTGGTGACAACTCGCCAGCCTGGCGGGACGCCGATCGGCGACCGTATTCGCGCTCTGCTGCTGGACAGCCGTGGTGAGAGCCCGGCGGCGTATGCGGAGCTGGCATTGATGTTTGCTGACCGCGCGCAATGCGTGGAACAGATTATTCTGCCTGCCCTGGCTGAAAGGAAGATTGTGATCTGCGACCGGTTTACGGATTCCACTGAGGCTTACCAGGGTGGAGGTCGCGGTCTTGGCAGCGAGACGGTCCGCTCACTGCATAAGGCGCTTTGTGGTGATCTGCAGCCGGATTTGACGATCCTGCTTTTGCCGCCGCTGGCGCTTTCTCTTTCGAGGGCGCGTCTGCGCAACCAGCGCATCAGTGCTGCTACGGGGAGTGATGAAAATCGCTTCGAGCGGCTGGATGATTCATTCTTCCAGAAGGTTTACGAGGTGTATCGCACGATAGCGCAGCGCGACGATATGCGTGTGGTCGCAATCAGCAACGATGGCAGCGCAGAGATCATCGCAAGCATTATCCTGAAGCTGGTGACGGAAAGACTCAGCAGCTTCCGGAATCAAGCCAGCTAGATTGCAAGAGTTCGAAACATGGCAACAACGATCCCTCCCAGAAACGAAGACCGGCAGGACGAGCCGGTTGAACTCGCAGAGAGCGGTGTTGAAGCCGTTGAACGGGAAGGCGACTTCAGCTTTCCACCGGGCCTGAAGCTGAACCTGCCTTTTTACATTCTTCGCCGCTTCTTCAAGGCGTCAAATCCTATTGCGCTGTTCGAGCACCTGGCAAAGACTTACGGTTCGATTTCTCACTACAAGCTGGGCTGGCAGCACATTGTCTTTTTGAATGATCCGGAGATGATCCGGGAGATCCTGATCAACCAGCCGCAGTACTTCATCAAGGAACGCACGCAGCGGCGCATGAAGATTCTGCTGGGTGAGGGGCTCATCACGAGCGAAGGCCGCTTCCACATGCGACAGCGGCGGATCGCAGCTCCTGCGTTTCATCGCCAGCGGATACATGCTTATGCGGAAAGCATGGTGGAGAGTGCGCGCTCGATGCGTGAATCGTGGAAAGAAAAAGCCGTGTCGGGCATGCCAATCGAGATTGGCGCAGAGATGATGCACCTGTCGCTGGAGATTGTCGCGAGGACTTTGTTCAACACCGAGGTGACGGCAGAGATCCGAGAGATCAATCGCGAAGTGAACGCGATTATGGATGTCTACAATCTGCTGATTGCCCTGCCGCAGGCAGAGAAGTATCTCGGAGCGCCAATACCAGGCCTGATTCGTTTTCGGCGGGCACGTGCGCGGTTAGACGCGGTAGTTCACAAGATGATTGCCGATCGCAGGCAGGCGATGCTGACGGACGATGTGGATCATGGCGATCTATTATCCATGCTGATGTGTTCGCGCGATGAAGAGTCGGCAGCTGAAGGCGAATCTGCTGGTATGACCGATGAGCAGCTGCGTGACGAGTTGCTCACCATCTTTCTGGCGGGCTATGAAACGACAGCGAATGCGCTCACATGGACATGGCTGCTGCTGACGCAGAATCCGCAGGCAGCCGACCGGTTCTACGAAGAAGTGGATACAGTGCTCGGCGGGCATTTACCGACGCTGGAAGATGTGCCGAAGCTGCGTTATACCGAGCAGGTGTTTGCGGAATCGATGCGGCTGTACCCGCCGGCATGGGCGATGGGAAGGCAGGCGATCGAGCCCTTCAAACTGGGCCGATACTCTTTTCCGAAAGACACTTACTTCTTCTTCAGCCAGTACATCATTCAACGGAGTGCAAGATTTTTTCCGGATCCCCTGCGATTTGACCCTGACCGTTTCACTCCTGAAAACAAGGCCGGCCGGCCCCGCTTCGCATACTTCCCTTTTGGTGGTGGCGGCAGGCAGTGCATTGGTGAAGCGTTCGCGTGGATGGAAGGGGTACTGCTGCTTGCGACCTTTGCGCAGAAATGGCGTATGGAGCTGGTGCCTGGTCCTATTCAGAATGCAGAGCACGTGCAGCCAAAGATTACGCTTCGCCCGAAATACCCGATCTTCATGCGCCTTCATCTCCGTCAAGGCTGAATCCCCTACTTTCGTTGCGGCATCAGAGTAGCCAGGAACAGTTTCATTCGAGGGTGGATCATGAGATTTCTTCGTTCTACGATGGCACCATTGCTGCTTGCTTCCCTGCTGACCTCTGTGCCGTCCTTCGCCATGCAGGATAGTTCGGCGCCCGGTGCAACGGCGCCCAAGACGGATTCGCAAAAGAAGCAGGAAAAGGCGGAGAAGAAGCAGCTGAAGGAGAACCAGAAGGCTGACAAGGCGAAAGCGAATGCAGCCAAGCAGCAGCAGAAAGCGATGGAGGCCCAGGACAAAGCAGCCAAGGATTCGCAGAAGGCAACTGCCAACCACTGAGTCGCTCCAGATTGCGGTGGTGGATCTCATCCGGATGTCGATGTGATCGTGGTGATACTATCGCTGACATCGCATGCGAGCTTCACGCTTCCAACTGATTTTTCTGATCGGGCTGTGGCCGGTGTTGCCTTTTGCGCAGGCACAGACACAGCCGACTGTTCTTCGAGCAGCCCACGTTCTTGTCATCGAGAGCGGCGAGCTGATTTCACCTGGCGAAGTGCTGGTGGACAATTCCCGCATCCAGCAGGTCGGCTCGACTGTGCCGCATCCGCCGGGAGTGTCGGTCCTTGATCTGGGCGATCTGACCCTGATGCCCGGCCTGATCGATGCGCACGTGCACCTCTTCCTTCACCCGGGCGACGAAGAATTACAGACTGTGAAGGAGTCGGTACCGGAGCGCACCGTGCTGGCATCGCTTGCTGCCCGCGATGATTTGATGGCGGGCTTCACAGCCGAACGAGATATGGGTACAGAGGGTGCGGGGTCGGCGGACACCGCGATTCGGGATGCCATCAATCATGGCCTGATTCCTGGTCCACGTATGCGGATCAGCGGTAATGCGATCAGTGTTCTTGGCGGACACGAAGACGCTCTCCACTTCAATCCCGAACAACATGTCCTGGGCAATGCTACCTATGCCGAGAATGCGGATCAGCTGGTGACGGTGATCCGCGAGCAGTTAAAAGAAGGCGCAGACTTCATCAAGATTTACGAAACCGGCAAAGATGAAGTGCGTAACGGCGCGTTTGCGACGACCTGGCAATACAGCGAGCCTCAACTTGCGGCTGCGATCACAGAAACTGCCCGGCAGCATACGCGAGTAGGCGTGCACTGTACGGGTGAGCCGGGAGCGTCCTATGCAGTGCAGGCAGGTGTAGCGTCTGTCGACCATGCCTACCAGCTGAGTGACGAGACGATGAAGCAGATGCGCGAAAAGCACATCTTCGCGGTGCCAACATTCGCCGTCACCGAGTATTTCGCGGACCATGCTGCTACGCCGGAGGGTGCAGCGCTGGAACGCAAACTGCAGGTGTTTCACGCGGAGCAGTTCAGGCGCCAGCTTGCGGCGAAAGTGCCGATGGCCATGGGCTCCGATGTTGGTCCTTTTCCCCATGGAACGCAGGCGCGGGAGCTGGAACTGATGGTGGAATACGGTATGACGCCTCTTGCTGCGCTGCAGGCCGACTTAATAAATGGAGCTGAACTGCTGGACTGGGCGGGACAGATCGGTTCACTGAAGCCCGGCTATTATGCCGATGTCATCGGTGTTGCGGGTAATCCGCTGACGAATATCAGCGTTCTCAAGCAGGTCCATTTTGTGATGAAAGATGGCATCGTCTACCGCAGGTAGTGCGGTGTCGAAGCTGGTGAGAGAGGTTTTGATGCGCTGGCTGCCGGCCTTGTCGATGCTCATGATGACTGCCGCTGTTCCTGCTTTTTCGCAGACGCCACAGGCTCACACCTGGGCCATCGTGGTGCATGGTGGCGCAGGTGTGATTGAACGCAAGACCATGGATGCGAAGACCGAGGCGGCCTATCGAGCTTCCATGACGGAAGCGATCCATCGCGGAGCCGATGTTCTGAAGAGAGGAGGCTCGAGCCTCGATGCTGTCGAAGCGTCCATCCGCTTGCTGGAGGACAACCCGCTCTTCAATGCGGGCAAGGGAGCAGTGTTTACGGCGGACGGGCACAATGAGCTGGATGCGGCCATCATGGATGGTTCGACGCTGAAGGCTGGTGCTGTTGCCGGTGTGACACGTACGAAGAACCCGATTACGCTGGCCCGTGCGGTGATGGAGAAGTCGCCTCACGTGATGCTGATCGGGCCGGGAGCCGACAGTTTTGCGGCTGCCAGCGGGCTGGAGATGGTGGATCCCAGCTACTTCTTTACGGAACGGCGCTGGGAGAGCCTGATCAGGCAGTTAAAGGAGGAAGGCAAGCCGCTTCCCGTGCGACCGGCCAATGCTCCTCGTCCGCCGGGCCCATCCGCGTTCGTCGAGACGCCTGGAGCTCACAAGTACGGGACAGTGGGAGTAGTCGCCCTGGATCGGCAGGGCAATATCGCGGCGGGCACATCGACGGGGGGCATCCAAGCAAAACAGTATGGCCGCGTGGGGGATTCACCGATTATCGGCGCGGGAACCTATGCTTCGAATGAATCGTGTGCTGTGTCGGCAACGGGAGCAGGGGAATACTTCATCCGGCTGACGGTTGCACGGGAGATCTGTGCCCTGGTTGAGTACAAAAAGATGCCGCTGCAGGCAGCAGCAGACGATGTGATTCATCGACAGCTGGCTGCTATTCATGGAGACGGCGGCATCATCGCTTTGACGCAGGATGGGCAGCTGGCGTGGAGCTTTAACACGCCTGGAATGTACCGGGCGCGCCTTTCGGAGAATGGGAAAGAACAGGTGTCGATTTTACCAGGATGAGCCATAGCTCTCAGGAACGCACACCCTGACTTCAGGCGGTGGCTTTCCTGGAGGATTTTTTCTTAGCTGGTGCGGAACGCTTCTTGCTGGGAGAAGCTGCTTTCCTTTTGGGTTTGGGTGCGGCAGTCTGGCTCGATCCAGTTTTGGCAGCAGTCTTTCGTGCTTTGGAAGCGGCCGCAGTGTTGCTGACAAACTGCTTGCCGCTTCTTGACCCTCGCTGCTTCTTCTCGTTGGTAGCCGCTTTCTGCTGGTCGGAGAGTTTGTCCCATGCTTTCTCGGGCAGGTAGCGGGTGGTACCACCTTTACGCTGCGCCTTTTTGCCGTCCGCTGTTGTCCATTTCTCGGCACCCCAGTCTTCCAGGCTTTTCTGGGAGGCTGTCTGCTTCTTTTTGAATCCGCCCCCGGCTGCCTTGTACTCATTTGTGACTAGTTGCGCTTTGCGTGCGCTCCACTGGCCGGGTTTGCCGCCTTTGTCTTCGGCAGTCACTTTTTTCTTGATGGAGTCACGCAGCTCCGGTTTGGTGTACTGTCCAGGGTCGGATTTTGATGCTTTCGCCATAGCCTCTCCGTTTGCTCCTCCAGTCTGATGCTTTGGAGCATTCACTGCTTGTCTGCGGATGTTTACCACTTTGGCGGTATATAAATAATCTATTCCGGATGTGAGAACTACTTCTGGCATCCTAAGAACGCAGACTGGCGACCAGGCAGTACAGGACGGTGGAGTTCAGCCGCAACGGCGCAGGGATAGCAAGTGTTCAGTTGGTTTTGGAGGAGTGGTCCCATGTTGAAAGCAACGCGCGCATCTCTCTGGCTGGCGGCTACCTTTCCGGTACTGGCATTGGCCGGCTGCAGCGCACCAACTATCAACGGTTTCAACCTGACCGCAGGTCCAAGCAACATCACGATCGCTCCAGGCGGAACGGCCACCATTGGTATCGCCTCAACGAGCACCAGCAATGCTGCGGTGACAGCGACAATCATCATCTATAACCTGCCATCGGGTGTTTCCTATTCGCCTGCATCTCCAACGATTGCCAGTGGAACGCAATCTGCGATTACGCTGACAGCTGCTCCGGGTTCACCTGCAGCTACCAGGCAGGTCCAGGTGAGTGGTATAGCGGGACTTGCTGACAGCAATGCCTATGTGACTGTCACCGTCGTGCCCAACCCCTAGTCACTGCGATTTTTTTTGATCAGCGAGGCACTTTTCGCCTGGATCATCAGTCCTGCTAACCTCTTGCTGTGAGCTTCAGTGATTTCCTTGGCAACCAGGGTACGGTGCGGCATCTGCGGGAAGCAGTAGCTGCCGGGCGTCTACCCCAGGCTATGATCCTGAGCGGGCCGCGGGGTGCTGGTAAATACACGCTGGCGTTGATGCTGGCGCGGACGGTGAATTGCCTTTCGCAGCAGTTTACGGATGGACTTCCAGACTTTTGTGGACTGTGCAGCTACTGCAGCAGGGCGGCTTCTGCCTTCCCTCTCGAAGAGCGCGTTTCGGAAGCGGTTGCCGTTCGTGAAGAGATGCGCGATGCGGATAAGAAAGAAACGCGCATTCTGATCCAGCCTCATCCTGACCTGTTGATCATTCCGCCTGATCCGCCGCAGTTACTGATCAAGCTTGGACAGGTACGGTCGCTCATTCGGGGTGTCTATCGCGTCCCTTCGGAAGCGCGGCGAGCGATTTACATTTTCACAGCAGCTGCCTTCATGAAAGAAGCTGCGAATTCACTTTTGAAGGTGCTTGAGGAGCCACCGGAGCACGCCATGATCGTCCTGCTGGCGGAAAATCCCAGTGAGCTGCTGCCGACGATCCGCTCCCGGGCTGCCATCTTCCGCCTGGGCGCGATACCTCCTGCGGAGATTGAAGCACTCGTTGCGGAGCGTCGGCCGGAGTTAAAACCTCTCCAGCGCGCGTTGCTGGCGAGGCTTGCTGAAGGCACCGTGGGACGAGCGCTGACACTTGATCTGGCCACTTATCTTGCGAACAGGCAGGATGCGCTCGTGCTGCTGCGTCACGCCATGACCGAAGCTGACCACTCGGCGCTCTTCAAGACAACAGAGACGTTTCGTGCCGGTGCAGAGGGTGCAGAAAAAACAGTGTCCACGCTGCGGACGCTCTCTTCCCTGCTTGAGGACCTGCTGATGTTGCAGTCCGGTGTTCCGGCGATGGTACGCAACATAGACATTCTTCCGGAGCTGCAGCGACTTTCATCCGATGTCACCCTGGAGTGGATAGAAGGCGCATCGCGCGGTCTTGACCAGGTCGAGTCCGGAATGCGGCGCAACCTGCTTCGCTCGCTGGCTCTCGACAGCTTTGCCGTAAGTCTGAGCCGCAATTGAGGCGAGGCAGATGCCCTTCGTTTCCTCTGACCCACGAAGGTGATTGCCCACACCCTCGCTCTTGATTACTATGGTCGCCAGCAGCCAGCACTCAACCGACATCATCCTCATTCGCTCATCAGCGGGCGGTGTCCCTGTTTGCTGTCGAAAGTTCTATCGCTCGGGCAAGAAGGACCAGAAGAGATCATGGCCAATTCGTCTGTACTTCCTCCCCGGCCAGCGGTGGGGCAAGAGAGTGATCGAGTATCCGCTCTGCCAGTACAGGCGACCCCGGGGTTACCGTCGGCTGGACCTCGCAAGCTGGTACGACCGACCCTGCCGGAGTCACCGATCCGGCGCAACTTTTCGCGGCGACCAGAGCCGGCGTTGCTGGCGCACCAGGCGCTTGAAGAGCATGCGCTTGCCGCTGCCGGCCATGACAGCTCGCACGCTGAAGCTTTCTATTTTCAGAAACAGGTGCAGGCGCAGACGCTGATGTGTTTCGTGCTGAGCGATGGAGAAAGAGTAGAAGGAATTATCGAGTGGTACGATCGCAACTCGATCAAGATCCGGAACAGCACGCGAACCTTGATCTACAAGTCATGCATCAAGTATCTCTACAAGGCCGGCGAAAACTCGCGCTGACCTTTCAAATGCGAGGTCTGGCAGCTTTTTGCAGCCGGTCGCACAAGGCGGAACCGATCCCCTCATCCGAAGGCCGCGGACAGAGGATGCGTTGAACACCACGCTGATCCAGCTCGCGCAATCCGGCATACAGGTTCCTGGCAAGGCTCTCCTGATCATCCCACTCACCCCAATGGAAAATCTGTAAGGAAGCTGCAGCTTCTACGTTCAGGCCTTGCGGCAACAGTACCCCGGTGAGTCCGGTCAGCTGCCTCACATGTTCTATGGCTGCAGCAAACTGATCTACGGCAATCACGATCAATTCTGCCTGTGGCGCATAGTGTCTCTCGCCGGTGCCGGGAGAGGGCTGCGCCTGCCGGATGGCACTGGTTTGCTCCTGTGTGTAAGCGACGATGTCGGGAAGATGAAGGCGGAGTTGTTCGATGGAGATCATGCCGGGACGATAGACAATCGGCGTCCTGGCATTTGCGTCCATCACTGTCGATTCCAGTCCGAGACTGGTAGCGCCTCCATCCACCACTGCATCGATGCGGCCATCGAGATCTTCGAGTACGTGCCTGGCGGTCGTGGGACTGATCTTCGAAAACGAGTTGGCGCTTGGCGCGGCGATAGGAATGTCTGCGAGTCGCAGCAGTTCCCGAGCTACCGGGTGCGAGGGCATGCGCACACCGATGGTGGATCGACCAGCGGTTACGTTCGGCGGCACGGATTGCTGCCTGGGGAGTAGCAGGGTCAGAGCTCCGGGCCAGAAGGCGGCCATGAGCGTGCGGTCGGCGGCTGATGTCTCAAGCACCAGCATCTGCAACAGATGCTGGTCGGCTATGTGGACGATGAGCGGGTCCCAGGCTGGACGCTGCTTTGCTTCGAAGATGCGATCCACTGCGGCAGCATCCAGTGCATTCGCGCCCAGCCCATAGACGGTTTCGGTAGGAAAGGCGACGATGCCGCCGGCACGCAGGATAGAGGCAGCAGTTTGCAGAGAGGTCTGCGACGCGGGTGCGCCAATATTTTCCGGATCGACGGGAAGCAAAAGTGTGGAGCTCATACCTGGGACCCAAGCTGCCGAGAAGAGGTGGCATCTGCGTGAAAATACCTTAGACTTGTGAACATGCAAGCGCTCGAGACCGAGGTAAAGATCTGCGTACGGGATCGTGCGCACCTGGAGCAGATGCTGCTCGAGACAGGATTCAGATTACTCACTCCCAGCACGTTTGAGCGGAACACGCTTTACGATACCGCAGACCGTCGACTGCGCGCGCTGCACCAGATTCTTCGCGTGCGGCAGTATGGCAAACAGTGGGTGGTGACGCACAAGCGCATGCCTGACAACCAGCCAGCTGCTGACGGTGTGATCCAGCAGGAGAAGCATAAGCAGCGCATCGAAACCGAGACGGTTGTTGACGATGGAGCCGCGATGGCGACTATCTTCGAGCAGCTGGGGTATCAGCCGACGTTCAGCTACGAGAAGTGGCGTACCGAGTATGCAGACGCAGCGGGACACTGCGTGATCGATGAGACGCCGATTGGTCTGTTTGCGGAGCTGGAAGGGCCGGTCGAATGGATCGATGCAAAGCTGGCCGCGTTGCAAGTGGCAGCGGCGGACGTGATTACCTTGAGTTATGGCCGACTGTTTGAGCAGTGGAAGGTTGACACGGGAAGCGCGGCCGAGAACATGACATTCAAGGAAATCAAGCCGCTGTAGCCTTCGTCAGGCGCCGTGACACTTCTTATATTTCTTGCCGGAGCCGCAGGGGCAGGGTGCATTGGGACCTACCTTTTCACCCGTACGACGTGGCGATGAGCCACCATTCGCCGATGTGTCACTTGCACCGGCAGAATGGGCTGTCTGCAGCTCTCGCTCCTTCTTCTTCATGAAGTCGCGCTCGATCGCGTCGATGGTTGTGGAAGGCGCATGCACCGGGATCGAGACGGGCTGGGGCTCCCTGCGCTGCGGAGCTTTATCAACTGCCGGTTGAGCGTGCGAGCCATTCCCGTTAGTGATGGCAGGAGCCGCGGCACCCGCGCCCAGAGCTCCCGCGATGGTTTGCGAAGGCTCGAGTTCGGGTGCTGCGTGATTTTCCAAGTTGCCATTTTCCGCATCCAGCACATGCTGGGGTGCCTGCGTAATCGGCTGGCCATCCGGACCGACGATCTGCATCAGGAAGAGATAGCGGACCGTGTCTTCCTGGAAGCGCGTCATCATGGCTTCGAACATGTCGAAGGATTCCTTCTTGTAGGCGACCAGGGGATCCTGCTGACCATAGCCACGAAGGCCGATGCCTTCCTTCAGGTGGTCCATGTTCAGCAGGTGGTCTTTCCACAAACCATCAAGGACGCTGAGCATGATCATGCGTTCGTGGAAGCGCATGGCCTGCGAACCGAGAATCAACTCTTTTAATTCGTACTTGGCCTTGAGACGGCCGAAGAGGGTTTCGCCAAGCTCGTGACGGTTCAGTGCTTCGACCTGGATGTCTTCGTTCTCGAGATCGAGACCAAACTGTTCTTTCAGGTTCGAGCCTAGCGCCGCCATATCCCATTGGTCTGGATGCTTTGCTTCAGGAGCAAACTGCTCAAGCTGCGCGCTGAGGATGTTGGCGACGTAGTCCTCCAGAATGAGCTCTTTCTGGTCCAACCCTTCAAGTAACTGATGACGTGTGCCGTAGACCGCTTCGCGCTGCTTGTTCATCACGTCGTCGTATTCAAGCAGGTGCTTACGGGCTTCGAAGTTCTGCGCTTCTACGGCTTTCTGCGCTGCTTCAATGCGGCTGGTGATCATCTTCGATTCGATGGGCACGCCTTCTTCCATGCCGAGACGCTGAAGCAGGGTGGAAACCCATTCCTTGGCGAAGATGCGCATCAGGTCGTCTTCGAGGGACAGGTAGAAGCGCGAGGCTCCGGGATCGCCCTGCCGGCCGGCGCGACCGCGCAGCTGGTTATCGACGCGGCGTGACTCATGACGTTCGGTGCCGATGATGTGCAGGCCGCCCGAGGCGAGTACCTCTTCGCGCTCACGGCTTGTATTGGCCTGGTGAACGGCAAAGGTCCGGTCCCAATGCTCCTGCATGGTCTCGAACTCCTGGCCCTGGTAGTAGAACCGCATCATGCCAGGACCGGCCATGGGAGAGATGGCTCCTTCAGCGACGCTGACAGCACGCGCCAGGCCGCGCTTGAGCAGATCCTGCTTGGCGACGAACTCGGCATTGCCGCCGAGCAGAATGTCGGTACCGCGGCCGGCCATGTTGGTGGCGATCGTCACCATGCCGAGACGGCCTGCCTGGGCAACGATTTCCGCTTCGCGCTCGTGGTACTTGGCGTTAAGGACGACGTGCTTGACGCCTTTGCTCAGGAGGATCGAGGAGAGCAATTCGGACTTTTCGATCGACGTGGTGCCGACGAGAACTGGCTGCTTGTTTTCGTGAAGGCGGCCGATTTCGTCTGCCACGGCGAAGTACTTTTCTTTCGCAGTGCGGAAGACGACGTCCTGGTGCTCGATGCGGCACATCTGCCGGTTGGTCGGAACGACGACGATGTCGAGCTTGTAGATCTTGTCGAATTCCGTGGCTTCTGTTTCGGCAGTGCCGGTCATACCGGAAAGCTTGTTGTAGAGGCGGAAATAATTCTGGAAGGTGATGGTCGCGAGTGTCTGGTCTTCGCGGCGGATGTTCACGCCTTCCTTGGCTTCGATGGCCTGGTGCAGTCCATCCGACCAGCGGCGTCCCGGCATGAGACGGCCCGTGAATTCGTCGACAATGATGACTTCACCTTCTTTGACGACGTACTGGACGTCAGCGCGGTAGAGGCTATGAGCCTTGATCGCGACTTCAACGTGGTGCTTTAGCTCCCAATTCTCAACTTCGGCGATGTTGCCGATACCGAGAAGTTGTTCGACCTTTTCCCAGCCTTCGTCGGTGACAGTGATGGTCTTGTGCTTCTCATCGACGACGTAGTCGCCGGTCAGGATCTTGTCCTCACCCTGCGTAATCTCTTCACCGAGCTGCAGTGAAGGGATGATGCGGTTGACGCGGGCGTACTTGTCGGTGGTCTGATCCGTGGGACCGCTGATGATGAGCGGGGTTCGCGCCTCGTCGATCAGGATCGAGTCGACTTCGTCCACGATGGAGAAATAGTGGCCGCGCTGCACGCACTCGGAGATTTCGAACTTCATGTTGTCGCGCAGATAGTCAAAGCCAAATTCGTTGTTGGTGCCGTAGGTGATGTCGGCTGCATACGCTGCGCGTCGCTGGGCATCGTCGAGGTCATGAACGATGACACCTACGGTCAGGCCGAGGTATTCGTAGATTTTGCCCATCCACTCGGCATCGCGCTTGGCCAGGTAGTCATTCACGGTCACGACGTGTACACCGTGGCCGGCGAGTGCATTCAGATAGCATGCAAGCGTGGCGACCAGCGTTTTACCTTCACCGGTACGCATTTCGGCGATCTTGCCCTGGTGCAGCACCATGCCGCCCAGCAGCTGGACGTCGAAGTGGCGCATGCCAAGAATGCGGCGGCCTGCTTCACGGACAACTGCGAAGGCTTCGGGAAGCAGCTCGTCAAGGACTTCCTTTTCTGCCTGTGTACGCTCGTCCTTTGTTTCCTTGTTCTTCGAGTGAGTGTCATCCGAGGGTGCCGGAGTGGTGCTGATACCTTCCAGGCGAGCGGCGATGCGCGCGCGAAAGTCTGCTGTCTTACTCCGCAGCTCCGCGTGCGAGAGCGCCTGCATCGCGGCTTCGAGCCCGCCGATGGTGGCTACTGTCGGCATGAGGCGCTTTACTACACGCTCATTGCTGGTGCCGAAAATCTTTGTGAGAGTACTACCGATCAAGGGGAATCCTTACCATTACCGGGCGTTTGACGTGCAACCTCTATTTTACGCGACTCAGCGCCGGCGGGCGTATCGGGAGCGCGATTCGGCGGGGAAGCTTATCGGGCGCGGGGATGCGTCCGGTCATAAACGCGGGTGACCTGGCTTGAGGTGAGCTGCGTATATCGCTCCGTGGTCGACAGGCGCTCATGGCCGAGCATCTCCTGAATAGCTCGCAGATCCGCACCTTCTTCCAGCATGTGGGTGCCGAATGCATGGCGCAGGGTGTGGGGATGTGTCTCGGTCGGCATGCCGTGGTGGACGGCGAGCTGTTTGACGATGCGCCCCACGCTGCGCGTGGTCAGTCGGACTTCCTGCCGGGCGCCCCCTTTTCCGCGGGCGCTGATGAGGAGTGACGTTGTGTGCTTGCCCATGGTCTTGAGCCGCTGGTCGCGCTGCGGAAGATAGCTGCGTACGGCGGCTGCGGCGGCTTCCCCGAGTGGCACGTAGCGCTCCTTGTTTCCCTTTCCTCGGATCCGGATGGCCTCGTTCGCCCATTCGATGTCGGTGAGGTTGATGCCACACAACTCGGCATTGCGGATGCCGCAGCCGTACAGGAGTTCGAAGATGACGCGGTCACGCTCGGGCCAGGTGGAGGCCGGCAGCGTGTGTGGACTGGAGCTTTGCAGACCATCGGCGACACGATTCATCTGTTCGATCGTGGGCACGCGCGGCAGATGCTTCGGCAGCTTCGGCGTGGCTACCAGCCGGGCAGGATTCTGATCGACATGACCCATCTTTGCCAGCCACTTGTACCAGGAGCGGATGGCTGCGAGAGCGCGCGCCGTGGATGCCCGGGACAAGCGGGGCTTCCCGGACGTGACCAGCAGTGTGCCGAGGTAAGACCGGATCAACAGGTGATCGACTTCGGATGGCGAGCTCTTCTTGTGGTCGTGAAGGAAGCTGGTGAAGGATCTGAGTTCCCTGCTGTAGGCACGGATGGTGTGCTGCGAGGCGCCGCGCTCGTTGGAGAGCATGGACAGGAAGCTGTCGGCGAGCAGTGAGATCCGGGAGCTCACTCGGCCGCCTTCGCGCCAGGTGCTGCGACTCGGGCGCGTGGATGATGGGTACGGTGGACTGCTTTCAGCCGGCCGAGTGCAACGTGTGTGTAGACCTGGGTAGTTCCTATGTCGGCGTGGCCGAGGAGCGTCTGAACAGTACGAAGATCCGCACCATGTTCCACCATGTGCGTGGCGCAGCTGTGGCGGAGGCGGTGGGGACTGGCATAGGAATTGGCAGACTTCACGAGGGACCAGACCCATCCCCGGGTCAATGGCTTTCCTCGTTGAGAGAGGAAGATGGTGCTGCGATCGAAATGCTGAAAACGCGGACGGCCTTGTTGAAGGTAAAGGGACAAGGCTTCGACGGCAGCGCGACCAAGAGGGACGAGACGTTCCTTGTCTCCTTTGCCTCGCACCAGGATGCGGCCAGTGTCCGGTGCGAAATCTTCGACTTTGAGGCCTGTGAGTTCAGAGACGCGGATGCCGCCGGCGTACAGGACTTCCAGGATTGCGGCATCGCGCAGGGAAGCCGGAGCTGAGGCTGGATGGCTTGCCACGGCTGCGGAGATGTCCAGCATTGTCTTGACCTCGGATTCGGCCAAGGATTTAGGGAGGACCTTCCAGCTTTTGGGCGACTCCAGGTTCAGCGTGGGATCGTGCTGAATGCGCTTATCCAGCAGCAGCCAGCGGTAGAGACCGCGGAGGCATGACAGCTTGCGGGCGATGGAGCGGGAATTCCGATCGTGAGTGCGCAGATGCTCGAGGAAGCCGGAGACCTCCTGCTGGCGTGCCTCATGCAGCGCGGGCCTGGCGGTGCTTTCGAGATATTCCGCGAACATCAGCAGGTCGGCGCGATAGGCTTCGCAGGTGAGCGGGCGCAGGCCTTTTTCGACACGCAGGTAGACGAGGTATTCGTCGATCCGGGCGAGATTGGTAGCTGCGTCCACGTGGCTATTATCAGCGAAAGTGTTCGGGATGACGCGGCTGGTTGGTCAACGCATCAAGTTGGATAGCGTGTGCGCGGGGCTGAAGCCCTGTCTTTCGCAAACTCGTGCTGCCAGACCGGAACCTTGAGGAATGGGTGGTTGAAGTCTAGATCCGTTGCTTCGCCCATCTTCCCTGCCGGAAGAGCACGAAGCTGATCAGAACGATTACCGTTTGCGCCACCACCACGGATACGAAGACGCCATTTACGTGCAGCCTCGTGTGCATGGCGAGCCACCAGGCAAGGGGTATTTCCAGTATCCAGAAGCCGAAGAGGTTCACGTAGGTCGGCGTGAGAGTGTCTCCGGCGCCGTTGAAGGCCTGCAGCAGGACCATGCCGTAGGCGAAGGCCATGTTGCCGCAGCTGAAGATGCGCAGGCAGTTCACAGCGATGGGTACGACAGAGGGGTCCTGCGTAAACAGGTGGATGACCCATGGAGCGAAGATCAGGAAGACGACTCCCACCGATCCGAGGAAGATGAGGTTCCACAATCCTGTCCGGAGTACAGCCTGGCGTGCTCGTTCCGGATGTCCCGCACCCAGGTTCTGTCCGACCAGGGTCGCGGCTGCATTGCTCAAGCCCCACGAGGGGAGGATGTAGAAGATGACGATGCGAATGGCGATGGTGTAGCTCGCGAGAGCGGGCGCGCCAAAGAGACTGACGATTCGAACGAGTCCCAGCCAGCTTGCCTGGCCAATGAGGAACTGCAGGATGCCGGTCATTGAAACACGGATCAGTCGCCAGAGAACGTCTGCCTGCAGGCGCATGTGGCGAGCAAGAATGCGGAGCCGCTCCGTACCTTTGCCAAGGCGATAGAACTGGTAGAGGACCCCGATGCTGCGACCGCTGAAGGTTGCCAGTGCAGCGCCGGTGACACCCATCTTTGGAAATGGACCGAACCCGAAGATCAGGCAGGGATCAAGCACCAGGTTGAGGATGTTCGAGACCCAGAGCAGGCGCATCGCGATGGCTGCATCGCCTGCGCCGCGGAAGATCGCGTTGTTGAGGAAGAGGAGCAGGACGACGCCGGATCCACCAAGCGCGATACGGGTGTAGTTGACGCCGGTTGTGATGATCTCCGGAGAAGCGCCCATTAAGGCGAGCAGCTTCGGCGCGAAGATGAAAAACGGAATGCCCATGGCGAAGGCGGCCACGAGGCCCAGGATGATTGCCTGCACTGCCGAGATCGCGGCGCCATCCTGATCCTTTTCGCCGATGCGTCTTGCGACCATGGCGGTGGTGGACATGCCGAGGCCCATGCCTACGGCGAACACCAGCGTGAGCACTGATTCAGTAAGGCCAACTGTGGCGATCGCGTTTGCGCCGAGGCGGCTGACGAAGAAGACATCGACTACGGCGAATAACGACTCAAGAACCATCTCGAGCACCATGGGGATGGCCAGGAGAAGGATGGACCGGTTGAGACTTCCGGCAGTGTAATCCTGATGACTGCCGCGCAAGGCTTCGCGCACTGACTGCCACAAGGTGGGCGGACGCGCGGTAATTCCCGGTAATGTGATGTCAGGCGGCTGCATATATAGGGGTGTCGACATCATATGCCGCCAGGATCAATAGAAGACCAATTTTCCTCTCGACGCCTGGATGGCCCCCGAACAGCTACCTGGAGCCACCGGATGGATCCGGTGTGCGAGCAGTGTTCATGTCTATGAAGCTGGCTTGGTTCGCCGGCAATCCGGGAGCGTAGCAGTTGCCGTCGGCAGCAGCATTGCTCAGGCAGCCTGCGCTGAATTGCGCTCTCCTCGGCGACAGGGCATATTGCCATACCACTGCTTCCTTCAGACCGCTCTCATCCGGACCCTGGCTGGTTTTCGCGCATCCGTTCGAGGGCGGGCATGCGTCATTGGCGACCCACAGGGCGAGGTTCTTTCCCTGGCTATGGGCGAGGATATCGCGAGCTGTACTGATCGTGCTGCTGCCGTCGGGCACCTCGATGCCGGAGCAGTAGACGCCGGCCCGATCGCCTGCTGCTTTCACTGCTGCGGCCCAGGCGAGGATGTAGTCCGCTTGTTCGGGAAGCAAACGGCCACCTTCTTCCTGATCAAGAAAAATGAGGACATTGCGAGGGAAGCCTTCCTTCCGGGCTGCAGCCGCGGCTGCTTTGCCGTCGCTGGTGCCTAGCATGGATGCGTCTTCGCCCTTCCGTGCATCGCCCTTCAACTCAGCGTCCGTACGCCCGTTGAAGAGTACGAGAAATCCGAACTGGTGCTGGAGCAACAATGGTCGCTTACCAGTCCAGGTATTCGCCGCTTCGCCGGGAGGATTGTTGAGCCAGAAGCCCGTGTACCAGAAGGTCTTTCGCAAGGCTGCAAGACTGGTGTCGCCTGGATAGTCGTTGCGATCAAAGCCGAGGTAATTTTCCTGCCCGATGATTATGCGCTGTGCAGCCATAGTGGTAACCAGGGCAAGTCCAATGGTGAGCACTATGGACAGTCTCGATTTCATTCTAAAAGCTCCTCTTTTACGATGACGCGAATGTGGTGCAGTTATGATGGATAAGGAGTTTTATCCAAGTGACGCCTGCTACTGAATTGTCTGCCATGCCTTCTCATCTCACCACCGCAGAGTTCCACGCAGCTGTCCTGAGCAGGGAGCCGCAGGTAGCGGTCTTCGATTGTGACGGGACTTTGTGGAGCGGCGATGCGGGCTACGGCTTCATGCTCTGGTCGATTGAAACCGGGCTGGTCTCGCGCAATGCAAGCGACTGGATCGATTCACGATACCGCCTGTACATGGCCGGTGAGGTCTCCGAACGGGGTATCTGCGGAGAGATGACACAGATGTATGCCGGCCTGGATGAGGCTGAGCTGCGACGCGGCGCAGCAGAGTTCTTCAGGACAAAGATTGAGAAGAACATCTTTCCATCCATGCGGACGCTGGTGGACACTCTGCGCGAGCGCAATACCGATTTGTGGGCAGTCAGTTCAACGAACAACTGGGTCATTGATGAAGGTATGAAGCGCTTCGGGATTCCGCCGGAACGTGTCCTTTGCGCGCGGGTTGAAGTTCACAACAATCGAATCACCAGCAACCTGATCGATGTGCCGACGGATGAAGGCAAGGCCGAAGCACTGGATCGGGCTGGAGTTTCAAACCCGGATGCTGTTTTCGGCAACTCTGTTCATGATGCTGCCATGATGGAGATCGCGCGCAAGGCTTACCCCGTGAATCCTACGCCGGCGCTGGCTGCCATCGCAGAGCAGCGCAACTGGCCACTGTACTTCCCCACTCTTTGACATTGCTGCCATCGTCCCCGGGTCCAGGCTCGACCGCAGGCTTGCGAGAGTTGCGGATAGTTTCGCTGCAGCCGAGCGTCAGTATCGTCCTCGATCAGCTTGGAAGCCTCGACCTTCTAGTGGCCTGTACCAAGTACTGTGTTGAAGCAGTTCCTTCTCTCGCGCAGCTCCCGGTCCGGATTATTCATGACTCATGGTCGGCTGACACTACAGAGGTCTTAGCGGGGGCGCCGAACCTGGTGCTTGCGTCTGTTCCTTATCGGATGGAGTCGCTGGCCGCCATTTTGAAGAGCGGCGTCACGGTTGTCACGTTCGCTCCACATACGCTGGCCGATGTGGTCGCAGACATCCACTTGCTCGGCGCCATTGTGAACAATCGGGAGAGGGCAGCGACCGTCGCCGGGAAGATGCAGGAAGAGCTGGAGACGATTCGTACCCGCGCTGCGGCGGCTGCTCTACATGCTCCAGAGAAACCGCTGGTTTACTGCGAGGAGTGGGGCAAGCCGCTGATCCACTCACAGCATTGGGTGGATGAGCTGATAGAGACAGCGGGAGGCAGGACGTTCGGAAAAGCCGGGATAACCACGGATGAGCAGGCGATCCGTGATGCCGATCCGGAGATCATGATTTTTGCCTGGTGCGGTGCCGGCGATCGAGTGCCTCTTGAGAAGATTGTGCGGACACGCGGTTGGATGGAGACCAGGGCAGTCCGGTCCGGCCGGGTGTTCTGCATCACGGATGAATGGTTGAACACACCTGCGCCGTCACTTGTGCAGGGTGCGTGGGCGATTGCTGCGGCACTGCATTCCGGAATATTTGCAGAGCGACCAACACCCAGGCGACTCCAAGCGTCGTGAGACTTCTGCTTTCCATCTAGAATGGAATGAGAGTGGAAGAGAACAGACAAGGCGATGCTGGAACGAAGCAGGTGCGCATGGTGGCGGCTGCCTTGATCCTGCGAGGCAGCGAAGTCCTGATCTGTCAGCGCCGCCCGGATCAGCCGATGGCGCTGAAGTGGGAGTTTCCGGGCGGGAAGATGGAGCCGGGCGAAACAGCAGAACAGGCGCTGAAGCGTGAACTGGAAGAAGAACTCAGTATTGACGCCATCATCGGCCGTCGCGTTTCCCATATCCGCCATACGTATCGAAGCGGTGGAGCGGTCGATCTTCAATTTTTCGAAGTGCACGAGTATTCGGGTGAGTTGAAGAACAACATCTTCCATCACTTCTGCTGGTGCGCTTTAAAGGATCTTCCGCGCTACGATTTTCTGGCGGCGGATCGCGACCTTGTCCAGAACCTGGCAAACGGAAAGCTGCTCTAGAAGTCAGACAAAGAGAACGCAGGTAGGCCAGTCGACAGGATAGCTGCGTCCGGTCGCAGTCAACTTGCCTGTCTTCTCATCCCGCGAAAAGACGACGAGTGTGTGCGAACCCTGGTGCGCTACTACGATCCATTTTCCGCTGGGATCGATGGCGAAGTGACGGGGAATTTTTCCGCCGCTTGCAATGTTCTGCACAAACGCGAGTTTGCCTGAGGATGCATCGACAGAGAAGACTGTGAGGCTGTTCTGGTTGGCACCGCGATTGGATACGTAGACGAAGCGGCCATCTGCAGAGACGTTCACGGATGCGACTGTAACAGCATTGTCATAGGCGGTGCCGGGGGTGAGCGAGTTGATGTTCTGAACCCTGGTCAGAGTGCCTTTCGCTTCACTCCAGTGCAGAACATCCACGGTGTTCGCAAGCTCATTGGTGGAATAGCCCACATGACCATTCGGATGAAAGGCGAAGCTGCGCGGGCCTGAGCCTGGTGCTGCTTCATAGGCTGCCGGTGTATGGGCTTTCAGCTCTGCTGTTGCAGCATCCAGCTTGTAGATGTGGATCTTGTCCAGGCCCAGATCATTCACGAGCAGGAAGCCGTTGCCGGGCGAAGCTGTGACGCAGTGAGCGTGCGCGGTCTCCTGGCGCTTGTCGTTCGGTCCGTGACCGTCGTAGTGATGATTTGAGACGGCTACGCTGAGCTTGCTGCCATCTGCTTTGAACGACGCATCGCTGCCACCGGTGTAGTTCGCGGCGAAGACGCTGCGGCCGGAGTGATCGAGATTGATGTTGCAGGGACCGCTGCCCATCGACGAAACGACATCCTGGACTTTGAGACTGCCGCTCCTGGAATCACGAAGGAAGGAGGAGACAGCTCCATCTTTCCTGCTGCGGAAATTGTCGATCTCGTTCACTGCGTACAAAGTCCGTTTGTCCGGAGAGACTGCCAGGAAGGAAGGATTGGGAGTTGCGGCAGCGAGGCCGAGAGCGGTCATCTCCCCTTTGTCCGGGTTCCAGCGATAGCTGTAGATGCCAAGACTCCTGCTGCCCTGGTCGGTGTAAACGCCAGCATAGAGCAGCGTTCCGAGATTATCCGTGCTGACTGCGCTTTCAAGAGCGGAGAGAGGGCCGGCAAGTGTCGCAGCGGAGAAACCAAGAAGGAGCGAGCGTCGGGTAAGGTTTTCCATCGTGGTCATGGTAATGCAACAGAGACGTTGTTGGGGCGCTATGCGGGAGGAAAGAGCGTCATGTAGAACCACATCAGCGAAAGACCAATGATGATGGCGGCTGTGAGCCAGCCCGCAATGTTGAGCCAGAGGCTGTTGACGTGGTTCGCCATCAGGTCCCTGCGATTGATGAGGTGCAGCATGAAGATGATGATGAAGGGCACCAGCAGGCCATTCAGCACCTGGGAGAGAATCATCATCTTGACTACCTGGAAGTTCGGCAGAAGAACGACACCTGCGCCACCGGCGATCAGGAGCGTGTAGAGCCAGTAGAAGGCGGGTGCTTCCCCAAAACTTTTATCAACGCCGGACTCAAGCCCCAGGCCCTCGCACACGGTGTACGCCGTTGAAAGAGGCAGGATAGAGGCAGCAAACAAGGACGCATTGAACAGGCCGACGGCAAACAACAGGTAAGCATATTTGCCTGCCAGCGGCTTCATGGCTTCTGCTGCGTCCGCGGCTACGGTGATGTTGCCCATGCCATGAACGAACAGGGTCGCGGCACAGGCGACGATGATGAACCAGGCAACGATGTCAGTGAAGAGTGAGCCGACGATAACGTCGAGCCGTGTGGCCGCGTAGTTCTTGATGCTGACGCCTTTTTCGACGACGGACGACTGCATGTAGAACTGCATCCAGGGGGCGATGGTCGCGCCGATGACGCCGATGGTCGCGTAGACGTAAGCACTGCTGCCCCACTGCGATCGTTCCGGGATCTTGATGGTGTCTATCAGTGCTTCATGCCAGTCTGGTCCGGCGAGCACACCAGCTGCAATGTACGCCACGTAGAAGACGCTGGCAGCGAGGAAGATTTTTTCTACGCCCTTGTAGTCGCCTTTCACGACCAGCAGCCAGACGACGGCAGCACACACAGGAACCGCAATGAATTTGCTGATGTGGAAGAGTTCCAGGCTGCCGGCAATGCCGGAAAACTCGGCAATGACATTGGTGAAATTCACAAGGACCAGCAAGACCATGGTGAAGAAGGTCACGCGCAGTCCAAACTCTTCGCGGATCAGATCGCTGAGTCCTTTGCCCGTGACAACTCCGAGGCGCGCGCACATCTCCTGCACCACGATCAAAGCGAGGGTGATGGGGATCATGGTCCAGAGCAGCGAGTAGCCATACTGGGCTCCGGCCTGGGAATAGGTCAGGATGCCACCGGCATCGTTGTCGACGTTGGCGGTGATGAATCCAGGCCCCAGCACTGCCAGGAAGATCATGATCCGGATTCGCCAGCGTCTCAGCATTCACACTCGGGTCAAAAAGGGAGATACCCTTCGAACCGTAGCGGAGTGAGCGCGATTTGTCATCTTGGCCGGTGAGATGAACTGTCGATCAGGAACGGTGGCGCAGAAAACCGATGACATGGTCGGCCTGGATGATACCGACGAGCAGATTATTCTTGTCGACGACCGGGAGTGCACGAAGATTGTATTTGTCGAACAGTTCTGCCACGTCATCCTCATGGGCATCGGCTGCGCAGGAGATGAGCTGCTCTTCCCGTACGTCGGTGAGGGCAGTGGTTGGCGCTACCAGCAGCAGGCGACTGATCGGCACGCTGCCTTTGAGGATGTCCTTGTCATCGACCAGGTAAAGGTCCGTCAGAGACTCGGCTGTGCCATCGAAGGTCTGGAACGCCCGGATGGCTTCGGCTACTGTGCCTTGCTCGGACAGCTGCAGGAACTCTGTCGTCATCCGGCCTGCAGCGGAGTTCTCGCGAAATTCGAGCAGCTCTTCGACTTCCTGACGTTCTTCCGGCTGCATCTGCTCGAGGATGGCTTCGGATCGCTCCTCGGTAAGCTCGGACAGAAAGTCAGCGGCTGCGCCGGGATCCATTTCTTCCACGATGTCTGCGACACGACTGGAATCCAGCGACTCGGTAAGGGCCTGTTGCAATCGTGGATGGATCTCTTCGAGCGCTTCGGCGGCAGTCTCTTCATCCAGTGAAACGAAGACGGCTTCGCGCTCGGCTGGAGCGAGTTCCTCGAGGATGTCGGCGATATCCGAAGGATGCAAACGGGCGAGACGCTGGTGCTCGATCTTCAGTTTGACGCGGCGTGCCGGATCCACCTCGATAAAGTCGACGAACTCCCAGGGGATGACGCGTGCATTCACATGCCGGGTGAGTTTATCGAGCTGGTACGCCGGCATCGTTCCCTTGAGAAGCCGCCTCAGGGCTCCCCGCAGTCCTACTTCTACCTGCGAGACGTGCAGACCGGATGCGCTGTCTTCCCCGGTCAACCAACGAAGATCGACATCATTCACTCGCACTACCTTGCGACCGTGAACATCCACAATCTGGCGATCGACAATGTCCTGCCGCAACAGCAGATGGTTCTCAAGTGTTTCGACCGGCTGCAGCAATGCTCCTTCATGGAGACGAAGACCACCGGAGGAGGAAGTCTGTACCTGCTGGACATCGACCATTCTGCGGCCCTGCCCGGTCTTCAGGACAAGCCCGGTTACACGACCCGCATCCGCACCCGTTCCGACCGCGATGTCTGAGACCTTCCCACAGACATGCCCCTGCGCGTCAGTGACCAGGGCGCCTTCCAACAAGGAAAGGCTGGTTTCGGGTGTGTGATGGGTCGGCATGCGTTCGGTGCATGCAGTCTAACAAGAGGCAGCGGCTGCCTGGAGTTTCCGAGTCGCCCGCAGCCTGCTGATGACAGGCTGCGGGCAAGACTCGTCAGCGCTACTGAACCTTGTTGTTGTGCTTGTCTTTGTAGATGGAGTTGGAGACGCGATTCTGACGGCGGGTCAACGCAGCCTTGTCGCCGGCGGTCAGGTGACCATCATCCTGCCTGCGCATGTTGTGTTCTTCCTTGTTGATGGATGACTCGCGCTTTTCAAGGTTGGCTGTTTCGCCTGCTGTCAGCTGACCGCTCTTGACACCCTGTGCGATGCGATCCTGCTGGTTCTCTTTGCGCTGGTTGATGGTCTGCGAGGTGACCTGTGCCGAAGCGCCGATAGTAAGGAAGAGGGAGCCGGCAAGGACTGCCAGAGGAAATGCATTTCTGACGTTGAAGATCGTGCTCATGACCAAAGTGCTCCTTGTATTGGATTGCCGGCTTCCCCTTGGTTGCTGCTGCCGGTTGCCACAAACGTGCAAACGGAAGCCTAGCGAAATAGTCGCGCGTGCGAAGTAGCACGACGGAGTGACCGCAGTACCCCAAAGGTGTTCCGGAACCGTGGTTCTGCGCTACTTCTCTCGGCAGGCTGAGCCGCTCTTTGCTTGACACAGGGGGCTACCTGCAAGCACACTTCCCTAACATGTTCATCCGCATGCCCCGTTAGCGGACTGCGACACAACGAGGACAGTCGATTGGCTGAATCACAGGCAGACAAAATCTCCTACACCCTCGAGTCCTCCTTGGACAGTGTGGATCGTATAGAGAAGACAGCCGAAGAAGTCGCCAAGAAAGCCGGACTGGATGAAGACGAGATTTATCGTGTGACCATGGCGGTACGGGAGGCTGCAGTAAACGCGGTTCTCCATGGAAACGCGTATGACGCAAGCAAACAGGTGATAGCTTCCTTCGAGACACTGAACAATGACCTCGTGATTCGCATCGCTGACCAAGGCAAAGGGCTGGATCCGGAGACTCTGCCAGATCCACTGGCTCCGGAAAACCTGCTGCGCGGTTCCGGTCGAGGTATATTTCTCATTCGGTCCTTTATGGACGAAGTCCAGTTTCGGCAGCTTCACCCGGGTACGGAGCTTACGCTTATCAAACATTTACCAGCAGTTTGAGAACAGCTTTAGAGGAGGAAGTTTTCGTGAGCATGAAGATCAGCACTCGTCAGGTGGATGGAGTTACCATCCTCGACCTAAGCGGCCGTATCACACTCGGTGAAGGCAGCGTACAGCTTCGTGACGCTACCCGCGACCTGCTCGCCAAGGGTCAAAAGCATATCCTGCTGAACCTGGGCGATGTCAGCTACATTGACAGCTCAGGCATCGGCGAGCTGGTCAGCGCCTTCACCACAGTCAAGAACCAGGGCGGTGAGCTCAAGCTGTTGAACCTTACCAAGAAGGTCCACGATCTTCTCCAGATCACCAAGCTTTATACCGTTTTCGATGTGAAAGACGATGAAGCTACGGCGATTGGTTCGTTCTCGAAATAGCGTCACCTGATCCAAGCTAAAGGGCCGCTGTGAAGCGGCCCTTTGTCGTGCCTGCGCTATGTAGTCAGTCTGCCTCATCCATCCCCAATACTTTCAACAGGAATGCGTAGTCGAAGGCTATCTCCTTGAGATAGTCGTACCGCCCGGATGCTCCGCCATGGCCTGCCGCCATATTGCAATGGAGCAGGAGGGGTGTCGTGTCCTGCTTGAGAGTGCGTAGCTTGGCGACGTACTTTGCGGGCTCCCAGTACATCACCTGGCTGTCGTTCAACGAAGTCTTGACTAGGATTGCCGGATAGCTGCCCGGCTTGAGATTGTCATAGGGCGAATAGCTGAGCATGTAGTCGAAAGCTGCCGGCTCGTTTGGATTCCCCCACTCTTCATATTCCCCGATGGTTAACGGCAGGGTCTCATCCAGCATGGTGTTCATCACGTCCACGAACGGAACGTGGGAGAGAACGGCGGCGAACAGATCCGGCCGCAGATTGGTGACCGCGCCCATAAGCAGGCCGCCTGCACTTCCGCCTTCGATGGCGACTCGCTTCGGATCGCCGTAGCCTGCGGCCGTGAGATGTTCCACAACGGCTACGAAGTCAGTGAAGGTATTCATCTTCTGCATCAACCTGCCGGCATCGTGCCAGGGCTTCCCCATGTCCCCGCCTCCGCGAATGTGTGCGTAAGCCATGACCATGCCGCGGTCGAGGAGGCTGAGGCGGTTGGCACCAAAGCCGACGGGAAGTGAATATCCGTAGGAGCCGTAGGCATAGACATAAAGAGGATTCTTTCCATCCGTCTTCCTGTCTTTCCTGTAGACAATGGAGACCGGAATGAGAGTACCGTCCTCCGCCCTGGCAAAGGTCCGTTCTGACTGGTAGAGCTCTCGATCAAAGCCGCCCGGAACTTCCTGCTGCTTCAACAAGATCGTTTCGCCGGATACGACGTCGTATTCGTACACGGAACCCGGAGTGACGAGCGACTGGTAGCTGTAGCGAAATTTGTTTGTCGCGAAGTTGCGATTGATGTGGGAATGCGCAGCGTAGACGGGTTCGGGAAAGCTCAACACGTGCTGTTTTACGGACGGCGAGAATGGCTCCACGCGGAGATGTGGCAGGCCGTCGAAGCGCTCCTCAACGACGTAGAAGTCCTGGAAAAGGTCAACGTCTTCAAGCATGACGTCGGCGCGATGAGCGATCATCTCGCTCCAGTTTTCTTTGGATGATGCGGCTACCGGCGCGGTGACCAGTCGGAAGTTACGTCCGAGATCGTTGGCCCGTATGTAGAAGAGCCCGTCGCGGTGATCCGGGTAGTACTCGATGTTTTCGCGGCGCGGCTCGATCAGTGTCCACTCGCCAAGCGGCTTGTCACTCGGCAGGAATCGAGCTTCGCTGGTCGTGTGACTTGAGCTTTCGAGGACGAGGTACTTGTCGTCACGGGTACGGCCGGCGCCTATGTTGAAGCGCTCATCGGTTTCTTCAAATACCAGCACGTCAGCAGACTGAGGATCGCCGAGATTGTGGCGGTACAGCCGGTATTGACGCTTGGTCGCTTCATCTTCGATTGAATAGAAGAGGGTATTGAGGTCCAGCGCCCACGTGATGGATCCGACGCGCTCGGCTGTGTCCGCCAGCATCTCGCCGGTTTTCAGATTCTTTACATGCAGGGTGTATTGCCGGAAACCTGTGTTGTCAGTTGAATAGGCAAGCAGGTTCTGTTCATCGGCAATGGACATGGCGCCTACGGCCATATACTGCTCACCTTTCGCAAGCTCGTTCACGTCGATAATGATCTCTTCGGGCGCTTCAAGCGACTGGAATTTGCGACAGTAGATGGGATACTGACTGCCCTCCACTGTGCGCGAATAATAGAAGTAGTCGCGGTGCCGGTAGGGTACGGATTCGTCTGTCTCCTTGATATGCGACAGCATCTCTTCATAAAGTTTCTTCTGCAGCTTCGTCGTTGGGGCCAGCCACGTGTCGGAGTAACGATTCTCCTCGTTGAGGTAGGCGATGACCTCCGGATCGTTCTTATCCTGCAGCCAGGCGTAGTCATCCTTGAGCGGCTTAGGACCGCGGCTGCTTACGGCTGGGATCCGTTTTGCGACCGGCGGATTTGTGATCGACGTCTCGGCTGAAAGTACGGGTGAAGCTGTATCTGTCATACCTTCAGGATAACGGCTGTTTCTTCTGGATTGGCTAAATGGAGGAGACGGGTTTGCGTTCGAGGTTCTTCGTGCGGGGGCAGGAGGCCTCGTCCACCCTGGACGAGGGTTGCCTGGCAAACTGTGAACGGCATGGAAAAAGACGCGTAATTCGTCTGCCCAATGCTCATTTCCCAGTGCAATTCAGCATGCAACTTGGAATGGCCGGATAGCTACCAACTTAGTGACGGAGGGTGTCACTATGAATGATTTGAAAATAGGAAGTCGAATGTGCAGCAAACTGGAAATCGTTGCAACAGCGGCAGTGCTGTGCTTTAGCACGGCAGTCTTCAGCCAGACGGGCCAGGGATCGACCGGTTCGAATCCACAGGGATCCGCTCAGCAAAGCGGCTCTGCTGCGCAGTCTGGTGCGATGAATGGCATGGCGCAGACCCAGGGATCGATGAACGACATGGGCGACAAGGCATTCCTGAAAAAGGCGATGCAGGGAAGTATGGCAGAGGTGGAGTTGGGCAAGCTCGCGCTGACCAAGAGCAACAACGACCAGGTGAAGCAGTTTGCCCAGAAGATGATCGACGATCATACCAAGCTGAACGAGCAGGCAAAGCCGGTAGCGCAGCAGGCAGGAGTCGCAGTGCCGGATGGTCCGAGCAAAAAGGACAAGGCGATGATGGCGAAGATGCAGAGCCTGTCGGGCGATGCCTTTGATAAAGCCTACATCCAGGACATGGTGAAGGATCACAAGGCAGACGATAGCGACTTCAAGACAGAAGCATCGTCGGGACAGAATCCGCAGATCAAGGATCTTGCCTCCCAGGGCGAGCCGATCATTGCGAGTCACCTGCAGATGGTGCAGCAGATCGCCAAGTCGATGAACGTCGGCTCAGGGATGTAAACGGAGCAGCACGTAATTCACAAAGAGGGACCCGCTCAGGTCCCTCTTTGTGTT
>CAZZUX010000036.1:0-31374 GCA_964657395.1 uncultured Ktedonobacteraceae bacterium
TGGAAATCTTCCACCACCCCCATAGATCCGGCGCCACCGCGAAGCGGCATGTTGGTGGTTACCGCGATCGAGGATCCGGAAGGCGACTACGAATCGATGAAGCAGATCCAAGCTATCGATGCGGACGGGATCACGCTCACCTATCACGGAGCGAAACCGACAGAGAACGGGCAGGACATAGCCGACGTCACGCGACTAGTGCTCACGCAGGACCTGAACAGGTCCCATGACTACGCACAACTGTTCGGCCGGAACCAGCCCCGCACTCTGCCGGGAACCACCGCGATCAGCGCTTCCAAAGAATTACTTGCCGAACTTACGCAGAAGGGCAGTACCGAGTTCAGCTTCCAGCCCGACGGGATCAAGGGCGCGATCGGCAACATGGTCAACATGCTCTCTGCTTTCGGCGGCGTCAGCAAAAAGGACCTGGGCGGCGACGCTGAACTGGACCGGCTCTCCAAGGAACGATGCACCCTCAAGAGAGAAGGCACCGGCCTGTTCGCCTTTCCGGTTCTGCTGGACGACCAGCCGACTACGCTGCCGGCTTTGCGCGCAGGCTGCTCCACAGACGACGGTCCCGCGGAGTTCTACATCCTGAACCAGCCGGACTATCCATTGATGCTGGCCTGGAAGATGGGCTCCGGTTCGCAGCTGCAGGTCACCAAGATTGCCTATCCTGCTCCACCGGCCAAAACAGAAACCGCTCCCGCTTCCACGCAAATGGAGCAACAGCTCGAAGAGAAGAAGCCAGTCGAGGTTTATGGCATTTACTTCGACTTTGCCAGCGACCATCTTAAGCCCGAGTCGACGGCGGTGTTGAAGGAGATCGCCGAGGCACTTACTACACATTCTGACTGGAAGCTCAGTGTGAATGGACACACCGATAACATCGGCGGTGACGATAGCAACCTCGACTTGTCGAAGCGCCGCTCCGCCGCAGTGAAAGCCTCGCTGGTGGAGAACTACCACATAGACCCGTCTCGCCTGGAGACGGGCGGCTTCGGCGCGTCACGGCCAGTCGATACAAACGCGACGCTGGCAGGCCGCGCACGCAACCGCCGCGTTGAATTGGTACGCGAGTAAATCCAAGAAGCAACTACTTCTGTAACTCAACAAGGGAGAAGCAACATGACTTCGAATCAATCCACAAAACGCTTCCGCATGCAGTTTGCGGCCATACTGACTGGCAGCCTGCTGCTGCCGTCACTCGCTTACGCAGACGTCAGCTACCAGGAGACCACGCAGGTCACCGGTGGATCCATGGTCGGGATGCTTAAAATGGTCGGCGTCTTCAGCTCGCAGGCCAAGCAGTTGAATGGACCCATGCTTTCCAAAGTGATGATTCACGGCAGCCGCATGGTCCGGTCTGGCCTTCACCAGACGCAGATCATCGATCTCGACCAGCAGACGATCACCTCAGTCGATAACGACAAGCACACGTATTCGGTGGTCACGTTTCAGCAACTGGAACAGCAGATGGCCAAGATGACCGGCCAGGCCAAGAGCACGACAGAGCCGGGTTCATCCGGTTCGCAGATGACGTTCGACGCACACATCACCAGCAGTGGAGCAACGCGAGACGTGAACGGGCAAAGCGCCTCCGAGTCCCTATTGACCGTCACCATGACGGCGAAGGAGAACGAGGCCAGGAAGGCCGGCATGGCAGCTACGAGCGAAATCTGGTCAGTCGCCGACTGCCCCGGCCTTGAAGAGCTGCGTGCTTTCAACCAGCGCATGAGCAAGGAGCTTTCCATGCAGGTGGAAGCGTCCGCTATGTCGAACCTGTTGTCGTCTCAGCCTGGCGGTGCGCAGGCAGTGGCGGAGTTGAAGAAAGAGTCGGCAAAAATGAGCGGCTTCCCGGTGCTGCAGGTCACGCGCGTCGGGCTTACGACGGATGGTCAGCCGCTGCCCGCGCCGTCCGCAGCGCCTCTCACGCACACCAACGACCAGGGCTCATCCACGGCTGCATCTATGACGAAGGAAGTAGCTGCGGGGACTGCGACACAGACTGCGGGCGATCAGATGGCCCGGCTGGGCACCTTTGGACGAGCGTTGTCTGGCTCAACCATGGGCTCGCTCATGCGCCATACGCAGAAAGCCTCGCCTTCCACCGCAACCTCTTCCACGGCCGGCACTCCCGACGCAACTGCGGGTGTGCTCCTCGAAATGCAAACACAGTCTTCGGGGTTTTCCATCGCGCCTGTAGAGACGGCCGCTTTCGAGGTGCCCGCCGGTTACAAATCCGTCACTTCGCCGATGAACAGCAAGTAGTGCAACTTGCAGGGATACCTTGTGCTTAGAGGAATGAAAACCATTGCTGCATACGCTCCCGTGGCGACGCTGCTCCTTTGCTTCGTTGCGTCAGGGTGCCGGTCCAAATCACATCGTACCGACATCCACGGAGCGACAACCGACGCCACGGCAGCACTTGCCCCCACAGACTCGTCGGCCGATGCCGGCTACGAGCGATTTCACAGGTTGCATCCGCATGCCACCGTACTCCACCCGCTTGATCCGCACACGCTGACTGAGTCTCAGATCAAGTTCGGCATAGCGCCGAAGCGCGACCCGTCAGTCGAATACCAGCCCAATATCATCCTGATGGAGAACGGCGACAAGGCCATCAAGTCAATTGGCGGCGATGGCCTGACCTGGACCTTCGACGCGAACGCGCCGCAGGTGAGTGAGTTCCAGGTAGACAAGATCGTGTTCGCAACCGGTCGCGCAGCGGGCCGCGTCCTTGCCCTGAAACGCCAGGGTGACAACGTACAGGTAGTGCTTGGGCCAGTCGAACTGACCGACCTCATCCGCAACGGAACCTTCGAAATGGACGCCGCCGTCAACCTGGACAACGCCATCACTTACACCGCGCCGGATTACCCTCAACCTTCTGATGAAGATCAAAAAAACATCAGCCTGAATCATTCTGCTCCAGCCGGCCATTCGAGAGAGCGCATAGTGCTTGCAGACATGCCCTCTTATGGACAGCGAGTCCAGGCAGGCGTAAACAGCTCGCTGTCAGATAGCCGACCTGCGATCTATCCGGGCAGGCCGATCTTACTCCGCGCAGCATTCCAGAAATTTCCTAAGTTGCCGCCACCACCGGATGCGTCGCAATTGCCAGTTCCACTGAAAGTTCCAGATCCATCGAAAGTTCCGGATCTGACGATCCCTAGTGCCCCAAAGGGCGTCGGCGACGTTCCTATTCCGGGTGGCAAAAAGCTTCCGGATACCGTGGATGTTCCCTATGGCCCGTCTCTTCATCTGCCGGGCATTGCGGGCGTGGAAGGCATCTCGCCACTAAAGATTGCAGAGGAGCCATTCGACCCGCCCAAGATGATGGGCCAGGTGCCTCTCGTTGAACTCGCAGGCGGAAAAGCGATTCCCCTCGCCGGCAGCGACACCAGCGTGGGCATGGAGTACGACTACGACAAGGATGGTCTGAAAGTGCGGGCCTCGGGCAAATTGATCCTGGGCGAATCCGGCATCCGGTTCTTTCTGCACATCAACAATGGCGGCGTAGAGGATTGTGGCATGAGCCTCAAGGGCAACATGGCCCTGCAGCTGCGCCTGCATGCCATAGCCGACAAAGACTTCACCACGAACTTCCACAAGACGCTGTTCCTTCCGATCGACGTCAGCCTGCCGCTGGGTGGTCCAGTCCCGCTCTCCCTCTCGTTCACGTCAAGCTTCGTTCTGCACAGCGCGTTCAGTGCGAAGGGATCGATTCTGAACGCGAAGGGCGATTATTCGTTTGGGGCCGGGCTGGATACAGGCTACTGGGACAAGGCCTGGCGCTTCAACGCCGGTGCAGACGCGAAGGCGAATACGGAGGTAGCGGACACCATCGAAGGTATCTCGGTGGGATGGAACTCAGCCATCCTGGGCTTTGGCGAACGAGCGTTGATCGGTGTCGGCGCCTTTGGCATGAAGGCGGGGGTATTCGTCGCAGTCCGCTTCACCGCAAGCGCGGTCAAAGGACCGAATATCACCTTCGCCTGCCGACAGGGCACGATGGACATTGGCCTGGAAACGGGCGTCGGCTACTCCATTTCAGAGTGGCTCAAGAACGCCATCAATTTCTTTCTGCGGCCGTTGACCAACAAGACCGTTGATCGTGCGGGAACGTTCCTGCGAGGACCTGTGAAATCGCTTTATCACAAGGTGAAGCAGGATCCCGACGGCTGCATCGCAAGAGGCAGTTAGCACCACGGGATACATCTTGAAGCACAGAGAAGCTCAGGGCGCCGGCAAAGTCATAGCTTCGGGCGCTTTCTCAAAAGATGTACCCTCAGATCCAACCGCCATCGACAACATAACTCTGGTTGGTGATCCCGCAGCTGTCATCTGCTGCAAGAAACAGTACCAGCCGCGCGACCTCTTCCGGTGCCAGCAGTCGCTTCAGAGCCTGGTTGGAGAGCACCTCTGCCTTGTACTCGTCAGTCAACCATAAACGCCGCTGGCGCCCCGTGAGGATAGCCCCGGGCATCACAGCATTGACACGGATGTTATCCACTCCTACTTCGTGAGCGAGGGTCCGCGTCATGCCGATAATCGCTGCCTTTGCAGTCACGTAAACAGGCACTCTCGTCGAAGGAATCATCCAACCGATTGAACTCATATTGATGATCGAGCCGCCACGCGCGGCGCGCATCGCCGGAATCACAGCTTGGCACATGAAAAACTGCTGTTTGAGATTGATAGCGATCGTGCGATCCCAGGAAGCGGATGTGACCTCTTCCATCGTGTGCCGTGTGTCGTCCCCGGCATTATTGATCAGGACGTCGACTTTTCCAAATTGATCTATGACCGAGTGCACCGTGCTTCGTAGGGCGTCCATGTCTGTCAGATCGCACTGATAAAAAGTTGGAGCCGGCACATTCAGCGTAGATAGCCTGCCGATCAAACCCATAGCTGCGGCCGTCTGAATATCCAGGAATGCAACCCGCGCATGTTGAGCTGCAAAGGCTTCTACCAGGGCTTCTCCAATGCCGCTCGCTCCTCCAGTAATAATGACCGCGCGGCCGCTCAGGCTGGGATAAGTGGCAAACTGCTTTGTACCTTCCATGCGCCACCGCCCTTCCTAATGCGATTCCCGAGTGACGATCGAACCACGGCAGCCGACGAGAAAATCCAGGTCCGCACCGCGCGAAGCCTGCATCACATGCTGCACATACATCTGCTGATAGCCGCCATTGAGGACCGGGAGTTCCGCCTTCCATGACGCCCGTCGCCGGTCCAGTTCCTCTTCCGAGACCTCCAGGTGCAGGCGACGTCCCGCTACATCAATTTCTATAAAGTCGCCATCGCGAACCAATGCAAGCGGACCTCCTGCGGCAGCTTCAGGAGAAACATGCAGCACGACCGTGCCATATGCTGTCCCGCTCATGCGCGCATCGGAAATACGTACCATGTCCTTGATGCCGAGAGCGAGAAGCTTCGGTGGCATGCTCATGGCGCCGACCTCCGCCATGCCTGGATAGCCTTTCGGGCCGCAATTTTGAAGCACCATCACGCAGTCTGCGTCGATATCCAGATCAGGGTCGAGGATGCGCTCGTGATAATGCTCAATCGACTGAAAAACCACTGCCCGTCCACGATGCTGCATCAGGCGCGGCGAGGCTGCCGAAGGTTTGATGACTGCACCTTCCGGAGCAAGATTGCCTTTCAACACCGCAATGCCGCCATGAGCAACAAGTGGCTTCTCCATCGGGCGAATGACTTCTTTGTTCCAGTTCTCCGCGTCTCGACAATTCTCGCCGATACTCTTTCCTGTAACAGTCAGTGCGTCTCCCGCCAGCAGCCCGCGCTCTTCCAGCATCCTGATCACCACGGGCAGACCGCCGGCATAGAAGTAGTCCTCCATCAAAAAGCGGCCCGACGGCATGATGTCCACCAGCGTCGGAATGTCGTGACCGACACGATCCCAATCCTCGAGAGTCAGCGGCACACCGATGCGGCCCGCGATGGCCAGCAAATGAATGACCGCGTTGGTAGACCCGCCAAGCGCACCATTCACACGAATTACGTTCTCAAAGGCGCGGCGGTCCAGGATCTTCGACAGTTTAAGGTCTTCGCGTACCATCTCGACAATGCGCCGTCCTGAAAGGTGCGCCAACACTGATCTGCGGGCATCCACCGCCGGAATGGTGGAATTATTCGGAAGAGCAAGACCCAGCACTTCCGCCAGCGCACTCATCGTCGACGCCGTGCCCATCGTCATACAATGCCCCGCGGAGCGCGCCATGCACGCCTCTGCTTCGCCAAACTCTTCGTGCGACATCCTGCCGGCTTTTACTTCTTCGCTGAAGCGCCACAAGTCTGTTCCGGACCCAACGTCACGGCCTTTGAACTTGCCATTCAACATCGGACCGCCGGAAACTACGATCGTGGGAAGGTCGCAACTCGCCGCACCCATGATGAGAGACGCCGTCGTCTTGTCACAGCCGCACATCAGTACGACCCCATCGATCGGATTGCCGCGAATACTTTCTTCCACGTCCATGCTCACCAGGTTGCGGAACAACATCGCTGTTGGAAGCAGGTTTGTCTCGCCCGTCGACATCACAGGAAATTCCAGCGGCAGGCCCCCCGCCTCCCACACACCGCGCTTCACCCTCTCGGCCAATGCCCGCAAATGAGCATTGCATGGCGTCAGTTCAGACCAGGTGTTGCAGATGCCAATCACTGGCCGGCCATCGAACACATCCGGGGGAAAACCCTGGTTCTTCATCCAGCTGCGATGAAGAAATCCATCCCGGTCATTGCGGCCAAACCATTGGGCGGAACGATATTTTCTGGTATCCGCAGTCATACTCATTGCCTCTTTCGATTGAGAGTTGAAGCCCGATCAACTCGCGAGGGCTTCTGTTTGTCACTCGCCATCTGCTCTGCGATGTCTCTCGATGTCTGCGCAAGGACTTCTGTCATTGCCTTCTCGGCTTTGTCCGCTTTCCGGTTGGCAATCGCCGTCACCACCGCCTGGTGAAGATCAAGAGTGCGCAGATATGGCTCGGGCCTGCTGCTTGTGAAACGGAAGCTGATCCGCAACGCAGCTTGAATCAAAGCGCCAAAGGGACGCATGAACGCATTGTGAGCCGCTTCCAGAATCGCAAGGTGAAACGCGAGATCAGCCTCTACAGCGAGATCTACATCACCCTTCGCACTCATCATCGCCAGCAAAGCGGACGCAATCGATTGCTGATCTTTATTATCGGCCCGTTCTGCTGCCATCCGCGCGGCGGCCGGCTCAATCAGGCGCCGAACCTCCAACAAATCCTCGAGCCCGGCCGGTATGCCCCGGCCGGAAAACAGCCAGCCAAGTACGTCCGGGTCCAGCACATTCCACTCGGTACGCGGACGAACACGCGTGCCCGTCTTCCTCCGGACCTCCACAAGGCTCTTCGATGCCAGCACCTTAATAGCTTCGCGCAAAGCCGTTCTGCTTACGCCGTGCTCCGCCGCCAGCAACTCCTCCCTGGGCAGAACCTGTCCCTGCTTCAGGGTGCCTCCTACAATCCGCACACCCAGCCGCGCCGCTACCTGGTCGTGCAGGTTTAATCGATTCCGACCGCCGCTCAACCTCTGCACGTGTTGTCGGCTTGCTGGCACGCCTTGCAGTATACATATGATCTGGCGCAGGTGTATTGTTGTCTGCGTCTCAAGATCCAGCCCGAAACAATCGCCCAATGACTGCCCCGCCCGTCTTCCCGATCCTTCATACTCCGCCATCGAGCGCATCGTCTCATCCTCATGAGCTCTTCCAGCGATCGAAAGCGCTCGAGGCGAAACTCGTTGCAACGGTCAAGGGAGAGGTCAGATTTGACGATGGCAGCCGCGCGCTCTATGCAACAGACGCGTCCAACTACCGCCAGGTTCCTATCGGTCTGGTGCTCCCACGCGATGTTGAGGATGTCGTCTCCACGCTTGCCGCCTGCCGCCAATTCGGCGCTCCCGTGCTTTCACGCGGTGCCGGCACGTCGCTTGCCGGCCAGTGTTGCAACGTTGCTGTTGTTCTTGATTTCTCGAAGTACATGCATTCCGTTATCTCGCTCGATCCTGCTGCACGACTCGCTAAGGTCCAGCCGGGAACCGTCCTGGATGTCCTGCGAAACGAAGCAGAAAAACATGATCTGACCTTCGCGCCGGATCCCGCCACGCACAGCCGCTGCACCCTCGGCGGGATGATCGGCAACAACTCCTGTGGCGTGCACGCGCTCATGGGTGGCAAAACCGTCGACAACATCGTAGAGCTTGAAATCCTGCTCTACGACGGAACCAGGTTGCGCGTGGGCAAAACGACAGAGGCAGAGCTCTCCGCAATCATCGCTGCAGGTGGGAGACGTGGAGAAATTTACGAAGGGCTGAAGCGTCTGCGGGACAAATACGCAGCTTTGGTGAAAGAGCGCTTTCCGGACATTCCGCGCCGCGTCTCAGGTTATAACCTTGACCAGTTATCGGAGGCGAACGGCTTTGATGTTGCTCGCGCCCTGGTCGGTTCCGAAGGTACATGTGTCACTGTTCTCGAGGCTCTCTGCGAACTGAAGCCAAGTCCGCAACACCGTCGACTGATCGCACTTGGGTTCAGCGACGCCTTTGTTGCAGCGGATCACGTGCCGGCAGTTCTCGCGCATGCACCCATCGGCCTGGAAGGTTTCGATGACCTGCTAGTGGACTTCATGAAGCGCAAGAACCTCGTCGTCGACGATGTGCTGTTGCTTCCACCGGGACGCGGATTTCTGTTGTGCGAATTCGGAGCTGGCACCGCCGACGAAGTGGAATGGATCGCCCAGCAGCTGGTCGAAACCGCGACGCAGTTTGAGAGCAAGCCTACCATTGCACGCTACAGTGAAGAAGAAGCGGCTCGCGTCTGGAAGGTGCGCGAGGCAGCACTCGGCGCCTCCGTAGTCGTTCCCGGTGAGGTCAGCGGCTGGGAAGGCTGGGAGGATTCCGCTGTCCCTCCCGAAAGACTCGGTGCTTACCTGCGCGAGCTCTTTGAAGTCATAAACAGATACGGCTACAGATCCCCGATGTACGGACATTTTGGCCAGGGTTGCGTTCATCTGCGAATCAGCTTTGATCTCCGGACTACCGACGGCGTCGCAAAGTTTCGTCAATTCCTGGATGAAGCCGCAGACATTGTCCTGAAGTACGGCGGTTCACTTTCCGGCGAGCACGGCGACGGCCAGGCCAGGGCCGCCCTGCTTCCCAAGATGTTCGGGCCTGAACTGATGCAGGCCTTTCAAGAGTTCAAGGCGATCTGGGACCCGCTGAACCGCATGAATCCCGGCAAGCTTGTAGATCCTGTGGCGGTCTACGATCCGATCGACAACCTGCGCATCGGCGCTGGTTATCAAAGCGCTAAAACAAACACGTGGTTCACCTTTCCTTCCGATGAAGGATCGTTCGCTGAAGCAACCACCCGCTGTGTCGGCGTAGGAGCATGCCGCAAGGAAGATCACGGCACCATGTGTCCAAGCTATATGGCCACGCGCGAGGAAAAACATTCGACCCGCGGAAGAGCTCATTTGTTGTGGGAGATGTTGCAGGGAGATGTACTCGAGGACGGCTGGCAGAATGTAGAAATCAAAGAAGCATTGGACCTCTGCCTGTCGTGCAAAGCCTGCAAAACAGAATGCCCGGTCAGTGTCGACATGGCTACATGGAAAGCAGAGTTCCTGGCTCATCACTACGAAGCGAAGAGACACCCTCTCCATCACTACGCCTTCGGATTCATGGATCGATGGGCAGCCCTTGCGTCTCACGCACCCCGCCTTGCTAACTTCCCGCTGCGCATAGACATATTGAACAATGCTTTCAAACAATTGTTGGGCGTGGCGAAGCAGCGTACTCTCCCTTCGTTTGCTGGAAGAAATTTCCGGGATGCCTTTAACGCTGTTGTGAGCGAGCAGGTAGCGGGCTCGGACGTTCTACTCTGGCCGGATACCTGGAATAACTACTTCCACCCCCAGTCGCTCCATTCTGCCGTCAAAGTTCTGCGCGCTGCAGGCCGGAAGGTCATCGTTCCCCGAGAGCATGTTTGTTGCGGCCGCCCTTTGTACGACTTCGGATTCTTGGATCACGCCCGTACCTACCTTGCGCGCATTCTCGATCGCTTCGAGTCGCAGATCCGTGCTGGTATCCCGGTTGTGATGTTAGAGCCGAGCTGTGCCAGCGTCTTCCGTGATGAGCTTCTGAATTTCTTCCCTAAGGATGATCGCGCCATTCTTCTAAGCCGGCAGACTGTCCTGCTCAGTGAACTCCTGCAGCAGGACAGGCAACATTGGAACCCTCCTCCTCAGCAGGGGCGACACATCGTAGTGCATGGCCATTGTCACCAGAAAGCAGTGATGACGATGAAGCACGATGTGGAACTCCTGCGCGCAACTGGTGCGAACGTCGAGTTGCTCGACTCCGGCTGCTGCGGTATGGCCGGTCCCTTCGGCTTTGAAGCCGACAAGTTCGCGGTCTCGCAAACGCTGGCCGAGCGTGTTCTCCTGCCGGCTGTTCGGGCAGCCAATGAACACGATCTTCTGGTCTCCAATGGCTTCAGCTGCCGCGAACAGATAACGCAGAACACCGCACGCAAAGTGTTTCACCTCTCTGAGGTCCTCGCAGGCGACTGCTGATGCATCGCGCCACATAGGAAAGGTCCAGACTTCATGAACGAAATTGACCTTAAGCAACGGGTCGCAGTCGTTACCGGGGCAGCGCAAGGCATCGGCTTCTCAGTCGCGCATCGCCTACTGCAATCCGGCGCCGCTGTCGCGCTGTGGGATGTGGACCCTGCTGCACTGGAAAATGCGAGGAGGGAACTGGAAGCTCTCGCTTCAGTCACTATCGAGGCGGTCGACGTCGCAGATCCCAATAGTGTCGACACTGCCACAAAGGCCACCATCCAGAAGCACGGAACCATCGACATTCTTGTTGCCAACGCCGGTATCGCGGGACCCAACCACCCTACGTGGGAGTATCCCGTAGAGGCGTGGAAACAGGTCCTCGATATCAACCTGACTGGCGTGTTCCTATGCTGTCGTGCCATCCTTCCCATCATGCTTCACCAGAACTACGGACGCATCGTCAACGTCGCATCCATCGCCGGCAAAGAAGGCAATCCCAATGCTCCTGCATACAGCGCTTCGAAAGCTGGCGTGATCGCGCTCACCAAATCCCTGGGTAAGGAGACGGCAGGATCCAACATCGCCGTAAACTGCGTCACACCTGCGGCTGCTCGTACCCGCATCTTTGACCAGATGAAGCCGGAGTTCATCGACTACATGCTTTCAAAAATCCCCCGTGGCCGCTTCCTCGAGGTGGACGAAGTCAGCGCCATGATCGCCTGGCTTGTCTCTGAAGAAAATTCCTTCACCACTGCCGCTGTCTTTGATCTTAGTGGTGGACGAGCAACATACTGATCCAGCTTCAACCAGGAGAAACCATGAAGTTGCTACGCTATGGAACCAAGGGCAGCGAACGTCCAGCTATTCTGGACCATGACGGCGTACTGCGAGACCTCTCAGGTATCATCTCCGATCTCGACAGCACAACCCTCTCCAGTGAATTGCTGCATCGCCTGCAGGCTCTTGACGTCGCCCAACTGCCCGCTGTCAAAGGTGATTCGCGGATAGGACCCTGTGTGAACAAGGTAGGGAAGTTTATCTGTGTCGGCCTCAACTACTCTGATCATGCGGCTGAGTCCGGCATGGCAGTTCCCGCTGAACCCGTGCTCTTCATGAAGGCAACCTCGTCCATCTCCGGCCCCAATGACGGTGTTCTCCTGCCTCGCGGGTCCACAAAATCGGACTGGGAGGTAGAACTCGGCGTCGTCATAGGACACGAAGCCAGATACGTAACAGAAGAAGATGCGTTATCGCATGTTGCCGGATACTGCGTCGTTAACGATCTCTCGGAGCGCGCCTTTCAGCTGGAGGGCACCGGCCAATGGGTAAAGGGCAAAAGCGCGGACACCTTCGGTCCCGTAGGGCCGTGGCTGGTCACAGCAGACGAAGTTCCCGACCCGCAGGACCTCACTCTGTGGCTGGAAGTCGACGGTCATCGCTATCAACATGGCTCTACGCGAACGATGGTTTTCGGCGTAGCCACGCTCGTGAGCTACATCAGTCGCTTCATGAGCCTGCAGCCGGGCGACATCATCTCCACCGGCACGCCGCCCGGCGTTGGTCTCGGCCAAAAACCTCCGGTCTATCTGCGAAAAGGCAATCGCATCCGCCTCGGTATCGATGGTCTCGGCGAACAGCAACAAGTCGTGATCTCTGAAGACGACTGAACAAAAGAAACGTAGTGCACGCTGGCCTCCTCACGAAATCAAAGCACTGAAAGTGGAACCCCCTATGAAACTGAAACTTGTCGTACTCGCCACGGGAGCCATGCTTGCGGCATTCCACACGGCTCCCATGGCAGCTGCAGGGCAAGCGGCTGCCAGGTTGCAGCTGACAGCAGACGCTGCCTGGAAGTTTCAGCTGGGCGATCCGGCCGGCGCGGAGCAACTTCAATTCTCAGACACCACATGGCGCACCGTCGATCTTCCACACGACTGGAGCATAGAAAGTGTCCCCGTTAAGGGCAGCACCTCGGGATCAGGGGAAGGATTTTTCCCTGCCGGCATCGGCTGGTACCGAAAATCGTTCACCGCCCCTGGGGAGTGGCAGGGTAAGCGCGTCAGTGTCGAATTCGACGGTGTCTATCGAAACGCGACGGTCTACCTGAATGGCCATAAGCTCGGCTTCCATCCTTATGGATACACGAGCTTTGATTTTGATCTCACTCCCAGTCTGATTCTCAAGCATCGAAATATCCTTGCCGTGCGAGTCGACAACTCTGCACAGCCGAACAGCCGCTGGTACAGTGGCTCGGGCATCTACCGTCATGTTCGCTTTGTCATCACAGACACAACGCATGTAGCACAGTGGGGCGTCTTCATAACAACGCCCACCGCTTCCAGTGCTTCATCGCAGGTATCCATCAAGACTCGCGTAGTTAACGACTCCGCTCTCGCAACCACGGTCAATGTCAGCACCATCCTTTTCGATGCTGCAGAAAAGCAGGTCGGAACCTCTTCATCGAGCCTTTCGATAGCTCCAGGCAAGGATGCCGAAGCAGCACAGAAGATCACTGTGCAAAGCCCCGCCTTGTGGTCTCCTGCCTCACCCGTCCTGTACCACGCTGTTTCTCAAATCAGCAGGGACGGCAAGATCGTCGATACAGTTACCAACCCATTCGGCATACGCTCTCTCTCGTGGTCCGCTGATCAGGGATTGCTCCTCAACGGCAAGGCAATCAAGCTCACCGGTGGCAGTGTTCATCATGACAACGGGCCACTGGGCGCAGCCGCGTTCGACCGTGCAGAAGAACGCAAGGTGGAACTCATGAAGGCAGCCGGCGCCAATGCTGTGCGAAGCGCACACAATCCACCATCTCCCGCATTTCTTGATGCCTGCGATCGGCTCGGGCTCCTCGTCCTCGATGAGCCATTCGATATGTGGGAGGCGCACAAAGTTAAGTTCGATTACGGCACATACTTCGACGAGTGGTCGAAGAGCGACGTTTCGTCCATGGTGCTGCGCGATCGCAACCATCCGTCCATCGTCATCTGGGGCATCGGCAATGAGATACCAGAGCTGGAAGTCGGCCGCGGACGCGAGCTCGCAAAGCAATTGGCCGATCAGGTCCGATCACTCGACAGCACGCGACCCCTTACCCTTGCCTTTCCTGGGACTACCACCAACCCCAACGCCGCGGCCGTCTTCTCTCAACTGGACATCACCGGATACAACTACAACATCCTTCCAACCTACGCAGCCGACCACAAGTCACTTCCCAATCGCCTGATGCTTACGACAGAGTCCTACCCGGCCAATGCTTTTCCGCTGTGGCAGATCTCCCAGGACAACTCCTATGTCATCGGAGATCTCACATGGACCGCGATGGATTATCTTGGTGAGTCCGGCATAGGTGCCTGGTCCTATGGCACGCCCGCGGAGGCACAAACAGCATCGCAGATGATGGGCGGCATGATGAACACTGCGACCATCGACAAAATGTTCACAGGCATGGCCAATGGTATCGACATGAACGCCGCCATGGCTCAAAGCGCAGCCGACCCCGCTATGAAAGCCATCGCTGCGATCTTCATGCATGACTATCCATGGCATTCAGCCGTCTGCGGCGATATGGATTTGACCGGCTTCAGGAAGCCGCAATCCTACTACCGCGACATCCTTTGGAATGGTGGCGATCGAGTGTACGCAACCGTCCGTCTGCCCGAACCCGAAGGGAAGAAAATTATTGCTGTCGGATGGGCCTCCTATCCGACACTCGCCACCTGGAGCTGGCCCGGACAGGAAGGCAAAGAGCTGCAGGTAGAGGTCTACTCTGGCGCAGAAAAGGTTCAACTCTACCTGAACGACAAGCTCATCGGAGAAAAGCCCACAGGACGCGAACAGGAGTTCAAAGCTGTTTTTACCGTGCCATACGCACCCGGTACCTTAAAGGCAGTCGGGCTGCGCGGGAACAGCAAGGTCGCTGAAAGCATTCTTACCACTGCGGGCAAACCTGCAGCTTTGCGCATCACGGCAGACCGTACTGTAGTGCAGGCGGATGGACAGGATCTCTCCTACCTCGCCGTGGAAGCAATCGATGCGGATGGCCACTTTCAGCCGCATGCTGATGAGGATCTTCAATTCTCTATCACCGGCCCCGGCGTCATCGCGGCTGTCGGCAACGGAGACGCGCAGGACAGCGCTTCCTACCAGGGCAATCGACGCAAATTGTTCGAAGGTCGGGCTGCCGTCATCGTGCGTACTTCAAGGCAGGCTGGACCAATCACTCTCAAGGCTTCTACAACTGGTCTCACTGATGGCTCCATCAAGATCGAAGCAGAAAAGGTACCGCCGCATCCCGAGGTGCAGTAGCCGACCAGACTACTGCACCTGGCTAATAGCAGCATCAAACCTCTCCTTGGTCAGTCCACAATCAACCAACTACGCAAGCGAGTGCAGGTAGGCATAATCCGCCTTGGCCGCTTGCATCGCGGGCATGCGGGAGTACGGCCCTTCCTGCTCCACAAAGATATGCTGGATACCGGCGCCGTTGACCTCGGCGAATATCTCCTTGTACTTCACCACTCCCTGGCCGATTTCCGACCCTTGCGCCACGATCGGTCCTCCCGGCCTGGCTCCTTTTTCAAATGGAAGAAAATCCTTGATGTGCAGCATCTTGATTCGGGTCGGATACTTCTTCACCAGCTCGCCCGGCTTCGAGCCGGCAACCACCGTCCATCCGCAATCCAGTTCAAACTTCACGTTCGCGTCCGTATGCTGCACCAGGTAATCGAAGGCAGTTCCACCCTGTACTGGCGAAAACTGTTCAGTGTGGTTGTGAGAGGCGAAGGTCAAGCCGGACTTCTGGGCCGCAGCCCCGATGGTGTTCAATACATCGGACATGCGTTTGCAATCGTCCTCCGTCATTGGCGCCATCACGGCCTGGATCATTGCCTTACGCTTGTCCGCAGGGGCAAGTGAAGCATCCGGTGGAGGAAGAATCAAAGCCCGCGCCACCGAGGCGACCACATACTCGCAACCCAGCGCATGGCCGTCGTCAAAAGCCTTCTGCAGGTTAGCCAGGTCGAATTGCTGGTGGGAGCTTGGGCACTTCAGCCCGTTATCGTCCAGCACCTTGCGAAATGCAGCCGCAGTCTTGAGTGAACCGTATCCGGCGGTCTCCACTTCCTTGTAGCCAATCGCCGCTATCTGCTTGATTGCTGCAGGAGCGTCCGTCTGGATGTCCGCGCCAACCGTGTAAAGCTGAATCCCAATCGGGAGACCCAATGGATCAGCCAAGGCCCATTGCGGCAGCGCAGCCGCAGCCGCTACTGTGGCAGCCAGGCCGCCGGCACCCTTCAAAAACTCTCTTCGTCCTGCTTTATTCATGTGAATGTCCATTTCTTTACCCATCGACTTTTCGTCGAGCAAGCGGTAAGACATGGTTATCGCAGAATGAAGCCAGCTTCGGCAACCTCCCGCCCTACGTAAATGCGTGCATACTTCATTTCACCAGGCATTTGAAGAGAATGACCCACTCGCCCTCTGTGAAATGAAACGACCTTCCAGGTCGACGTCACCGTTACGAAAGAGAAAAATGGGCACATGTGAATTGAAAGACTGGCTATGCGCCGTCCTTACCCGTTTGTAGTCTTCTCTGTGCTGATGCTGCTCTTCGGCAATCTCATCGTTTGATATCACGCATTGCCGCCTGCTGCCGAGTACAACAATCCGCTTGGCATTTTGCTCTTACCCAATGGGCAACGTTGCCCTGCTTGGAGACCAGCTATGCGCTCGATATTGAACCTTCGTGGCATGTCCAGATTCACGCCACTCGCCTTAACTCTAGCCGCCCTCACGCCTTCTTTCCTTCATGCTCAGGCGCCAGACTGGACTCCGGTTCAGAGCGCATTCCACGCGAACGGCGTCGTTCTCGCCGGTCCGGTACTGCATTACGATCTCGTTCGGCATGATCTGGCGATCACAGTTGCTGACAAGCCTGTATACCCGGCAACCGTAGCCAACGGCTATGTCAACTTCAAGCAGCTAAGCGGCAGCATTTACTTCACTGACGGCTCCCTGCCTGCTCTCGAATCCGAAGTACCCGCATTGGAAGCAGCACTGCGCAAGGACAAGAACATCAGCATCGCCGCCGTAGTCAATCATGCAGCACTCGAATCGCCAAAGCTCCTCTGGGTCCACTTCGAATCAACGGGCGACGAAGCTAACCTTGCTTCTCTCGTTGCGAGTGCTCTCGCAGTCATCAAGGATCCGCAGGAAAACACGACAGCGATTCCAGTAAAAGTTACAGAACTTCCAGCCAAATACCAGCCGATCTTCGGCTCGCTGAAGGGGACAATCTCGCAGATCGATGGCGCAATTTATGAGGTTGTCGTCGCGCGTCCGGACGAGAGCAAGTATTTCCTCGGTGCTATACCGGCTTCGCCCGCGCTCGGTGTAGGTATTACCTTCTACATTCAGCCGACCAGCGGTGATAATGCCATCGTGAACGCGGAGTTTGCACTTAAGCAGACCGAGCTTCCGCCTGTCATCGATGCACTTCGCGCCAGTGGCTTCACCGTTCCGGCCGTTCATGATCACTACGTCGATGACCACAATCGTCTGTACTACGTGCACGGATTCGCACGTGGCGACCTTGGCACACTCGGCACTGCTCTCGAAAAGAGTCTGTCCACCGTCTACAGCAGCGTCCAGTAGTCAGTCGCAAAGGTGTGTTTGAAGATGGCGCTGCGAGGCGCCATCTTCTATTGGCGTGGACAAAGCAATAATTTGCGACCCTGTCACCTGGCGATATGTTGATTGGGCAACAACGACTCATAGGGCACGCGTCTGGCTTGCCTGCCATTTAGTCATCTGACCACTGTAAGTCAAAAAGCATATTTCAAAGTAGCCAGTCGCAGGCATCACTTGCCATGTCGACCTTCAGCAATTCAGGCCAACGATTAAAGGGAGATATTATGAATAAGAAAAATATGGCACTATTCGCCGCAATGCTTTGTACCGCGGCTCCGTTGCTTGCCCAAAGTGCAGGCAGCAGCATGCAGGCAGACAAGAAGTTCGTGATGATGGCCGACGAAGGTAACTCAGCAGAGATTGCTGCGAGCCAAATGGCGTTGAAGAAGTCCAAGAATCCCGATGTAAAAACCTATGCGCAGCAGATGATCACGGATCACCAGAAGCTGAGAAGCGATATGGCTCCCTTGGCTCAGAAGTTAAGCGTTAAGACTCCGCAGCCTTTGAATTCCACGCACAAGGTAGAAGCGCAGCGACTCGCCAGCATGTCCGGCGATTCCTTCGACAAGGAATATCTCAAGGCGATGGACACCGATCATCATAAGACTCTCGCCATGTTTAAGAACGAGGCGGATGCAACCACCAACTCTGACATCAAAACAGCAGTCTCTCAGGGTATTCCCGTCATTCAGCAACATACCGACATGGCAGATCAGATGTCCCAGAAAATGGGCGTACCCACAGCGCCAGCCATGTAGCTGATACTCAAGCTGCGGCGGAGCGATCAGCTCCGCCGTTCATGCGTCAGCAGCTATCGCCGTATGCCAGCGCATAGTCGATCCCAGTTACCTGATGCAATCTTCTGTCTGTCGTCGTCGCTCAACTCCGCCTGCACTATAAACCTGCGAGCGCCTCCATCTGAAGCCATCGCGTACGGATAGTCCGTAGACATAAGGATGCGATCGATGCCAATGACTTCAATGGCCCAACGTAAATAGCGCTGACTGAACAGGCCGCTCGGCGTGATGTGGACATGCTGCTGGATGTACTCGGATATCTTCTTGGGCAGCTTGGCCGCACGAGTCAGCATGTCAATCCGATCAAGATAAAACAGGATCACTTCCCCCATGTGCCCTGTAATAATCTGTAGATCCGGAAAGCGATCGAACAACCCGCTAAGCACCAGCCGCAGGATCTGCACGCCGGCTTCGAAATGCCAGCCCAGCCCCGGCCGCGCAAACAGCGCGTCCAGCGGCAATCCAAAGCCTGAGTAGTACGCCTCTACAACGCTCGCCTGTGGAGCCTGCGGGTGAATATACAGTGGCGCTCTCAGCGCGGACGCGGCTTCGAAGATCGGCCAGAATGAGGCGTCGTCAAAGTTCCGATCACGGGTACGTCCGAAGACCATGGCGCCCTGTAATCCTAGCTCCCGCACTGCGCGCTCCAACTCCTTGGCAGCGGCCTTCGGATCGCCGGTCGGCAGCGTGGCGAAACCCTGGAAGCGGTTTGGCGCCCCGGCAACAACTTCAGCAACTCGATCGTTAGACAAGCATGCGAGTCCCACCGCCTGTTCCGGCTCAAGGCTTTGCACTCCCGGTGTCGTGAGCGAGAGAACCTGGACGTCGACACCCGCATCGTCCATAGCCGCAATCCGCTCCGCACCAAATTCCTGCAGCCGCCACCCTCGTTCATCCCCCGGCGGAGGCCTCAAAGCCGAGTCCTGCCAGCGTGGATCCAGCGCCTCCCATGCCCGCATGACTTCAGGAAGCACGAAGTGTTCTTCTAGGCCAACAATCTTTATATCCATGTCCTTTGGATGCGCTTCCCGCCGCTGCCATGAAAGAGCAAAACTGGACAACCAACCTTCGCGACAGATGGAACAATCAGCGGGAACACTGTTCGATCATCACCACAGGAGTCATTCACATCCTATGAAAGCTGCCACATTCGATCATGTAAAAGGTAAGGCAGCTCCTCACCTTCAACTCGAGGAAGTACCGCGCCCGAAAATCACTCCAGGCTATCTGCTGCTGCGAGTACTCGCCTGTGGCGTATGCCGCACAGACCTCCACATCGTAGAAGGTGATCTGCCTGCACTGCGTCCAAAACTCATCCCCGGCCATCAAGTTGTCGGGGAAATCGTCGAATCCCTTAGCTCGCAATTACCGTCAGGAACCCGTGTTGGTATCTCATGGATGGGCGGCACGGATGGCACCTGCTTCTATTGCACACATGGCATGGAGAATCTCTGCGACCATCCCACATTCACCGGATACACAGTCGACGGCGGCTATGCCGAATATGTGCTCGCTCGCGAAGACTTCGTCTACCCGCTCCCGTCCGGACTCGATGCCACCCACGTCGCGCCCCTGCTTTGTGCAGGCATCATCGGCTTTCGCAGTCTGCGGGTCGCCGGTGTGCAGCCAGGGGAACGCGTCGGCCTCTTCGGCTTTGGCAGCTCTGCCACCTTGGCCATGCCCGTCCTTCAATCCTGGAGTTGCGAATTCTACGTTGTGACGCGCGGCGTTTTGCATCGGGCCGCGGCAGGCAGCTTAGGAGCAACATGGGTAGGCGACGAAAATGCCCGTCCACCTGTGCCGCTTGACCGCGCAATTACCTTTGCACCCAGCGGCAAAGTGGTCGTCGATGCACTGTCTAGTCTTCGCAAAGGCGGTGTCGTTGCCATCAATGCGATCCACCTCGATCAGGTGCCATCCTTTGACTACGACAGCCTACTGTGGGGCGAACGCCAGATACGCAGCGTAGCCAATATGACACGCGACGATGCCCGCGACTTTCTCAAGCTCGCTCAAACACTCAAGATCCAGCCGCGCGTCTCCGTCTTTTCGCTTAGTAACGCCAACGAGGCTATGCTCGCCGTCAAAGAGGAAACCGAGAAGGGGTCAGCCGTCATCATCCCCTGAATCGCAAACGCGCTAATATGTAGCTGTAAAAGTTACAATCTAGAGCACTTAATTGCTGGTAACACAGTGAGCATACGGGTCCGGTACAAAGCTCAGCTTCGGTGAAGCAACGAAAACACCATGGCCATCACCCAGCATGACATCGTAGGTGGCCCCGTCTTCACTGCTGTACACCACGGCAAGGTCTATCAGGCTGTCGCCATTGAAGTCCGCAGCGGACAGGTGCGGAGTCGTTCCCGCCAGGCGCAGTGGAAACGACCAGCCGCTCTGGAAAGAACCACTCCCGGTTCCAAGCAGCACCTTGACCGCGCTGGCTCGCCAGTCCGAAACAGCAAGGTCCGGAACCCCATCGCGATTGAAGTCTGCCACGACCATCGATTGTACTGAGTCAAGATGCGCCACTTCGCCTGCAGGCGTGAACTTGCCGCGCCCATCGCCAGTGAACAACATCAGGCTGCCATCGTCATTCCCGACGATCAGGTCCGCCGCACCATCCTTGTTGAAGTCGGCGGAAACAAGGGCCCGCGGCTTGTGAAGCAAAGGCAATCTGACACCAGTGCGTTGAAAGGTGCCGTCCGCGCGACCAAGCGACACAATCAGAAAATTCGGCTCCGCTTCTTCTCCAGCAGAAGACACCTCTGCCAGGTCACCGGTGCCATCGCCATTAAAGTCGCGTAGCACCGTCAGGTGGAGCCCGTCGCCCGGCACATCATCTCCGGGTCCAGCCGCAGACAGGCGCACAGGCAACACCAAGGCCACCACAAACAACCAGGGCAGGGAAGAGAAGAGACGCGATCTCATGGCGTGGCTGATCATCAAGTTGCCTTCACCTCAAGCATAGCGCGCCCGCAATCCCGAACGCGATGGGCTGCGTCGAACCGCCCGCATGCCGCCCTCACCACTGCACTCTAGGTGTTCAGCAGTTCGGGCACAAAAATTTCCTCGATCCTGAAAAGTCGCTTCGTAATCCCTTGCTCATAGTGATAGCGCAGCACTGCTTCAATCGCCTTCCGATTCGCCTGGATGCCGTAAGGCCACCAGTCCTCACCCAGCACCGCGCGGTCTTCAGTCGACAGATGGCTGAACCACGGAAATATCATCTCCATATTGTTAAAGATGCGGCCATGCTCATAATTCTTCACCACAACATTCTTGGCTTCGCAGAAAGAATCGTAGATCGTCTCTGCCAGTCCGGCGTGCTGTGCCAGCAGAACTTTACGGATCACCACCGTATGCATGATAGGGAAGATCCCTGTACGCCTCTAATACTCGCGCTCCACCTGCGGATAGTCAGGGAAGAGTCGCGCCACCTTTGGAGAGTCTTCAAGAATGCACCTGGGATTGTCCGCAGAAATGAGCGCATCGATCTCACCGGCCTCCAGCATCGCACCCGGTTCTTTCCCCTCTTTGATCTGGAGTATTTCCACAATCGCTGGATGCCTGTGCGGTACAAAGTCAATCGGCTCCATCGGCCAGTCCAGGCCACCGATAATCCAGCGGCAGGTCTCAGGCGGAAAGCCGGACTCCTCCATCAAAATCCCCTTCGGCATAATGCCCGCATCGTGCCCATACAACGCCAGCTCTCCAATGGTTCGCCCATTCAGATCCTCCGGCTTGCAAACCCTGGCCCTGGCCGCCTGGTTCGGACGCTCCGGGGAGCCAGTCAACCAGGCACAGCTCGCAGCATTCGGCGGCATCCATCCGATGCAGATGTCACACATATTAAAAACGCTGGAGTCAAAGAGGTTCATCGCTCGTCGTCGAAGCTGCTCTGACACCCGCGCAAAACAGGTCACTGTCACCCGGCGCGGCCTCAGCACCTTGCGCAATGCACTGCCACTTGTCATTGCAGTACAGAGCCGGCTGTTCGGCAACGAAGGTCGACCGGGAGGTACCTTCCTCTCCACTCTGTTTGATCTCGACCGGAAAAGTGGATCGGCCGACGCGGACTGACTAAGTCTCATCTCCCTTCGGCTTGTAACGCAATATCGGTTCTACCTTCGCAGTGCGAGCCGATTGCCGACGCAGCCACACTCAATAGATTGGAACAACAGCCGTCGCGTGGCCCGCATCTTCCTACTATTCACTAAGGAAGCTACTACTCAGTCATGGCATCGCAGGCTCCAGGCCAGTCCGCGCAAAACGCCGGAGTCAATCCCTGGATCATCGCCGTTTCGGTCATGCTGGCCACGTTCATGGAGGTGCTCGACACCGCCATTGCTTCTGTAGCCCTGCCCTATATCGCGGGCAGTCTTTCCGCCTCCAATGACCAGGCCACCTGGGTGCTCACCAGCTATCTCGTCGCCAACGCCGTCATTCTTCCTACCTCCAACTGGGCCGCCCTCCGCTTCGGCCGCAAGCGCTTTCTTGTCACCTGCGTCATCATCTTTACCATCGCCTCTTTCTTCTGCGGAGCAGCACCATCCCTCGGCTTCATGCTTCTCGCCCGCGTCATCCAGGGCGCAGGTGGCGGCGCATTACAGCCTCTCTCACAAGCCATCCTGCTTGAAAGCTTTCCACCTGCCAAGCGCGGGGCGGCCATGGCCTTCTTCGCCTTTGGCATCGTCGTTGCGCCCGTCCTCGGCCCTACTCTCGGCGGCTGGCTGACAGATACTTACAGCTGGCGCTACGCCTTCTACATCAACATCCCCATAGGCGCACTCGCCGTCTTCATGATCGGTCGCTTCGTGCACGATCCGCCCTACATCGCCAACGCGAAGCCTCGTCCTTTCGATGGGATCGGCTTCGGACTGCTGGCCGTCTGGACCGGATGCCTCCAGATCCTCCTAGACAAAGGTCAGGAAGATGACTGGCTCGGCGCTACCTGGCTGCGCTGGATGACCTTCTTCCTCATCACCGGCTTCGTCGCATTTCTCTTCCGCATGTTCAAAGCCCGCGATCCGCTTATCGAACTGCGCGTCTTCAGAAACCGCAACTTCGCAGTCGGCTGCGGCCTCATCTTCATGCTCGGTTGCGCTCTCTACTCCACCATCACCATCCTTCCGCTCTTCTATCAGGAGTTGCTCGGCTACACTGCCTTCGCTGCCGGCCTCGTCGTCGGACCGCGCGGCATCGGCTCCATCATCGGCATGCCCGTCATCGCCTACCTGGGCAACAAGGTGGATCCGAGAATCCTGCTTTCCCTTGGCTTTGCCGGCTTCGCTGTCTGCTCCCTCTACTTCGCCAATATCGATCTCGGCATCAGCCCCACCACCCTCATCATTCCCATCATCGCCTCCGGCTTCGCTCTCAGCTTCGTCTTTGTTCCCATCACGACGCAGGCCTACGGAACGCTCTCAAACCAGCAAATCGGAAACGCCAGCGGCATCTTCAACCTCGTTCGGAACATCGGTGGCTCTGTCGGTATTTCGCTTGCCCAAACCGAACTCACCCGCCGGTCCGATTACCACCAAAGCGAGATCACCAATTACGTTCCCACCGCCGGCTACTGGTTCCAGCAGCGGCTGCAAGGCCTTCAAGGCTACCTCGGGCATCAGACCGGCAAGGCAAATGCGATGGCCGGAGCTCAAGCACAGCTCTATCAACAACTGAACAGCCAGGCGCTCCTCTGGGCCTTCGTCGATGTCTTCCGCTGGACTGCGCTACTCGGCTTCTTTTGCGTCCTGCTTGTATGGACATTCGGGAAAGTCAAACCCGGCAAAGCAGCAGCAGGTGCCCATTAGGCCTGAAGGGCCACAAATCCGGGTGCCCCATCCTCGCGCAGTCAGGGTGGGCGCTGGCGAAGCCATCTCTCTTCGTTCCAGACGTGAAGAGCTCTATACGTCACGAGCGAAGCGCAGCTGAGGTCAATACTGACTCTGCCAGCTTGTCCTGCGGTCGCATCCCGCCGGGTCCAATACAACCAGCCGTCCGTCTACAAGACTAGCCCGGCGAGGCAAGCCCGGCACCCTTATCCACTATTTATGATGATGCTGTAAACCTTGGAGAGAATGATCCTGCGAAAGTCCCGGCCGGAAGGCGCTGCTATCTTGACGTTTGCCCGCACCATCCTCGCCTATGCGCTATGCGCCGTTGTCTGCACCACCGCGCGGGCTCAGCTTCCGCAAACCTCGCCGCCCTCCACGCCGCTCACGATGCAGCAGGCCGTGGACATCGCAAAAGAACAGAATCCCACCCTCCTCGCCTCGCGCCAGAACCTCTACTCCGTCAAAGCACTGGAGACTCAGGCCGCGGTCCGCGCCAATCCCTACTTCGGTGTCGCCGCCAGCAATGTCACCCTGGCCGCGAACAATCCCTCCAATCCATATACCTATGCTGTGCAACTCTCTCGCCTCTTCGAACGCGGACAGAAGCGTCGTTGGCGCATAGACAATGCCGTCGCCACCACCGCCCAGACCGATGCCCAGTATCAGGATCAGGAACGTAGCATCGTTCTCAACGTCCGCCAGGCTTTCACCAACCTCGTACTCGCCAAGGCCGCACGTAAGCTCGCCGACGACAACCTCAAGGACTACCGCCACGAACTCGACATCTCCAACGATCGCTATAAGGCCGGCGACATTGCAAAACTCGATTATGAGAGACTCGACCTGCAGCTCGCTCAGTTCGAATCCGACGAGTTCAGCGCCGTTCAGAATTTCGCGCAGGCCGCCGATCAGCTGCAAACCCTCCTCGGCTACGAAAAGCCCCGCCCCGATTTCGACATCATTGGCGACATCGTTCCACCCGCCATCGCCCAGGCTCTGCCCGATCTCGAACAGAAAGCCCTCACCAGCCGGCCCGACTACCGCGCTGCGCAGGCCGCCGTCCGCGCAGCCGACGCCAATGTCAAACTCGCCTACGCTAATGGCACCAGCGATCCCACCCTCGAAGGCGAGTACGATCGCAGCGGCACCTTCAACTCGGCCGGCTTCAATATCAACTTTCCTATTCGCGTCTTCGACCGCAACCAGGGCAACAAGGCTTCGAGTGAATTCAGCGCAGCCTCCAATCGTCTGTCCGAATTAGCCGTCCGCAACCAGGTCAACTCCGACATCGATCAGGCCTGGGTCACCTACATCACCAGCAAAGGTCTCTCCGACCGCTACAACGACCACTACCTCGCAGAAGCCAAAGACGTCCTCGACATCGCCCAGTTCAGCTACCAGCACGGCGGCCTCGCCCTCGTCGACTACCTCGACGCCCTCCGCGACTATCGCTCCACCACCTCCAACTCACTCACCGCCTACGCCGCCACCTGGCTGGCGATCCACCAGATCAGCTACGCCGCCGCCACCGACGTCACTCCCTGACCGTCAAGCCGCACTCGTTCCCGCAACGAACCACGCCCCGCACTCCTGCCGTAACTCCCATCAAAAATTATCCGCAACACGCGTGAAACTATTCCGCTCAGCCCGTGTTTCACATCGGGCATTGGCCGCGAAATCTCTTTGTTTTTCGGTGCAAAACAGCATTGACGCAGGCCGCGGTGACCTCCATCATGTCTCCAGTCAGCCCGGAAATCTTCGAGCCATCCGAAGCCGTTCCGGCCCTCGCCGTCAGGATGCGGCATGCACAGTACACCAGCCGGCTCCGGTTGTGGGAGCTTGGCCTAACCTTCGAGGCCATCATGAAGCGTTCTCCACGAAAGCTCGCCACACGACTCGCCGCCCTCCTTCTCCTTACCGCTCCCGTCGCTGCGTTTGCCGGCGACCACATGATCCCTGCCGGTTCGCTCGTGCAATGCACCGTCTCCGAACCGAAGCTCTCTTCGAAAACCACTGAGGTCGGCGATCCCGTCCTCTGCCAGGTCAGTCACGTCGAGCTCTACGGCCGTTCCGTCTTTCCGGCTGGCAGTTATCTCGTCGGCCGTTTTGAAGACTACAAAGATCCCGGCCACTTCTACGGAAAGGGCTGGATGGAACTTAAATTCGATCGCATGGTCATCCAGCCGGACACCGTAATCCCCATGGATGCCAAGGTCGTCTACGTACCCAGGTACCCGGTCGATCGCGACGGCAAAATCCATGGCAAGGGCCATCCCGTCCGCGACACCGTCGAGTGGATGATTCCCGTTCTCTGGCCCATCGACCTCATCAACCTGCCACGCCGCGGCCCGCGTCCAGTCCTCAAGGAAGAGACTCGTCTCACTCTAAAAATCATGGATGACCTGGTCGTCCCGGACTTCCAGCAGACCCCGCATGACGCCTACGGTTTCGCTCAGCGCAGCTACGTCGCTCCGCCGCCGCCTCCCGTGCCAGAACCGGCTCCCCAGCCCGTCACCTACAACACCTATGTGACTCCGCCACCTGCACCCATGCCGGTCTACCTTCCCGCTCCGCCCCCGACCGTCCTGGTCATGCGCGGCGGCTACGGCTTCCTTGCCACCCGCTACTGGTTTGATGGCTACGGCGCCGTTCGCTACACCTCGCTCAACGGCGCACCTTACGTGCTGCCGATGCAGCAACTCGACATCGCCTCCACCGTCGAGGCCAACCGCCGCCGCGGAGTTGCCTTTCGAGTACCAGCGCCGGGCTACTGACACCACTGGTCCACTCACCCGCAACGCCAAACGCCACTCTCATCCAGGCAGGCAGCCGGATAAGAGTGGCGTTTGATTGTGTCCGATACTTCTAACTACCTCTTCGCGAGTTGCTTCAACTGCTGCAGCGTGTCGATTCCAGACGCATTTAGCAAGCCCGAGTTACCGCAGTTATCGATGGCATAGCGGTCATAATCCAGGTGCGTAAATAGCAGATACCGTTTGCCTACCTGCATCGGAAAACGCTCCGGACTGTTCTCACTGAAGATCTTCATCGTGCTCCGCTCCACGACCTTCCCGCGAAGCACCCGATCCACCCGAACAACGTAGTTGATCCCATCCAGGTGGAACGACGAATCCGGCACAGGCTGTGCGTCGACCACAGTAGCCACGATTGTCGCTCCAGGTTCACGCAGCTCTTCGCTCACCGTCACACGGCCCGCACGGCACTGCGCAGACGCCGCCGCACTCGAGAAAACCAGGGCAGAAAGAATCAGCAAATTCTTCATAGGGGAGACTCTCCTGATAATGGATAGTAAGAACCAGGTAAGACCTTTCCAGTAAGCCAAAACTTCCTGAACCGTATTACTTAGGTCATGAAGTGACCCAGAAGAGGAATGGCTATCTCGGGAATGCTAACAAAATAAGAGGTCTCAGAATCACCGCTTTCAGCAATACGGTACGTCATGATCGGCGCAAGCGCCGCCATGAGCTACAGCGAAACAATCCGTTGCTAGATCACCCGAAAACCAGCCAGCGACCAACGGGAGCCTAAAAGCGCGAAGCGCCTACGCCCGTCGGCTAGTACCTAGATGGCGGCTACTTTGCCGGTGAAGGGAAGCCGTCCCTGGGGTGTGTCTTCAAAAATCGCCGGCTTTGCCAGCCCCCATTTCTTCAGCCGGAACTGCGCTGCCGTCTTCAACACACCCAGCCCATACGTCACGCTGCGACTGAAGTTGATCGACGACGCCTCTTCGAAATACTTGGTCGGGCATGAAATCTCACCGACCCGGAAACCGAAATAGGTCGCCTGCGCAATCATCTGGTTGTCAAAGACGAAATCATCCGAGCAGGTCATCAGCGGCAGCCGCTCCAGCACTGCCCGGCTCCAAGCCCGGTAGCCGGTGTGGTATTCCGAGATCTTCTGCCCCAGCAGCACATTCTCGGCAAATGTAAGACCGCGGTTGGAGATGTATTTGTACAGCGGCATCCCGCCGACCAGCGCGCCTTTGCCGAGAATGCGCGATGCCAGAACATAATCAAACTCGTCATACGCAATCATTGACGCCATCGCCGTTACCAGCTTCGGCGTGTATTGATAGTCCGGATGCAGCATGACCACGATATCCGCGCCACGCGCTAAAGCTGTCGTGTAGCAGGTCTTCTGGTTGCCGCCATAGCCGCGATTCTTGTCGTGGCGCATCGTCACCAGGCCCATCTCCCGCGCCAGGTCCGCAGTATTATCCTTGCTCGCATCATCTGTCAGGATGATGTCATCCACCAGGTCATGAGGAATCTCGTCAATCGTCCGCTTCAGCGTCTTGGCAGCGTTATAGGCCGGTAATACGACGGCAATACGGCGGCTGTTCAACATCCGGTCATCCTGCTTTCCTGCACCCGGGTTCTTCATTGCCTGCCCGCTATGACGGCCAGGGCATTACCCGTTGTGTAACGCCATTTTAGCTAAAAAGGATGCCACGCCCGCAATCCTAAGAGTGAAGCCGGCACACCAGGTGACATCAAAGCCAACAAGGCCCCAACAGCGTACCCGAAACCCGGGAGCCCCATGGCCAACGCATTGCGGCCTCTTGGATAGGGCAAAAGCCATCCATGCTAATCCCGCCACCCTGAGAAACATCCGGAGCAATCAAACCATCCGGGTGCCCCATCCCCGCGCAGCTAGGATGGGAGATGGTGAAGCCATCCGCTCTCCCCAACAATCACCACTAAACCACAGACGACCAACGGGAGGAACCCCCGCGCGAAAGCGCCCCCGCCCGTACGGCAGTACCTAGGTGAGGACGCAGTGTGCGCCGGTCAACACGTCGACTTCTTCAATCTCCCCTGTCCGGATCTCGTAGAACCAACCATGCACCTGCAGTGTCCCCGCCGCCATTCCTTCCTGTACTTCGGGATGGGTACACAGGTTTTCCATCTGCCGTCGCACATTCGCGCAGATAAATTCCTTCAGCCGCGTCAACTCGTCTGCGCCCTCGTCTACCGGATGCATGTACGGCCGCGCCGCCTGCACATAGGTCAACCACCGGCTGGTCAGCGGCAGCTGGCTCACGTCGCGCTCTTCAAACACGGCCCGCGCCGCTCCGCAATCCGAGTGCCCGCAGATAATGATGTGGCTCACGCCCAGCACCTTCACTGCGTACTCGATGGTGGCGGAAATGCCTTCGTTCGCAATCCCATCCGCCATCACCGAATAGGGCGGCACCACGTTTCCGGCATTTCTCGAGATGAACAGATCGCCCGGCTCACTCTGGAAAATCATGTCCGGCACAATCCTTGAATCCGAGCAGGTCACAAACAAAACCTCCGGCTGCTGAATCTCAGCAAGCAGGCGAAAATGCTCTTTCCTTACGGGAAACACCTCCCGCCGGAATCGCTCATGACCCTCCCGCAGCCGCTTCATCGTATCCTTGACAGTTACCATCCGATTTCTCCTGCCGAGCCGTGCCGACTGAATACTTTATCCCGCCTATCATTGAATCAGAAAGCCATGGAAAATCAGCAAGCCGGGGTAAGTTCTGTGTGCCAATATCCGGATGTCCAATGGTCAGCGCGAAGCTGCGTCCGGGGACAGTGCGACAACCATCCGTCTTGCTGACCCACGACGTCACATACTCGATCCATCATCTCCCGAAACAGAATGACCGTTTCATTCCTTCCTAAATGCAAGCAAATCCTCTCGAATGAAACATTTGGTTTTAAGTGCAATGCAGTGAGATAGATGGCGGATGGCACCCAACTATAGACAATAGAATGAAACATTTGCGTTCGAATAGAACAAACGGGGAGGGGATGGGGAGGGATGACGCATCCGTAACCTCTGCTAATCTTCTCAGACCATGCACCCTAGGTCTCACGCCGCCGTGCGGCTTATCTCCTCGGTCCTTACCGCCGCGTCGCTCACCGCCGCTGCCCTTTCCCAAGACACCGATATGGCAGCCCGGATCGACTCCGCGGCCGCCCAGGTCCTCGCACAAACCGGCGTTCCCAGTGCCTCGGTCGCCATTGTCAAAGACGGCAAGGTCGCTTACCTCAAAGCCTACGGCGAAGCAAGGCTCACAGCAAACGGCAAGCCGGCCCTCGATGCCACGCCGCAGATGCAGTACTCGGTCGGCTCCATCAGCAAACAGTTCACCGCGGCCGCCGTCATGTTCCTGGTAGAAGACGGCAAACTCTCGCTCGACGATCCCATCGGCAAGTACCTCCCGGGCCTCACCCGGGCGAATGACATCACCATGCGCGCCGTGCTCTCCCACACCTCCGGATACCAGGACTACTGGCCTGAAGACTACGTCATGACCTCCATGCTCGCGCCCGCTACCGCCGAGCACATCCTCGACGTCTGGGGCCACAAGCCACTCGACTTCGAGCCCGGCACCCATTGGCAATACTCCAACACCAACTACGTCATCGCCGGCCGCATCGTCGAACAGGTCAGCGGACAAAAGCTCGTGCCCTTTCTGCAGCAACACATCTTTACCCCGCTGGGCATGACCAACGTCCTCAACACCGATGCCGCCCGCCTGCCCGAGAGCGATCCACTCGGCTACGACCGCTATGCACTCGGCCCACTTCGCCCCTCGCCCAAGGAAGGCGCCGGCTGGATGTTCGCTGCCGGCGAGCTGGCCATGTCTGCCGAAGACCTTGCCAAGTGGAACATCAGCATCATCCACCAGTCACTGCTCAAGCCATCCTCATACGCTGAAATGTTCAAGCCAGTCATGCTCCACGACGAACACGGCAAGCCCACCGAGTCCAGCGGCTACGGCCTCGGCTTCTTCATTCTCGACCACAACGGATCGAAGAGCTACGAGCACAGCGGAGAAGTGTCCGGCTTCGTCTCCGAGAACGTCGTCTCACCCGACAAGAAGGTAGCCATCACGGTCCTCACCAACCAGATGGCCGCACCTGCAGCCAGTATGCTCGCCCGCGCTCTCGCGCCCATCGTCACCGGCACCACCGACGAGGCCGCCCGTGCTGCGGAGTCCCGTGCCCTCGCCGTCTTTACCGGCCTGCAGTCTGGCCACATCGACCGCACTCAGTTGACCGACTACACCAACGCCTACTTCTCGCCACAGGCACTTGAAGACTTCGCCAGCAGCCTCACCCCGCTCGGCAAGCCGCTCAGCATCCGCCAGACAGCCAGCGAGCTCCGCGGCGGCATGACTTTCCACAGCTTCCACGTCCAGTTCGCGGCACCGATATCGCACTCAACTGCAGTTACCATCACCACCTACGAAATGCCGGACGGGAAATTCGAGCAGTACCTCGTCATTCCCACCAGCTAACCAGCCTGGCCTTCGAACGCCACGCCCTTCCGTTCTTTGCCCAGGCTCCCCACCACGATGATCGCAATCGCCACCCCCGCAGCCGCCGTCGCGAGCGCGTAACGGTAGTCGCCGCCATGCCGCATCGCGAG
>CAZZUX010000037.1:0-12498 GCA_964657395.1 uncultured Ktedonobacteraceae bacterium
GCTGCTGGAAGAGACGTCCTACGCCGCGGCCGGTCAGCGAGCCGTTGGTAGTTTCATGGCGCAGCTTGCCGATGAGCTTGCGGGAATGCGCGGCGGCGAGACCCAGGTGGTTCGCCGGATGCACCTGGATACGAGGCCGAAGGCGATTGTGCTGGCGGGGTCGCAGGAAATGGTCACTGCGCAGATGCTCGCGGTAGTGGCGCATGAGCAACAGTTTCCAGGTGTGGTGGAGCAGGTATGCGTGCTGACCCGCGGCGGACTCCAGACGGGCCGCGGAGAGCGAGTGGATCCGGAACAGGCTGCCCTGCTGGGGCTGGTGCGGACTTTCCGTGTTGAGTTTCCGAGGGTCCGTGCCACGATCGTCGACCTGCCGGTAAGTGGAACCAATGAGAATCGGCCAGACGATGCGGAATTGCCAAGCCGGTTAGCTGCAAGGCTGATGGGGCCGCGCGTGTCCAGTGAACTGGTTCTGCGCAACGGACGCTGGCTTCATGCGCGGCTGGTGCGCAGTGAGTTGGAACCGGCGGCTCGGAACCGCGAGCTGGTGATTGGCAAGCCGGGTCTCCTGGAGACGCTGCATGAGGACACGTGTGAACTTGCGGAACCGGCCGGGGACGAGATACAGGTCGCCGTTCGCGCGCATGGGCTGAACTTTCGCGATGTGCTGACGGCTTTAGGAAATTATGCGGGGACTGCTGGAGCACTGGGAGCGGAGTGTGCCGGGATCATCGTGAAGGCAGGCAGTCGAAGCGGCTTTGCAGAGGGAACGCCGGTGCTCGCGTTTGCGCCTGCCAGTATGCGGTCGCGGGTGAATGTGCCGGCACAGTACGCAGTGGCGATGCCCGAACGCATGACGTTTGCGGAAGCTGCAACCGTGCCTGTGTCCTTCCTGACGGCGCATTATGCCTTCTCGCGGCTGGCGAAGTTGAAGCCCGGTGAGACCGTGCTTATCCATTCGGCTGCGGGTGGCCTGGGCCAGGCTGCGGTGCAGCTGGCGAGGCTGTCGGGTGCACGGGTGATTGCGACAGCCGGATCAGCGGCCAGGCGGGCGTACCTGCAACAACAAGGGATTCCGGATGTCTTCGATTCGCGGACTGCAGAGTTCGCCGATGATGTCCTGAACGCGACCGATGGTCTGGGTGTGGACGTGGTGTTGAACGCCCTGAGCGGTGACAGGATTGCGGCCGGATTTCGTGCGCTGCGAACCGGCGGCGTGTTTCTTGAAGTCGGAAAGCGGGGCATTCTAAGCCCGGTTGAAGCTGCTGCTCTGCGGCCGGATGTCGGCTATTGGGCTTTCGACCTGGGTGAGGTGGCGCAACGCGATCCAGGATCGATCGCGGGGATGCTGAAAGAGTTGATGGCCTGGTTTGCCGAGGGCACATTGCATCCGCTGCCGCTCCAGACCTATGCGCTGGACGAGGCTGAAGACGCGTTCCGGATGATGGCGGGCGCCCGGCACACGGGCAAGCTGGTCCTCATTCGTCCGGAGAGCGAGCTGGCCGATCCTGGATGGGATGTGCGATGGAGCCGCGCCTTGCGCGAGGGTACGATGCTGATCACGGGCGGCACGGGCGCCCTGGGGATGGCTACGGCAGAGTGGCTGGTTGCGCAGGGAGCGCGCTCGCTGGTGCTGGTAAGCCGTCACGGCGGAGCTGCCGATGCAACAGCGAGGATAAAGCAGGCATCGGCCGGCGGCGAAGTGGAAATTGTGATTGAGCGAGCCGATGTAACGATTGCCGGGCAGATGAAAGAAGTACTAGCGCGTGTGCGTGCTCGTGGCTGCGGGGCATTGCGAGGAGTCTTCCATGCTGCGGGTGAGACGGAGGATCGCCTGTTGGCGGATCACACGACCGAGAGCTTTTACCAGGCGCAGCGAACCAAGGTGGAAGGTGCGCGCAGCCTCGATCTGCTTACGCGGCACGAGGACCTGGTGGCGACCGTCTACTTCAGTTCGGTAGCAGGGCTGCTGGGTTCGGCCGGCCAGGGCTCCTATGCAGCAGCGAATGCCTACCTGGATGGACTGGCTGCCGAACGCAACGCCATGGGGCTGCGAACGCTCAGTGTGAACTGGGGCGCATGGGCAGCCGGCGGCATGGTTGAGCGGTTGAGTGCCGGAGCAGCGGCGCGACTGGCCCGCAACGGAGCGCGTCCCATGCAGCCTGCCGCAGCTTTGGAAGCGTTGCGGGAGGGGCTCGCCAGCGGGCGGGACGCAGTGACGGTTGCAGATGTCAACTGGATGAGCTTCTCAGACCAGTTTGCAACGGGTTCGCCGGCGCATGGATTCTTCCAGGAGATGTTGCCGCTGCCTTCGCCGGACGGTTCGGCTTCTCACGCAGCGATCAGGCCTGCCGGGAAAATGGATGCGATGTCGGAAGAGATCGAGTGGATCCGGGCGGCCTCGAAGACCGAACAGGTTCCACGGATGGAAACGTTGGTGCGGACGATGGCCCGGAAGGTACTGGGCCTGTCGGCCGGCCGCCCGATGCCGGCAGCGTCGCCTCTGCAGGAGATGGGGCTGGATTCGCTGATGGCTCTGGAATTGCGGAATGTGCTGGCGCAGGCGATTGGACAGCCGTTGAGCGCGACGCTTCTGTTCGATTCTCCAAGCATCCGTGAGCTGGCGGCGCATCTGTTGTCACGGATGAACCTGGACGGGCAGATGGACGGCGGCCCGCTGGCCGATCTTGAAGAGATGAGTGAGAGTGAAGCCGAGGCGCTGCTGCTGGCGGAGCTTGATCTTGCGGAAGGAGGGCGCACCCATGGCTAAGCCGGGCAGCGTCGAACCGCAACAGCCGGAGCTGTCTCCGATCAAGCGGGCATTGAAGGAGATTCGTAACTTAAAGAGCCGGCTGGCAGAGGCGGAATCCAGGGCCGCGTCCGGGCAGGGGGATGAGCAAAATGCGCCGATCGCGGTTGTCGGTATGGGCATGCGATTTCCCGGCGGCATTGTGGACGAGGCGTCGATGTGGCAGCTGCTGGAGTCGGGTGGCGACGCGATTACGGATGTACCGCGCGAGCGGTGGGACTGGCGCCAGTATTTCAACAGGAATCCCGAGGCCGAGGGAGCCATGTACGCGGTCCGGGGCGGGTTCCTGGAAGATGTCGAAAAGTTTGACGCGGAGTTCTTCGGGATCGCTCCACGCGAGGCAGCGACGCTCGATCCGCAACAGAGACTGTTGCACGAAGTGGCATGGCAGGCACTCGAGAATGCCGGAATACCTGCAGACACGATGCGGAACACGCGTACCGGTATCTTTGCAGGCCTCTCCAATTTTGATTACTACCGCGCGGTGTTCAAGGATGATCTGCGTATTGATGCCTATGCCGGGTCGGGGAACTCGCCGAGTATGGCAGCGGGGCGACTCGCTTACACGCTGGGAACTCACGGACCGGCGCTCTCGCTGGATACCTCGTGCTCTTCCTCGCTGGTAGCTGTTCACCTGGCTGTGCAAAGCCTGCAGCGCGGGGAATGCGACACGGCCATTGTGGGAGGCGTAAATCTGATCCTCGCACCGCAGATGCATATTGCCTTTTCGCGGGCGCATATGCTGGCTCCGGATGGCTATTGCAAGACATTCGACGCAGCGGCCGATGGCTACGTGCGGTCGGAGGGATGCGCTGTCATCATTCTTAAACGCCTGCCCGAGGCTGTTGCAAATGGCGACCGGATCGTCGCTGTGGTGCGTGGGAGCGCCACCAACCATGATGGCCGGAGCGGCGGTCTGACCGCTCCGAGTCCGCAGGCACAGACAGCACTGCTGCGCGCGGCATATGAGCGGGCAGGTGTGACAGTGGACCAGGTGGGCATGATCGAAGCGCATGGAACGGGAACGTCGCTCGGCGATCCGATTGAGCTTGAGGCACTGGGCGCGGTCTTCCGGCATCGCTCTGCGGAGCTGGGCCCGGTGTACGTGGGATCTGTAAAGACAAACCTTGGCCACACCGAGGCAGCCAGTGGTATGGCGGGATTGTTGAAGGCGGTGCTGGCGCTGCAGCACAGGACCATTCCTCCACACCTGCATGTGAAGCAACAGACGCCGCTGGTGACATGGAAGGATCTGCCGTTTGCCATACCCGGCGAGAAGAGGGAGTGGCAGCTGGAGCGCGATCAGCATCGACGGATGGCCGGGGTGAGCTCGTTCGGGTTCAGCGGAAGCAATGCGCACGTGGTGCTGGAAGAGTATGTGCCTGATGTGGCTTTGCACTCTGATTCTGAGGATGTGCAGGTCGCAGTTACTTCGGCACGGACGCCGGCAGCTTTGCAGGCAGTGCAGAGCCAGCTGCGTGACTACCTGCTGCAAAGCGGAGAGGGTGCACTGCGGGATGTTTGCAGGACCCTCACTGAGGGACGGATGCACTATGCGCATCGTCGTGCATGGGTGGTTGGGACGAAGGAGGAACTGCTGGATCGTCTGCGCGAAGGTGACCACGCCGATGGTGCCGAGGCGAGTTCAGCCGGGCAGAGGAACGCAGCGCAAGTGGAATCACCGCAGCTGGGCGAATCGCGTGTAGGTTTTCTGTTTACCGGGCAGGGAAGTGAACACAGCGGCATGGGTCTCGAGCTGCTGGCGCAGAGTGCGGTGTTTCGTTCCGCGATCACGCGGATGGATGCTGTTTTGGAGGGGATGGCGGATAGGCCCGGCAGCGGGCTGGGCAAGACGATCGCCGAAATCGGGAGGAATGAAGCAGGAGAGCTGGGCAGCGCGCGGTATGTGCAGCCGGCGCTGTTTGCCTATGAATGGGCGCTGAGCGAGCTGTGGCGAAGCTGGGGTGTAACGCCGCAGGTAGTTCTTGGTCACAGTCTTGGAGAATATGTAGCAGCGACTGTAGCCGGAGCGATGACGCCGGAAGAGGGTATGCGGCTGGTGGCAGCGCGCGGATGGCTGACGGAGCAGTTCGCCCGGCCGAGCTACATGGTGGCGGTCGCCGAGAGTGAGGATACAGTTCGGCGCCTGCTGGCAGAAGCGCGGCCTGGAGCCGGCGTGAGCATCGCTGCTGTGAATGGACCCGCCAGTGTTGTCGCAAGCGGCGACGCAGCGGCCATGGCACAGTTGGAGGAGCTGCTGCGTGAGCGCGGGATTCGTTCAAGGAGGCTGCGGAATACTCACGGCTTCCACTCGGCTGCGTTGGACGGGATGCTGGATGCGTTTGAAGCAGAGGCTGCGAGGATCAAGTTCCGTATCCCGGAGATACCGTGGGTTTCGAACCTGACGGGAATGATAGTAGATCGTGCCCGGCCAGTGGATGCGACATATTGGCGGCGTCATCTTCGTGAGACGGTGCAGTTCCAGGCTTCGCTGCAGGCGGCTGATCCCGGTGGTCAGATGTTGATGCTGGAAGTAGGTGCGGAGCCGCAATTGAGTGCGCTGGCGATGGCGAACGGAATCGGGCCCGAGCGCGTTGTGGCATCTTCCGGTGCCGGTCGCGGGGCTACGGAATGGAAGGCCGTGTTGACAGCGGCTGCGCAGCTTTATACCAGGGGCGTCGACTTCAACTGGAAGAGCGTTGGCAGTGGTCGGGCATTCAGGAAGCTGCCTTTGCCTGGGTATCCTTTTCAGCGGAAGCGGTTCTGGTTTGATGGGAATTTGCCGGCAAGCATGAGCGCGGGCAGCAGGGCGGTTAAGGCTGCACAGGAGCAGTCGTCCATGGTGCCGATGGGACTGGATGCAGCGCGGATCAGCGAGCGCCAGGAGGCGATTCATCGGTGGGCAGTGGCGGTAATCGCTGTTTCGCTGTTGCAGATGCAACGTGTCTCGTCTGGTCGAGAGGAGATGCCGGTAGAGGTCAGCACAAATCTTCTGATCAATCAGTATGGCGTAGCTGCTTCGCATCGGCGCCTGATGGATCGCTGGCTGAAGCGCTTGAGTGACGAAGGCATCGTGACGCTGCAGGGTCCGGGTATCTACAACTGGAGGCACGGCTTCCAGATGCCGGATGTCGATGCGTTATGGGCGAGAGCTGCGGCTCTGCTGCAGGGTGACGAGCCGCTGCAGAACTACCTGGCGCATTGTGCGGCAGTGATCGTGCGTGTTCTGCGTGGTGAGCTGGATCCGCTGGAGACGTTGTTTCCGGGAGGCAATCCTGAACTGGCGCAGGCCTTGTATGAGCGCTCGCCGGGATCGGTATACGCGAACCGGATTGCGGCTGCGGCGGTGTCGGCGATTGCTCGGGATGGCGTGCAGACAGCCATGGGCTTTGCTCGACGGCTGCGTGTGCTTGAGATTGGTGCGGGCACAGGCTCGACGACAGCAGCGATCCTGTCCACGCTAAGTCCGCGGCAGGTGATCTATACCTATAGCGACGTGTCGGATGTATTTCTAAAACGAGCGCGACTGCGGTTTGTAACGCATCCGATGGAATTTGTTTTATTCGATCTCGACCGGGAAGAGCATGCGGCGGCGCATGAAGGCCGCTATGACGTCGTCATCATTGCCAATGCGCTCCACGCGGCAAAGAATCTCGAAGTAAGTCTTGGCCGGGTGCGGCAACTGCTGCAGCCTGGTGGAACACTGCTGCTGATCGAGACGACATCGGCACAGGCCTGGCATGATGTTTCGACCGGCCTGATTGAGGGGTGGCAGCACTCGGAAGAAGATAGCCGGATCGATTCTCCCCTGCTTGGAGTGGACGCCTGGCAGCAGGCGGTGGCGAAAGCGGGACTGGAACAGTTTGCGGCATTTCCCTTAGCGGATCAGCTCACCCAGGCACTCGGATTGCATGTGCTGGTGGCCCAGCGGCGGCGGGTGGAGGAGGGTGCGCCGGCGCGGATGGACCAGGTTCGGCCGGCGCTCGAGGTGTCGATCTCGAAGAATCATGTTGGTAGGGACGGCCTGGATAGTGACAGCCTGGAAGTTGCGGCGCAGACCACGGCGCGTTCTGCCGGACGGCCGGGAATTTTAGAGGAGCTTGCGGCTGCCTCAGTCAGGCAGCGGCTGACACTGGTGACGGAGCGAGTGCGGAGTGCGATCGCGATGGTCCTTGGCAGTTCCCAATCACCGCACCAGGATGCGCGCCTGATGGAACTGGGGCTGGATTCTCTGATGGCGCTGGAACTGCTGAATCGTCTGCGTCGCGAATTCGCGCTGGAGACACTGCCGTCCACGTTGATCTTCGACTATCCGACGGCTGCGGCGATTGCGCGCCTCATCCTGCAGCAACTGGGCTATGAGGACGAGCGCCCGGATTCCGTTGCGGTGAGTGTTGCGCCACTGATGATGGACGAGAGGCCGGCACACAGTGATGAAGAGCTGGAAGCGATGAGTACAGACGAGATCTCGGCGCTGTTGCGAATGGAGCTGGAAGCCCAGTCATGACGATCCAGGCAAAACACGATAGTGCCGACGAGCAGGGATTGCTGCTGCGGCAGGCGTTGCGCGCGGTCGAGCAGATGAAGCAGAAGCTGCGGTCAGCAGAGCAGCGCATGACTCAGCCGATTGCCATTGTCGGCATGGGATGCCGTTTCCCGGGAAGTGTTGAGAACAGTGTGCAGTTCTGGGAGTTGCTGAAGCAGGGTCGCCGCGTCATACAGGAGGTGCCGGCGGACCGATGGAAGATCGACGATTACTACGATCCGGATGCGACTAAGCCGGGCAAGATGGTCTCTCGCTTTGGCGGATTTGTCGATAACGTCGAGCAGTTCGATGCCGGGTTCTTCGGGATCGCACCGAGAGAAGCAGCGATGATGGATCCGCAGCAGAGAATGCTGCTGGAAGTGTCATGGCAGGCGCTGGAAAATGCCGGTATCGCGCCGCATTCGCTGGCGGGAAGCCGTGCCGGCCTGTACCTGGGGATGGCGAGCGGGGATTACGCTCAGATACAGTTGCATTCAGGAGACGCGGGACTGCTGGATGTGCATTATGCCTCTGGAAACGCGCACAGCATCGCTTCCGGCAGGCTCTCTTACCTGCTGGGCATGAACGGACCCAGCCTGACTGTGGACACTGCCTGCTCCTCGTCGCTGGTGGCCGTGCATCTCGCGTGCCAGGCACTTCGTTCCGGGGAGTGCACCCTTGCGATTGCGGGCGGAGTGAACGTGATGCTCTCTCCGGAAACGACTGTGGCGCTTTCGCAGGCACACATGTTGGCGCCGGATGGCCATTGCAAGGTGTTTGACGACCGTGCGGACGGCTTTACCCGCGCTGAGGGGTGTGGCGTCGTCATCCTGAAGCCTCTGCAACGTGCGCAGGAGGACGGCGACCGCATCCTCGCAGTGATTCGCGGCACGGCCACCAACCAGGATGGCGCAAGCAGCAGCCTGACTGCACCGCACGGTCCATCACAGGAAGACTTGATGCGAAGGGCGCTTGCCGATGCGCACATGGAGAGCGCGCAGGTGGGTTACGTGGAGACGCATGGTACGGGGACGTCGCTGGGCGATCCCATCGAATTGCGGGCCCTGGGTGCAGTGTATGGTGTCGGCCGTGATGCCGGGCAGCCGCTGTGGATTGGCTCATTGAAGACGAACCTCGGGCACATGGAGGCGGCTGCCGGGGTAGGCGGCCTGATCAAGCTGGTGCTCGCACTGCAGCATGGCGAAATTCCGGCTCATCTTGATTTCACAACGCCGACCCGCCATGTGGACTGGCAGAAGTTGAAGCTGGCTGTGCCGACTGCGACCACGGAGTGGCTGTCGCCGGACAGTGCTGCGGCAAAGAGCCCGAGACGTGCGGGAGCCGTCAGCTCGTTTGGCTTCAGTGGAACAAACGCCCACCTGATCGTGGAAGAAGCCCCGCCTGCCACGGAGGTATTGCCGGATCTGGATGTTGAGCGATCTGAGCGAGTGCTGCCTTTGTCTGCGCAGAGCCAGCATGGACTGGAAGTGCTGGCTGCAGAGTACGAGCAGTGGCTGGGGGACGATGCGCAGTCCGGTGCATGGACGGATGTTGCTGCGACGGCTGCCCTCGGGCGAGACCATCTTCGTTACCGGCTCGCACTTGTCGCATCGAGCCGTAAAGATGCAGCGGCCCGGCTGGCGCAGTGGAGAGTACAGGCGGCTGCTGGGAAGAAGGCTCTGCCGGCGTTCGGTCCCCCCGGTGTGTGCTTCCTGTTCACAGGGCAGGGCAGTGAACATACCGGTATGGGGCTTGACCTGCTGGACCGCAGTCCCGTGTTCCGGCTGGCGGTGGAGCGTATAGATGCGGCCCTGGCCGGCATCCTGGATAAATCAATAGCCGAAATCTGGCGCAATGCAGCAGGTGAGTTGCAGGATGCTGCGTATGTGCAGCCGGCCTTGTTCGCTTATGGCTGGGCGCTGAGCGAATTGTGGCTGAGCCGCGGGATTGAGCCCGAGGCTGTGCTTGGCCACAGCCTTGGCGAATATGTCGCAGCAACCGTGGCGAATGTCATGTCTCCCGAAGAAGGGGTCAGGCTGGTGGCGGTTCGAGGCCGCCTGACCGAAGAATCCGGGGAGCCTGGAAGCATGCTGGCAGTGCTTTCCGGGGAGAGCCTGCTGCGGAGATGGATTCTCGACGCGGGTCTGGCGGATGAAATTGCGGTAGCGGTCGTGAATGCTCCGGAAAATGTGGTTGTAAGCGGGCGCCGGGCGGCCATAAATGAGTTCGAAGCTGATATGAACAGGCGCGGCGTGCGCAGCAGGCGGTTGAAGACGACTCACGGCTTCCACTCTCCGGCCATCGACGGCATGCTGAATGCGTTCGAAGCCGAGGCGCGAAAGATAGCGTTTCGCGTGCCGGATGTGCGATGGATCTCGAATGTAAGCGGTGAAGTACTCGGCCGTGAGAAGCCGGTGGATGCTGCTTACTGGCGTCGGCATCTTCGCGAGACAGTGCAGTATTCGAAAGCCGCCAGGACTGCCGACGCTGGTGGAATAACCCTCTTTCTGGAAGTTGGAGCGTTACCGCACCTGTCGGGCCTAGCCGGCGAAAACGGCATCGATCCGGAACGGATCATTGCTTCGATCGCCAAGACCGGTGCAGACGGGGAGTGGGCGAAGTCCCTGGAAGCGGCAGGCCGGCTCTACGTGCGGGGCGGGGAGATGCATTGGAAGGCGCTGTTACCTGCGAAGCGACACCACCGTGTGTCTCTGCCGAGCTACCCGTTTCAGCGGCAACGCTACTGGTTCACGGATGGAAGGAAGGCGTCGGAAAGTAAAAACTCCCGCCGTGTGTCCGAGGATCACGTGGCTGTGCGGCATCCGTTGTTGCAGCAGCAGGTTCGCAGTTCGTCCGGCACGATGACCTACCACGCGGAGTTATCTTCGACGCATGAAGCCCGTCTGGGCGAGCACGTGGTGAACGGGCAGCGCATTCTTCCGGGAGCTGCGTACCTGGAGATGGCGCTGGCAGCGGCAAATAGCGCTTCAACGCCTGTTGCGAAAAAGCTGAGCAGCGTGGAGTTTCGTGAGCCTTGTGTTTTTGACGAAGCACGCCTGCTGGAGACTTTGCTACAGCCGGCGGGTGAGGATGGACGCCAGGCTTTTTCCATCGCCAGCGCGCCGTTAGCGCTGGTAAGCGGGAACGCGCCTGGAGAGTGGACGATCCACGCAACGGGCTTTGTGGAGACGAGCACGGTGGATGTAGCGGACGATGTGTCGTTAGACTTGCAGGCGCTTAAGCGTGATGCCACAAAGGAATGGGACAAACCGGACTTCTACCAGCGATTTGAGGAGATTGGTCTCTGCTTCGGAGAGGCTTTCCGAACAGTAAAGCAGGCATGGAGCCTGGGTGAAGAGAGCCTGGTGCTGCTGGAGTTTGATGGGACGCTGCGATTGCAGGCGAGCAAGTATCGATTGCATCCGATTGCGTTGGACGGCTGCTTGCAGGCGGCAGCAGCGCTGTCAGCCTTCGAAGAGGCGACCGCGCCTGCGCTGCGCGCTGCAGTTGAGAGCCTGCAGGTTTTCCGCGATCCCGCCACCTTGTACTATGCGCACGCAATGCTGCGCAGTCGAGTGAGCCCATCTTTGATTGTGGATCTGGAAGGGCTGGATCAACAGGGCCGGTGCGTGCTGACAGTGACCGGTCTCTCCCTGGTAGAAGCGCAGCAGCACTCGTTTCGAGGATGGCTGCACGAGATCGCATGGGAGGTGGAGGTCGAGCCAGAGCACTCGGGAGTGCTGACTCTCGACCGCGCGGGGTCGTCTGGGGCGCGGGAAGGAACGGCAAGTCCAAAAGAAGCGCCACAGCGTCTGTTACTTGTTGGAGGGGCTGATACGGCTGTTCCAGGTGTGGATGCTCCGCTGACGGCTTCATTGCGCTTGAGCGCCAAGGCGGACAACGTGGCAGTCACCACGATCTCCTGCGAGGATTTGAGTGGCGCATGGCTGAAGCAATGGCTGGAAGCAACTAAGGCTGGCAACGTCGATATTGTGTACCTGCCCAGGGTCGCCGAGAAGACTGCCGTCGAATCCCAAACGGGAGAAGACGTGCTGGCGTGGCAGGCGTGGGTGCTAGGAGGAGCGCTGCAGACTGTACAGGCCTGGATCGCAAACGATACGGATGTAGATGTACGGCTCTGGCTGGTGAGCCAGTCTGTCGGCAAATTGGAGCCTGTTAGCCCGGGAGCGGGGCTGGCTGCACTGGCAAGAAGCGCGCGGTCCGAGTATGCGGCGATGCAGATCACAGCGGTCGATGTGGCGGATGTACCTGAGCCGGCACAAGCGCTTTGGACGCTGATCACTGCGAGGAAAGATCCTTCGGTGCAGTATCGACTGGGTGCGGACGGCGTCAGCGTGCCGAGGCTTGTCCCGAAGCTGCTTTCGGCACAGCTTCAATCTGTAAGTGGAAAGAAACAGAGCCAGGGCGGCAGCAGCAGACGGCTGCACTTCGGGAATAAGGGTGTGCTCGAAGACATGAAGCTTCGCCTCGAAGAGCGCCGCGAACTTGGAGCCGTGGATGTCGAAATCGCCGTTGCAGCAATGCCGATCAACTTCCATGAAGTGTTGAGTGCGCTTGAGGCTGGAGCCGCGCATAATGTAGCGCCGGGCGGGGAATGCTCCGGGATCGTAGTGCGCGTCGGATCGGGTGTGGTGGATCTCGCGGTCGGGGATGAGATCGTTGCCGTGAGTTCGGGTTTGATGGGAGACACTGCGCGGATATCCAGGGAGCGGATATGGAGCAAGCCGTCGAAGCTGACATTGCCTGAGGCGGCGACATTGATTGTTCCATTTGTGACAGCACGCTTGTCGTTCGAGAAGGTTACGAATTTACAGCCAGGAGAGCGAGTGCTGATTCATTCGGCCGCCGGCGGCGTGGGACTTGCCGCGATCCAGGAGGCACGACGGCTGGGGGCGGTGGTGCTGGCGACGGCTGGATCGGAGAGCAAGCGAGCCTACCTTCGATCGCTCGGCGTAGAGCATGTGTTCGATTCAAGCGGGATTCGCTTTGAGCAGGAAGTGCTGGCCGCGACAGAACATCGTGGCGTGAATGTGGTGCTGAACGCCCTGAGCGGCGAGAAAATTGCTGCAGGATTCAGATGTCTTGCGCCGGGCGGTCGCTTTGTTGAGTTGGGCGATCGAATCATTTTTGTTGCTCTTGTGCCTTG
>CAZZUX010000037.1:12508-31299 GCA_964657395.1 uncultured Ktedonobacteraceae bacterium
TGTTGGGTTGGGAGAGCAGACGGTGATGAGCGACGCGGAGGCAGGTGCGATCCGTTCTGACGTCCGCTATTACCGAGTGCACCTGCGATCAGCTCTCGACCAGATGACATCCGAGGTTCGTAGCCTGATCGATGTGATCCTCCTGGATGCTGAGTGCGGCAGAATCACCCCTTTGCCGGTGACGACATATGCGTTGGACCAAGCTGCTGCAGCCTTCCGCTACATGGCGTCGTGTGAGCATATCGGCCGCGTGCTGTTGCTTCCTGAGGGTGCGGTGGTCACTGAAGGAGTCGAGAACCAGAGAGGCTTTCCGGGGTTTCGCGCGAATGGCGCGTACGTCGTGACGGGCGGCTGCGCCGGTCTTGGACTGCTGACTGTAGAGTGGCTGGGTCGGCAGAAGGCCGGGTGCGTGCTGGCGCTCTCCCGTACTGGACCGGATGAGGAGACTCGCGCCAAGTTTGAGCAGCTGGAGCGCAGTGGCACGCGGGTGGTTTGGGCACGCTGCGATGTGGGCCGTAGTGATGAGCTTGCTCGCGCGCTCGAGAGGATTCCGGCGGGATTTACGCTGCGGGGTGTCTTCCATGCTGCGGGAGTGCTGGAAGACGGCGGTCTGCAGCAGCAATCGATGGAGCGATTCCGGCCGGTGTTGAATGCGAAGATCGCCGGAGCATGGAATCTGCACAGGTTGACGGCAAAGCTGCCGCTGGATTGTTTTGTGTTGTATTCCTCGGCTGCGGGTGTGCTTGGAGCTCGCGGGCAGGCCAGCTACGCGGCGGCAAATGCATATCTCGATGCGCTGGCAAAGTATCGCCGGTCCATGGGAATGACTGCACTGAGTGTTGCGTGGGGTGCCTGGAGCGGCAGTGGAGCAGCAGTACGGCATGGCGCAGTGCAGCGCATCGAGCGTGCTGGTGCAGCGCCGATTGCGCCGGCGCTGGGTTTCGAGCTGTTGCACAATCTGATGGAGCAGGATGTGACGCATGTGCTGGCGGCTTCTGTCGACTGGCGCAGGTGGAAATTCCAGGCCAAGAGCGAAGCAACTGCAAATGCAGATCTGCTGCTGCATGTGCTTGGGAAGAACGATGATGTCAACAGAGAAGAGACGCAGGCGGCCGCCGTCGAAGCGGCAGCAGTGGGCTGGAACGATCAGCTGTCAGCCTGCCATGGTTCGCACCGGTTTAACCTGCTGCAATCGCTCCTGGAGGATCGGACCCGCGCGGTGTTGTCGATGCCTGCCGGCGAGCCGCTCGAAAGTGCGAGGCCGCTGCAGGAGTATGGGTTGGATTCGCTGTTATCGATCGAGCTGGTCGGCCGGTTGTCGGCGGAAGCAGGACAGAGATTACCCGCGACGACCTTGTTTGACTATCCCACCCTTGCGGCGTTGACGCAGTGGTTGTTAAGTGATGTTTTCAAGATGTCGGATAAAGATGGCGATACTGCAATCCAGCCTGTTCATGATGCTTCGCCAGGGGCAGACGGAGCAGAGCGTGGAAGCGGTCATGCGGCCGGCTATTCCGGCGGCAACACGCTGCTGGATGGCATAGCTGGGCTTTCGGAGGAAGAGATAGAACGTATTTTCCAGCAGAAGATGGCGGGTATATCCAGTTGAACGAGTTCCTGAAATGCATTGCCGACTTCTCGCCGAAGCGATTGATGATGCTCGCTGCTGAGTTGGAGCAGCAGGTGCGCTCGCTCGAGAAGCGTCCGCATGCGCCGATCGCTGTTATTGGCGTGGGCTGCCGGTTTCCAGGTGGCGTCCGCAATGCAGACACGTACTGGGATTTGTTGAGCGAAGGGCGGGATGCTATCAGCGAGGTGCCGGCATCGCGCTGGGATGTGAACAGGCTGTTTGATCCGGATCCTGCTGCGTACGGCAAAGTGGCTTCGCGGTGGGGCGGGTTTCTGGAGGCACCGGAGTTGTTCGATGCCGGGTTCTTCGGAATCGCTCCGGTAGAGGCCGCGGCAATGGATCCGCAACAGAGGCTGCTGCTGGAAATCAGCTGGGAAGCCCTGGAGGATGCGGCGATTGCGCCCTCGACGCTGGACGGCAGCCGGACCGGCGTTTATATGGGGTTGTGCAATTCCGACTACGCGCAACGTTCTCTCCAGGCAGCGGGAACAGGCAGAGGTCTAACGATCGATGCCCACTTTGCACAAGGCGCGTCTCACGCAGTGGCTGCCGGCAGAATCTCGTACTTCCTGGGACTGCGTGGACCGAGCCTGGCGATCGACACGGCCTGTTCGTCGTCGCTGGTGGCCGTGCACCAGGCCTGCCAGGCATTGCGCATGGGCGAGATAGAACTGGCGCTGGCTGGTGGTGTGAACCTGCTGTTCAGTCCCGAGGTTACGATGGCTCTGTCAAGAGCAGGGATGATGGCGCCGGACGGGCGATGCAAAGCCTTCTCTGCGAGAGCCGACGGCTTTGTCCGCAGTGAAGGCTGTGGTGTGGTCGTGCTGAAGCGACTGGCGGATGCGCGCCGGGATGGCGATCGCGTCATGGCGGTGATTCGCGGCACGGCAGTCAACCAGGATGGACGCAGCAGCGGATTGACGGCACCGAATGGGCCATCGCAGGAGAGCGTGATCCGGACGGCGCTCGCAGATGCCGGGATTGCTCCTCATGATGTCGGCTACGTGGAGGCGCATGGCACGGGCACAAACCTCGGAGATCCTATCGAGCTGAGAGCGCTGGAGGCGGTGCTGGGCCGCGGCCGCGAGGATGCTGATCGTCTGCGCGTGGGATCGGTGAAAAGCAACTTCGGCCATACGGAATCGGCAGCCGGCATCGCTGGATTGATCAAGGTGGTGGCTGCACTGCAGCGTCGGGAGATCCCGGCGAGCCTGCACTTCGACCAGCCCAATCGGGCGCTGGACTGGGAAGCGAGCCGTTTGCAAGTGCCGGTCAGCAAAGAGGACTGGAAGCCGAACCGGAATGGCCAACGCCTCGGTGGTGTGAGTTCGTTCGGATTTAGCGGAACGAATGCGCACATTCTTCTCGGCGAGGCTGAAGATGTAGGGCCGCAACTCGCAGGCGGTGAAGGTGGCCCGCAGGTAGTGACGCTCTCGGCGAAGAGTTTAAAGGCGCTGCAGACCAGTGCTGCCCGGCTTGCGGATCATCTGCGTGAACACGAAGAAATATCTCTGGCCGATGTTGCGTATACCCTCGCGACCGGCCGGTCGCTGTTTGCCTATCGTGCGGCGATCCGTGCCGACTCTCGGTTGCAGCTGGTGGAAGAACTGTCGCTGATCGCTGGAGAGCAGGAAGACGAAGCGGCATTGCGTCACCCGGTTCATACGCGCAAACCTCGTGTCGCTTTTCTGTTTGCTGGACAGGGTGGCGAACACAGCGGCATGGGATTGTCGCTGCTGAAGCACTCTGCAGTCTTTCGCGCAGCAGTTGCGGAAGTGAATGCGGCCCTTGCAGGGATTGTTCCGATAGCCATAGAGAAGATCTTTGCGAATGAGGATGGTGAACTGAGTCATTCAGCGCTGGTGCAGCCGGCTCTCTACGCGTTTCAGTATGGGCTTGCGCGCGTGTGGCAGAACTGGGGCGTGGAGCCGGATATTGTGGTGGGTCACAGCATGGGTGAGATCGTCGCAGCGAGCCTGGCTGGAGTGATGACTGTCGCAGAAGCGGCAAGGCTTGTAGCCGCGCGGGGACGACTGACGGAAGAACTCGGCGATGCGGGAGGCATGGTCGCGATTGCAGCTGCGGAAGCGCTGATCCAGCCGGTGCTGGCAAGGTACAAGGCAGATGTAAGTGTCGCGGCGATCAATGGTCCGGCGAGTGTGGTTATCAGCGGCCGCAGCGGTCCTCTGGAAGAAGCGACGCGAGAGCTGGAGCGGATGGGCCTTCGGCTGAAGCGACTGAACATCACGTATGGATCACATTCGCCTGCGATGGATCGAGTGCTTCCTGCCTTTTATGAAGAGGCTGCGAAAGTGGTTTACAGGCAGCCCAAGATACCAATTATTGCGGATTTGACGGGCGAGAAGATCGAGGCTGCAGGGGTCTTCGACGCGCAGTATTTTTCTACTCACCTGGGCCGGCCGGTACAGTTTGCACGCTGCCTGGAGCGGCTTGAGAAAGAGAAGTGCGGTCTGTGCATTGAATTGGGTCCGCGTGCCGTGTTGACCAGCTTTGGCAGGGAAGGGGGAGAAAGCAGGACAGCCTGGATTGCGTCTGCCAATGGCCGTGATGACGACTTTCAGGCTCTGCAGGCTGCGCTCGCCGAGGCGTTCGAAGCCGGCGCTCCGCTGTCGTGGAAATCCGTCTTCAACACGAGTGCCAGCGGCGAGGAGAAGCGACGCAGGGTGGCGCTTCCTACATATCCATTCGAGCGCGAACGCTACTGGATGGAGGATGCGGATGGCGAGGAAGAGGTGACGAAGAGCTCGGCGCTCCTAGCATCCAAGGATGGATGGACAAACGCTTCAACGACATTGGCAAACATGCTGCCGGGTCGAAGGCTGGATGTGGCGCAGCCCGTCTTTGAGGCGGTGCTCCAATCTCCGCTGCCACATCATCTTGATCAGCATGTTGTTGGAGGAGAGGTGTTGCTGCCGGCCAGCTTCTACCTGTCGCTGGCTGTGAGTGCGGCGGCGGCGGAGAACGTTTCGTTGACACTGCCGCTGAAGTTTGGCGGCTTGCGCATTCTGCGCCCGATCGTCGTCGGCAAATCTCCTTTGATGGTGCAGACCGCTTTTCACCATGAGCCGATGGATGGATATAAGAGGCGGTTTGAGATCTCGTCACGGGATGGAGAGACAAAGCAATGGCAGACGCATGCGACTGGCTGGTTGGTTCAGTCTGCGAGCGAGGGGCCGCTCGGGAGTCAGGATGAAATGTCCGGGGAGCATGCTTCGGGTGGAGGTTCGCAGTTTTTGACGGGGGACGACTTTTATCAGCAGCTGCGAAAGCGGGGCGTGCACCTGGGTGAAGCTTTCCAAGGCATTCGCGAACTTCGTTGTGAGCCTGGGTCAGCGGTTGCAAGCGTAGTTGTTCGTGAGACATTCCATGGGACAGAAGGCCATGCCTGGATAGAACCGGCGTCGCTGGATGCATGTTTCCAGACGCTGAACGGCATCGCGATAGGCGCCTCAGATCTGCAACGGCGATGGATGACCGGTGTTGACGCGCTGGAGTTGTTCGAGCCGTTGACTGGCGAGATAAGAGTTACGGCGCGCCTGGCGAAGGAAGCAGATGGAGCATGGGACGGCTTGATGGAAGCAAGAGATGTGAGCGGCCGGTTGTTGCTGCGCGCTTCCGGCATCCATCTGACTGCATCGGCTGCAGTAACCAGCGGATCGGCTGGCACGGATTGGCGATATGAACAGGCATGGGAACCTTCGCCGCTTCGTGCGTCCAGAGATGCAAACGGCGCTGACCGGCTTTGGGTCATCCTGGGGAAGCCGTCTCCAATAGTGCACAAGGTGGAGTCGTTGCTGCGCAGAAATGGTGCGGGGGTCATCCGCATCTCCGAAGTGGGCGATCTGCGGAATGCCATAGGCAACCACTCTGATTACGAGATGATAGACTTGCGAGCCGCTGCCGCGCATGCAGATGTTGAGCACGATTCAGATGAGTCCGTTGCGACGGAGACTACGGCAACTGCCGTGGAGAGTGCGGCATTGTGGCAGCAGGCGATCGCTGATCGATCGCGTCTCTGGATCTTCACTGTCGATTCTCAACCGGATCGAGGATCGATAACGGCTGCGGCGGCCACGTTCGCGCCGTCGTGGGGAATGGCACGCTGCGGCACCCTGGAACATCCGCAGACATTGCGCAGAATTGTGGATCTGGATTCCGCAATGAACGATGAAACGCTCGCGTCCACGATCATCGAAGAGCTGCTGACGGTAGATGACGAGGAACAGATTTCCTACCTGGAAGGAAGACGCTGCGCCTTCCGTTTGAAACAGCTGCAGACGTCAAACGATCAGCCGGTATCGGGACGAAGTGCTGCTTTCACGAAAGAAGGCAGCTATCTGCTTACCGGTGGTCTGGGTGGTCTGGGCCTGCGGGTTGCTGGCTGGCTGGCTTCGCGCGGAGCAGGCACGATCGTGCTGATGACGCGGTCTCAAAATTCCATCGATGCAAGGCAGAAGGAGATCACAGCGTTGCGGGCCAGTGGTGCAGCCATCGTGATCGTGAAGGCAGACACCGCTGCCATGGAAGATATGGAGCAGGTCTTTGCACGCTTCGGATCTGCAGGCGATCTGCCGCCGCTGCGCGGGATCGTGCACATGGCTGCGGCAATCAGTGGCGGCCTGACCTACTCGATCACAGAAGAAGAGCTGAGGTCAGACTTTGCCGCAAAAGTGCAGGGCACCTGGAGCCTTCACAGGCTTTCACTATCCGCGCCACTGGATTTTTTCATAGGCTTTTCGTCAGCCGCAGCGACTCTAGGGTCGAGTGCCTTGGCAAGTTACGCCGCAGCCAACAGCTTTGTGGACGCCATGGCATGCCTGAGGAGAGGTTTCAAACTGCCGTTTGCGTCGGTTGCCTGGGGAGCCTGGCAGACGATGCGGCAGGCGAATGAACAGGGCAAGCAGGATCTGGCCATGGGTGGAATGCTGCCGATGGAGGATGATATAGCCCTCGAGTGGCTGGGTTCGTTGATGATGCAGGGCGCCGACCGCAATGCGATGGTGGCGAAGATCGACTGGAGCCTGCTTGCTCCTCTGTACGAGCTGAAGCGCAAGCGATCTTGGCTTACCTATGTGCGGCCTGAGGTCGCCGGCAATGCAGGTACCGGCTTGACGCTTGTGTGTCAGCCCGGACAGAGCCGGCTGAAGGCACTTGAGCAGGCGGTGCAGAAGGAAGCAGCGCGGGCACTTGGCTTCCGCAATCAGAAGCTGCCGGCACTGGATGCACGGCTCGCTGATCTGGGAATGGACTCGCTGGTGGCGGTGAAGCTGCGGAATCGTCTGCAGGCTATGACAGGGCAGAGTCTGCCAGCCACCTTTGCATTCGAACATCCGACCTGCTTCGAGATGGCATTGGCGATGGACATGATGCTGTGGAGTGCAGGCATGGAAGAAGACCAGGATTCGAGCCTGGATCGGGACGAGATCCAGATATGAGTGCTACGCCTGCTGAACTGCTGATACAGTTGCGCACATTGGGTGTGCGCCTTCACCTGGAGGATGAAAAGCTTCGCCTCAACGCGCCGAAAGGCTCGTTGACAGCAGAGCTCCAGGCTGAGTTGAAGGCGAGTGCGCCTGAGCTGATCAAGCTGCTGCGCTCCATGACAAAGCCGGACGGCCGCACCCCGGCTGCACCTATGAAGCGGGTGGAGCGCACTGAATGGATGCCACTCTCCTTCGCGCAGCAGAGGATATGGTTCCTCCAGCAACTGGACCCGGCAAGCACTGCTTACAACCTGCTCGGCGTCCTGCGGATCGAGGGTGATTTAAACGAAGACGTACTGGAGCGATCACTCAAGGGCGTGTTGTTGAGACATGAAGCTCTGCGCACCTGCTTTGTACAGCGGGATGGAAGCCCTTACACGAAGATAAGCGATGGTGAAGAATGGACCATGCAGCGCCATACCCTTAAATCACAGCCGGATGAGAGAAGAGAAAAGGCTTTGTGGCGGTATGTCGACACCGTGGTGCAGCAGCCGTACAACCTGGAAACAGGGCCGTTGTGGCGCGCATTTTTGCTGACGGATGCGCGCGCATATTACCTGGTCCTCTCCATGCATCACATCGTGTCCGATGGCTGGTCAATGGGTGTAGCCGTGCAGGAGATTGCGGCGAACTACAAGGCGTATCTCTCGGGAGAACAGCCGCGGTTGCAGATGCTTCCTGTGCAGTATGCTGAATATACCCAGTGGCAGCGGGAGTGGTTTAACAGCGGTGTGCTGGACCGCCAGGTGGAATACTGGCGCCGCCAGTTGAAGGATGCTCCTCCGATCACGGTATTTCCTCACGATCGCAAGGCGCTCACAGATCCCACTGCGACAGGCAGAAGATCGAAGCACGTGCTTTCGGCTTCCCTGCTGGCAGAGATCGAACGGTTCAGCCGCTCGCATGACAGCACCCTGTTCATGACCATGCTGTCTGCATTCATGATTCTTCTTGCGCGCTACTCGGGTCAGAAGGACGTGGTTGTCGGCTCGCCGTCAGCGAATCGCAACCGGGCGGAGCTGAATGAGCTCATCGGCTTCTTCGTGAACAATCTTGTGCTCCGCGCCCAGGTAGATGACGACATCAGCTTCCTCACATTGCTCCAGCGCATCCGGGAGACTACTCTCGGCGCGTATGAGCACCAGGATGTTCCCTTTGACCGGCTGGTGCAGGAACTACAGGTTGATCGGAATCCTGTGATCTCCCCGCTGTTCCAGACGATGCTGATCCTGCAGAACTTTCAGCTCGATCCGCTGCAACTGCCTGGAATGACGATTACACCGATGGAGATCGATGCAATTACTGCGCGCTTTGATCTGACTGTCGAAATGTACCCGATGCGCAACGAGCTGCACCTCTATTTTGACTATCGTTCGGACCTCTATGATGAGGCTACGATTGTCGAGATTCAAGCGAGCTATGAACAGGTGCTGCGGCATGTCATTGCCCATCCGGACACGCTGGTAGGCAGGATTCCACTGCTGTCGTCTCAGCAAAAGCAGATGTTACTGGCATCCTCTGTCGGACCGCAGACGGAGTTTTCAAACAAGATGCTGCTTGCGGCTTTGCACCACTATGCGGAAGAGACGCCGAACCGCATGGCTGCGCGGGGCGGAGAGAAAGAGCTTACCTATGCAGAGCTCGCCCAGCAGGTAAACCGGATTGCAAGCCGTCTGCAGAAAGCTGAAGTGGGACGCGGAACGCTGGTCCCGGTGCTGCTGCAGCGATCGACGGATCTGCTGGCGGCGCTGCTGGGAGTGCTCCAGGCAGGGGCGGCGTATGTACCGCTCGACCCTATTTATCCAAAACAGCGGATCGCCGGCATCCTGGCCGATGTACAGCCGCGGATCATCCTTACTGAGCCCGGATTGCAGAGCCTGGTGGAGGAGTGGAGTGATCGATGCCTGATGTTCGAGGAAGCGAAGTCCTCGATCGCAGAGCAGGAGTCGTTGTCGGAATTGGCTCCAGTGTCGGCTGACGATCTGGCTTACGTGATTTTCACTTCGGGCTCGACAGGCAGGCCCAAAGGCGTAGAGATCAGTCACGGAGCCCTTGCGAACCTGCTGCAAAGTATGGGTAGGGAGCCGGGATTGACCAGCAGCGATCGCCTGCTGGCGGTGACGACTATCTCCTTTGACATTGCGGCTCTTGAGTTCTTTCTGCCTATTTATGCAGGAGCCGAGCTGGTGATCGCCCGGGAGCCGGGGAACCTGCCCGCACTTCTGCATGATCTGGACACCGTTCGTCCCAGCTTCCTGCAAGCGACACCGTCACTGTGGCAGATGCTCTTGAGTGCGAACTGGAAAGGCGACTTGTCGCTGACGGCACTATGCGGAGGCGAAGCGTTGACGGGCGACCTGGCTGCACTGCTGACACCGATGGTGGGCTCGCTATGGAATATGTATGGTCCGACGGAAACGACGATCTGGTCGTCGGTCTACCGAGTGGGCGCTGCCGACAAGGCCAGCGTGCCGATTGGCGGTCCGATTGACAATACACAATTCTTTGTGCTTGATGCACAGCTGGAACCAGTACCGATGGGCGTTGCCGGCGAGTTGTACATTGGCGGTGCAGGACTGGCGCGGGGATATTTCAAACAGTCTGAATTGACGGCTACACGATTTATCGAGAATCCGTTCGCCGTAGAGACTAGGCTTTATCGCACGGGCGACCTGGTGCGCATGCGACGTGACGGGCTCTTTGACTTCCTGGGACGCACTGACTTCCAGGTAAAGCTGCGCGGGTTTCGCATCGAGCTTGGCGAGATCGAGCATGCCATCAGGCAGCAGCCGGAGATCTATGAAGGCGTAGTGCTGCTGAGGGACAGCGAAGGAGAGAAGGAGCTGGTCGCCTATGTAGTTTTCCGGAGTGGCGAGACACTTTCATCGGTGCGGCTGCAGCAAAGGCTGCGAGAGAAGATACCCGAATACATGGTTCCATCGAGCGTGGTGGTGCTTCCCAGTCTGCCCCGTCTGCCGAATGGGAAGCTGGATCGCAGCAGACTGCCTGCGCCGGAAGCTGTGAAAACAGAAGCAGTCGAAGTATCCACAATGAGTGGCGGCAGCGAAACAGAACTCGCCATCGCGAAGGTGTTTAAGGAGCTTCTCCACCTGCAGCGTATCGATCCAAAAAAACGGTTCTTCGAGTTCGGTGCTCACTCGTTGTTGCTGGTGCGAGCTCATGATCGGCTAAAGCGGACGCTCTATGCCGACCTGCAGCTGGTAAGTTTCTTCCACTATCCAAGTATCTCGTCACTGGCTTCTCACGTGGATCAGAGTCTTGCCAAGGAAGAGGCGGGCGTTCATGTCGGCCGAACCTAGCACGCAGTCGACGCCAGGTGTTCCGCCGGCACGAAATCCATTCGACGAGCACACTGCGGAAGAGTTACTGCGATTTTTAAATTCGCTGGGCATCGAGCTGCGATCGGCAAACGGCAAGCTGCAACTGACAGCTCCTGCAGGAGCGATGACGCCGGAACTTCAGGAGGCAGTTCGCCGGCGCAAGGCAGAATTGCTTGCTTACACAAGCAGCCACGAGGCGCGGAAGGAACGGGTCGCTGCATTGAGCTTTGCCCAGCAGCGGCTCTGGTTGCTCGATCGCTTTTCGCCGCACACAGCGGTCTACAACATTCCTCAGCACTGGCAGATCCGCGGCGCTGTCGATCGAGGAGTGTTGCAGGAGGCGATCGCCGGCTTGTGTCAACGCCACAGCTCGTTGCGCACCCGCATCGAGATGCGTGGAAGAGATCCAAAGCAGATCATCATGCCGAGCGTCGACTGTCCCATCGGCTTCACCGACCTGGCAGTAACGAAGAATGACAATGGCGCGTTGGACTCGGTGTATGCGTTGTTGGTGGAGGATGGACGGCGTCCCTTTGATCTTGCTGCCGAGCCGCTGATTCGCTTTCATCTTTATCGGCTTGCGCATGAACATTATGTGGTTTCGTATGTGGCACACCATATCCTGGCTGATCAATCTTCGCTTTACCTGTTGCAGCGCGATCTCGGCGAGCTTTACCAAGCTGGGCTGGAGCGCAGGCCAGCTGCGCTGCCTTTGCTGTCGACAGACTATGCCGCGATTGCCGAACAGGAACGCAGCCAGGCCGGAGGCCCGGCGCAGCAGCGCGACATGGACTACTGGCGTGAGCGGCTTCGTGACATGCCGACGACCTTCACGCTGCCCTTCGCAGCAGAGCACCCGCTTGAGGCGACGCAGCAGGGAGCCAGGATCAGCCGCAGGTTCGATGAGCAACTGACCGCGAGCCTGCGCCGCATTTCGAACGAGGCAAATACGTCAGCATATTTCGTAATGCTGACAGTATTTGCAGCGCTGCTTTCCCGCTACACCGGGCTCGAAGACATCTGCATCGGAACTCCGCTGAGTACGAGGACGAAGCGCGAGCACGAGGACCTAGTCGGACTCTTCATTAACATGCTGCCGCTGCGCTGCAAGGTAAGTCCATCCGCATCGATGAGAGGACTGCTCGACCAGATGCGGAATGCTGTGCTGAGCGACTTCGAGCATGGAGGCGTCCCATTCCAAAAACTAGTTGCTGAACTGCATCCGGACCGCACAGCCACATCGCCATTCTTTCAGATACTGTTTGCATTCAATCCCGGTTCGACCGCCGCGGGGGAAGAGACGCAGGAAGTGGATCTGCTGATCTCCAAGTACGACCTGACATTTCAGATCAGTGAGCAGCGTGACACCTACACTGCGCACTTTGAATATCGTACGGACCTGTTTACGCAGGAAGACATCGAGGCGTTCAGCAGGACATTGTTCATGCTGATGAAGTCGATGACCGACGCGCCGGATAAGGCAATCGGCCTGCTGCAGGTTTTGTCTCCGCAGGACGCCGAGAAGCTTGGGAGCTGGAACGAGACAGCACTGGCGTATGACAGACAGGAGACGCTGGTGAGTCTCTTCTCACGGCAGGCGGTGCTTCATCCGCAGGAGCCGGCTATCCTGAGCGCGAGCGGGGAACTGACCTATGCGGGCCTTGCAGAAGAGGTTGCACGGATCGCAGCGCTGCTTCAGGATGCTGGTGCAAAGAAGGGCGAGTTCATTGCTGTATGCCTTGATCGGACACCGCGACTGATCGCTTCAGTGTTGGCTGTGCTCAGTGTGGGTGCAGCGTACCTGCCGCTGGATCCGCGTTATCCTGAGGGCCGCCTGCTGTATATGCTGCGCGACAGCGGCGCTCGTATCCTTCTGGCAACGCCGGATGATCTCAGCGATCAATTGCTTTCGGAACAGCCAGGATTGTCGCGCGTCGATCCGGAGAGTCGTAGAAGTCAACCCGAAACGTCATTCAGCACTCTTTTGACGAGTATAGTTTCTCAGCCGGAGGATGCCGCTTACCTGATCTATACCTCCGGTTCAACCGGCACTCCCAAAGGTACGGTAGTCGAGCACGGCAATGCAGTTGCGCTGCTTGCATGGGCACAGGATTATTTTGAACCGGAATCATTACAAGCGATCCTGGCATCGACATCCATCTGTTTCGACCTTTCGGTATTTGAGATATTCCTGCCGCTTGCAACCGGGAACGCCGTCGTCCTGGTAAAGGATGTGCTGGAGCTGCGAAGCACTGAGTATGCTGACCAGGTCACGATGATCAATACCGTGCCGAGTGCCATGAGCTCGCTGCTGCATGGAGGTATTCCGGTGGGAGTGCGTGCAGTCTGCATGGCCGGGGAATTCCTGCCGGCAGAGCTGGTTGATCGCGTTTATGAGGCTGGCGTCGCGAAAGTGTTTGATCTGTATGGTCCCACGGAGACCACGGTTTATTCGACGGCAGCGCTCCGCGCTCATGGTGCGCCGCCAACCATCGGGAAGCCTATCGCCAACTCGCGAACATACGTGCTGGATGAACGAGGGAAGCCACTGCCGCCGGGTGCGATCGGAGAGTTATTTATTGGCGGGAGCGGGGTTTCCCGCGGCTATTTAAATCGTCCGGAAATCACTGCGGAGCGGTTTGTTCAGCTGCCCGAGATTGACGGTGGTGAGCGCCTGTATCGGACCGGCGATCTTGTCCGTTATACAAACAGTGGTTCGCTGATCTATCACGGAAGGCGTGATCAGCAGATCAAGCTGCGAGGACATCGAATCGAGCTCGGCGAGATTGAGAATGCTCTTCGTGATGTAGTCGGTGCTTCCCAGGTAGCTGTTGTGGTCCAGACACGATCTGCGGGTGAGATGCTGATGGGCTTTGTGAACCTGACAGGCGCAGCAGCTGATGAAGAGCAGCGCTGGCATGAGGGCCTTCGCAGACGGCTGCCGGCTTATATGCTGCCGGCGCGCGTGCAATGTCTGCCGTCGTTTCCGCTGACGCCCAATGGCAAGATCGATCGCGCAGCACTGCGGTTCATCGAGGTTGACGACCAGGCAGAGGGGATGCGGTATCCGCAAACCTTGTTGGAGCAGTGGCTCGCTAACATATTCGCCGCGCACCTGGGGATTCCTACGATCTCTCGAGAAGCGCATTTCTTTGATGATCTCGGCGGCAATTCTCTGATGGCATTCCAGATTTTTGTGGAGATAGAACGACGGACCGGCATTGTGCTCATGCTGGCTGTCCTGTTTGAAGCACCTACTGTGGAACAACTGGCAGCTGTTGTCCGGCGCCAGCAGCCGCGAAAAATGAAACATCTTCGACTAAGTTCTGCGGGGTCCAATGAAAGAGTTACCTATGTAGTAGGTGACACTTTCGCGGTGATCGCGGAACAGCCAGACAGCAATGACGGACGCATCATGAGTGTGGCGATGGTGGACGCGTCGCATTTACCAGCATTGCTCGAAGAAGTAATCCTGGTTGAAGCAGCGCGGCCGCCGATTACGCTTGTCTCGCGTCGAGCCCATTCGTCCGTGACAGAGACCGTGGCCCTGGAGCTCAGGCGCGCGGACTTCAAGGATATCTCGACTCGTCTCATCGACTAGCCAACCGGCTGATACTGCATAGACGGCGAAAAGATTGCAGGCGCCGAGGCTGCTCCCCAGCTCCGGACGAAACGTTTAGCGGTTGCTTGTGTATGCCTCGTTTCGATGTTTTTACCTCTCCGCGACCCAACAGCTGATCAAAAGAATTAGCATCGCTGATGGAGAACTATTTTGCTCGACCAGAACGCAGCAGTTGATATTCGTCCACACAACCAGGCGAAGAGTCGGTCCTGGATCATAGGGCTTACCAGCTTGTTTTTCATCCTGCTCCAGAGCGCGTGTGCGGCGTTCATGGCGCTTAGTGGACTTAGACTTCTCATCGGGATTGGATCCCTGGCCGCTGCAACCACTGGCCTGCATTTCCTCGCCGCCATTCACGGGGAAGCGATTCGCATTCCCATGGAGATTGTCGCAATCGTGGGGTCGGCGATCAATCTCTATGCAATACGGCGCGTCCGATCACTGCGTGCCCGGCCATCCTCGCAATGGCGACTTGCACCGGTCACTGCGGATAAGAGACGCGCAGAGTCCATTCAGATAGCTATCGCTGTCGTCACCTTGTTGCTGGTGGGGCTTGAATGGGCCTTCCACATTTACTTGCATCGATCCATCTAAATGCCGCCCTCACTGAGGCTTGTCGGCTCGATCATGAATTCTTCGGATAACCTTGCGTGCAGACGGTCGCTGAACCCGAGCGGTAACTCAAACACGTGGTTGTCCGCGATCAGCACCATGATATTGCGCGTCGAATCGAGGATCGCAGAGCAAATCTCACAATGCTCAAGGTGTCGTTGAACCAGCGTCCGGGTCTCGGGAGATAACGAGTTGTCTAGATAGTCGGAGATGTAGTTCCAGACGTGCTTGCATTCTATAACCATTGGAACCACCTCTTCCGCGGACCCGCGTTCTTGAGTTTCGGTGCGAGTTCCTTTTGCATCATCATCCTGGCGCGATGCAACCGAACTTTCACTGTGCCGCTCGTAATCGAGAGTGCGGTAGCAGTTTCCTCAATAGAGCATTCTTCCACGTCTCGCAGAAGTAAAACTTCTCGATATAACGGCGACAGATTGGCAATCGCATCCTGCAGCATCTGCCGCACCTCCTGACGCTCGAGCGCTTCTGAAGGAACCTCGCGCCAGTCTCTGAGAAGTGCAGGCGAAATGTGGGCGCCTTCCTCAGGAGATTCGTCAAGCGATTCCATCCGCACAGTTGCGGTCCGTCGCAGACGACTTCGTGCTTCGTTCAGTGTGATGCTGATGAGCCAGGTGCTGAACTTTGCTTGTCCACGAAAGTCCGCAAGTTTTCTGAAGGCCTTCAAGAATGATTCCTGGGCGACATCTTCCGCATCCGATTCGTTCTTCATAAATGAAAGCGTCATCTTATAAACACTGCGCTCGTAGGGCCGGATCAGTTCGTGATACTGCTCCCTGTCACCAGCAAGAATCGCGGCGATCATCCGTGCTTCATCTCGAGTAGAAAGTTCCGCATCCATAACGATCAGGATCGCTCCTTCACGCGTTCTGCAACGATGCGGTCGAGAGAAAGAAAGCCTGCGCCGAAGATCAGGACGAGTAGAGAGGCAAATAAGAAGGTGTAGGGATCGGCCACATAGAACTTGCCTGGATCGGAAAAGATAGAGCCGAGAGCTTCGCGATCCGCCGTCCAGTAAGCAACAAACATGTTAGCAGCCAGGAGAAAGCCTACCAACCTTGTTCCAAGACCGAAGATCAGAAGAATTCCTCCGAAGAACTCGAGTCCGGCAATGAAGTGCGCATTGAACGAGGGAAGAGGGATATTAAGACTCATGAAGAACGCAGTGATCTTTGCAAGGTGATGCATCTTGCCCCAGCCGGTCTGGGCAAATTGCCAGCCCCAGTACAGCCGTACAGCGAGCAGAAAAGGCGATTGGAGATGGGACAACAATCCTGCTACTTCACCGTACATCGCGATCAAGCGTTTCATGCAATCCCGTCGGACCTCCGGAGTCGCGGCGTGCTACGCCATAGACCTTCTCCGGTGAGGCCATCAACGCGTTAGAGACGCGACACTGCGAATAGTTACAAGCGCAGGCCAAACTAAGCCGAGAGCTGCATCGAGATAGTTAGAGTGCAAGGAAGAATGGTGTCTTCCCGATGGAATGCTGATGGCCAGCGACGATGCGTATTGTGGTTTGAGGAAAGCGATGAGCGTCTAACCGCGATCGCAATTCAGTACAGCGTTTCTGCAGCAAAGAAAGCTTGTATCCTTTGCCGCGCGTACCGCTCTCACGTTTGAACCAAGTTGTACAGCCTCCACCAGATACTTGAGACACGAGCTTCCACGGCTTTGTTCAGTAAAGCTGATGCCATCATCACGTCCGCGGTGCGATTGCGGCCTAACCATGAAAGGTGTTTACAATGAAAATCAACACTGCACAGAATCTGGCCCTCGCGGCCGCCTTCGCCGGGCTGCTTGGCGGTACATCCGTTCGCCTCAACGCAGAGACCACGGGACAGAACGCTGCTTCGTCAGCACACGCCGGCGTGCTCCTGATCGCGCAGGATCAGACTCCTGACACCGCCAAGCACTCCTGCAAAGGTAAGAACGATTGCAAGGGCCAGGGCGGCGGCGATGCGAAGCACGCGGGCAAGAACAGCTGCAAGGGAAAGGGAGCCTGCGCAACCGATGGCTCGACGCCTCCAAAGAGCTAATCCGCTGTGTTGGAGGCCCGCGTTGTCTTGCAGGCCTCCAGCATCTTCACTCTTATCTTCAACACATCTTGGATGGGACCATGCCCGCGAACAGATTCAACGCGTTTACAGAATACGGTGTTGGTATTGGACTGCGAGTTCCTCACTATGACCACATCCTGTCTGAGAAGCCAGCAGTGGATTGGTTCGAGATCATCTCCGAGAACTACATGGTTGGTGGTGGTCGCGCACTTACAATTCTCGATCGAATCCTAGACCAATACAGGGTCATCCAGCATGGTGTCTCGATGTACTTCGGCTCTGCGCAGCCGCTCAATCGGGATCACCTGAAGCGCTTGAAAGAACTTACGAAGCGCACCAAAACACCCTGGCTCTCGGACCACTTATGCTGGGGCAGCGTCGATGGACGCTACACGCATGATCTGCTTCCGTTGCCTTACACGTTTGAAGCGATCCAAACGACCTCCTCGCGTATCCGCGAGGTACAGGATTTCCTGGAGATTCCTGTCGCTGTTGAAAATGTCAGTAGCTACGCTGAGTTTCATGAGTCGCAGATGACCGAATGGGAGTTCCTGAACGAAGTCGTTCATGCCGCTGACTGCGGGATATTACTGGACGTCAACAATATCTATGTCTCGTCACAGAACCACGGCTTCAATCCGATGGATTATGTAAATGCGGTCGATCCCGAACGCGTAGCGCAGATCCACATAGCGGGTCATTCAAGATTTGAGAAGTATACCCTCGACACCCACGACCATCCGGTGCTCGATCCTGTTTGGAAGATGTATGCACGCGCGATAGAACGCATCGGCCCAACTGCTACGTTGCTCGAATGGGACGACGACATACCTTCGTTTGATGAAGTGCATAGAGAAGCCCTAAAAGCTAATCTTCACCTGTCGAGCTTCCAGGCCTCCGCGGCAGTCAAGCGGCATGAAGCGGCCCTGGTATGAATCTTCTCGATTTTCAACGTCGCATGGCGGAGGACGTTTGTCGGCCTCTTACGATCGACTTCACCATGCAGGATGTCAATCTCGATGGAACACCGGTGGAAGAGACAGCCGCTTGGTACATCAAACCGAATCAGCATCTCTCCTCTTTCGAACGTCTGGAGATCTACAACCGGCAATACTGGTTCCGCGTCATCGGCGCGGCGACCGAGGATTTTCCCGCGTTGAGCGCGGTTGTCGGCCATAAGCGATGCGAGGCGCTCATCCTGGCCTACCTGAAAGAGAATCCGTCGACCTCCTTCACTCTTCGTGATCTCGGAGCGAAGTTGCCTTCGTGGCTTGCGATGCATCCTGAATTTGCCGGAGTCCATCAGGAGCTTGCTGTAGACGTGGCGCGCCTGGAGTGGGCCTATATTGAAGCATTCGATCGTCCTGCGTTGACGCCTCTCGACGCAACTGAACTCTCCAGCTTATTGCCGACCAGCGTGCTCGCGCTTCAGCCACATCTCCAGCTACTGGCGTTGCGTTACGCTGTGGATGAAGTGGTCTTAGCAGTGCACAAAAACAAGCCTGCAACCGACATTGTCAGCAATGCAGTAAGCGCGCGGAGAGAGTCGAAGCGCGTCCGTGCTCCGCGACTTGAACGATGCCCGACCTATCTCGCGGTGCACAGGTATCAGAACTCTGTGTATTACCGCCGCATCGATCGAGAAGCTTTCCTGCTTTTGACGGCGATTCAGGAGGGCAACCCGATTGCCAGCGTGGTGGAAAGCGCCATGAGCGAAAGTAAATTACCGGCACTGGAGCAGGCTGCAAAGATCAGGGAGTGCTTCGCCCACGCCTCCGAGCTGGGATGGCTGACGGCGAAGTAGCTGCGAGCTGCACGTCGGGAAAGCCGAAGCAGGTGTAGTTGTCGGGGTGCTCAAGCCGTCTAAAGCGAGCGCCTAAACTCCACCCTTTCTCTAGGGCTTTTTATGCAGTCTGCCGGTAGTTCCAGACTTCGGGAATCTTGATTTGATTGGTTGCGGGGGTTGGATTTGAACCAACGACCTTTGGGTTATGAGCCCAACGA
>CAZZUX010000038.1:0-28238 GCA_964657395.1 uncultured Ktedonobacteraceae bacterium
ATCCCGATCCGAAGAACAACATTGCACCGCGTGTGGGTTTTGCGTTCGACCCGCGTGGCAATGGCAAAATGTCTATTCGCGGAGGCTTCGGTATCTTCTATGACCGCATGTTGAATGGTATCTGGGAGCAGAACGCCTTCCAGGATCCACCGCTGGTACAGACAGCAACCATCACCAACACGCAGTTTGATCATCCCCTCGCCGGATCGTCAAGCGTATCGCTTTCTCCAAATCACATCACGTCCACGGGCGATCCAACCCTGAAGAACCCTTCGTACGTGGACTACAACCTGTCCGCACAGGATCAGATCCTGCCGAATACTGTTTTCGAAATGGCGTACGTCGGCTCGGAGGGCAAGCATCTTCTTGGCGAGCGGGACATCAACCAACCTACGCTTGGCGCGCGTGCCTCGAACCCAGGTGCATATGTAACGGCCGTTGTGCCGTATGCAGGATACTCCTGGTTTGCCTCTCGTCTCTCGGAGTACATCAGCAACTACAATTCGCTACAAGTGTCCCTCAACCATCGCAGCGAGCATGGACTCACTCTCGGTATTGCTTATACCTGGAGCAAGACCTTGACGGATCAGTCGAATGATCGCAGCACCGGTACCTACAACACCTACAATCCCCGACTTGACTACGGTCCTTCCACGCTCAACCAGCCGCAGACATTTGTAGCGAACTATGTCTACGAATTGCCGTTCTACAAGCAGCAGCATGGCCTCGTCGGGCATGCGCTCGGCGGTTGGGAAGTTTCCGGCATCACCGAAGTCTTCTCCGGCCAATCCCAAACCATTACTCAGGCCGCAGACAACTTCGATTGCCAGACTCCTGCTGGTGCAACTACGGGCTGTGTTGCAGGGACTTATCCAGGCGGCATCAATATCGATGTCAGCAGTATCGCTCCGCGGCCGGACAAGCTCTCGCCCGTTCAATTGGTGAAGAAGCAAACAGAATGGTTTAATCAAGCCTCTTTCGGCGACGCAATTGGCCACTTCGGCAGTTCTCCGACAGGAGCGTTGCTGGGCCCTGGACTGCAGCTATGGGATCTTTCCGCTATCAAGAACGTGAGTTTCGGAGAGCGCGCGAAGTTTCAGTTCAGAGGGGAGTTCTTCAACGCCTTCAATCACACCAACTTCGATGCCATCGGCACGAATGCAGACCAGGCAACATTCGGAACTGTCACGAGTGCTCACGACCCGCGCCAGATTCAACTGGGAGCCAAGCTGATCTTCTAACTGCTCATACGGATAACAACCTCTCTTGCGTCTGCAGTGTATGAAACAAGGTAGCTCGGCGACTAGGAACATTCCGTTTACTTGCGACCTCTCTCACGCGGAGGTCGCAGCATTCTTCCTATCGATACCCGTCCGTTTCTTCTGCTGTCATGGCAAGACCGGCATGCAACCACGACATTCGCTTAGAATTGTTGCCCCATGACAAAGCGCTCGTTGTCAGCTCGACCTGTCCTCTTCCTGCTTTTGCTCATTTTCGTCCAGGGCTCGTCCGGACAGCGATTGTCTGCAAATCCTGTGTCACGCGATGACTTACGGTTGATCGATTTCATCATGCAGGATGCGGTCGCCAGCAAGACCATTCCCGGTGGTGTGGTGCTGGTCGGGCATCACGGCAGAGTAGTCTACCGGAAAGCGTTCGGGTATCGTTCGATCGAGCCGGTACGCGAACGCATGACAGCAGGGACGATCTTTGATCTCGCGTCTCTAACAAAATGCATCGCTACCACTACCGCCGTCATGCAGCTTTGGCAGGAGGGGCGCATCCGGCTCAACGATCCTGTCTCGACCTACCTGCCTGAGTTTGCACAAAGTGGGAAGGCCAACATCACTATCCGAGATTTGCTGACGCATTACTCCGGCCTCGCTCCGGACCTTGACCTCAAGTCCGATTGGCACGGACGCCAGGCAGCGTTCGACCGGGCGATGCAGCAAACTCCGATCCATCCACCAGGCACGCGCTTCCTCTATAGCGATATCAACTTTGAAGTTTTGGGTTTCGTCGTTGAGAAAGTCAGCGGCACGTCATTAAATCGCTACGCCGAAGATAAGATCTTCGCGCCTCTTCGAATGCACCAGACCCGGTTTCTACCGCCGACAGCATGGCTTCCGCACACAGCACCCACACAATATGACGAGCAGGGCAACATGCTGCGCGGCACTGTGCACGATCCGACAGCACGTCGCATGGATGGCGTCGCCGGGCACGCTGGACTCTTTTCAACCGCGGATGATCTTGCCAGGTTTGCGCAGGTGCTCCTGAATGGCAAGGGAGTTCTCAATCCGTTCGCGATCGAGAAGATGACTACGCCTCAGCAACCTCCGACCGCTGCTTCGTTGCGCGGCCTGGGATGGGACCTAGACTCACCCTTCTCGGCGAACCGCGGCGAGCTTCTGCCAATCGGCTCCTACGGCCACACCGGCTTCACAGGAACTTCTCTCTGGATCGATCCGACAAGCGATACCTACATCATCCTTCTTACGAACGCCGTGCATCCGCGCGGCGGCAAATCCCTCGCGTCGCTTCGCTCCCGAGTAGCGACAGCCGTGGCAGCCTCGCTAAAACTTAACGCGAACGAGCAAAGCAGGATGCGGCTGGTGCGCATCACCGGCTACAACGAAGCGTTGATGGCTGAGCGGCGCATCCTGACGCGCAATGGAGAAGTAAAAACGGGTATCGATATGCTGGAGTCGGACGAGTTCCGGGCCCTCCATGCCGCTGCCGATCATCCCCTCCGCATCGGCCTGGTCACTAACCAGACCGCTGTGGATGCCGCAGGTGCTCGCACTGCCGATGTACTCGCCCATGCGCCCGCCATCAAGCTCGCAGCCATCTTCAGTCCGGAACACGGCATAGCCGGCAAATTGGATTCAACCGACATCGGCGATACGCAGGACGCTGCCACTGGAACCCCTGTCTACAGTGTCTATGGCAATACGGACGCTCAACGAAGGCCGGGCGATCAGGCGCTAAGCAGTGTCGATGCGATTGTCTACGACATTCAGGACATCGGCGTGCGCTTCTATACTTACGAGAGCACACTCGGGTATTTTCTTGAAGCAGCAGCGAAGGCCCACAAGCCTATCTATGTACTGGATCGCCCGAACCCGTTGGGGGGCAGCTATGTGCAGGGGCCTGTTGCCGACGAAGGCAGGACTTCGTTTGTTGACTATTGGCAGACGCCCATTCGCCACGGCATGTCCATCGGCGAGCTGGCCCGCATGTTCAACAGCGGGCGACATCTCGGAGCCATGCTGACCGTCATCCCCATGCACGGCTGGATGCGTGGAGACTGGTTCGACTCCACCGGTCTGCTCTGGATTAATCCTTCGCCCAACATGCGCAGCCTTACCGAGGCGACGCTTTACCCTGGCATCGGCATGATTGAAGCCACCAACATTTCTGTTGGCCGCGGAACGGATACTCCCTTCGAGCTGATCGGTGCACCCTGGATCGATGCCTCGGCTCTCTCTCGCTATCTCAATGCTCGCGAAATCAGTGGCGTCCGCTTTGTTCCAATTCATTTCACTCCGGAGACTTCCGTCTATGCCCATCAGGTCTGCGGAGGCGTCAACATTGTGGTCACCGATCGAGATGCGCTCGACGCTCCGGAAGCCGGTCTCGAAATAGCTTCCGCACTGCATAGCCTCTATCCAGCGAACTACAAGCTTGCCGGCCTTGACACTCTGATGGTGAATAAGTCCAGCCTTGAAGCCGTGGATGCAGGAGAGGACCCACGCCGCATCGCGGAGCAATGGGTGCCGGGAATCCAGCGGTTCGAGACTCTGCGCAAGCAGTACCTGCTGTACTGAAAGGCCTCACTGCGTGCCGTGTGTTTCACCTTGTGCAGCATCCACAACCAGCTTTCGCATGGAAGAGAGGAATGTAAAGCGCACCAGCGCCGAAGGCTTTTCAGCATTGTCGAGAACCATCATTTGTTGCGCCTGCCAGTTGGCTGGAGGCACAGTGTGAGTCTCAAGATAGGTCAACGCCGACAAGCCCACGCCGGCAAGCTCACCAAGCTGCTCCACCCTTGTCTGGATATCGCTCAGTCGCGGTGTCTGCTGCGCGTCCCTCAGCAATCGCGGTTGCACTGCCTGCCACGATAGAAACTGCTGCCGAAGCTGGCCGATCGCCGCTTCGCGCGAAGGAACTTCGCCCATTGCCACGTCACCACTCACATCCACGCGATGTTCCTCATCCGTCGTCGACTGTGGCAGCGCAACATCTCCGGCTAATGCATCGACATCGCCGGCGAGTTGCTGGCGAGATGGCGGATCGGCCACGACCGCGTCGACTATGCGGTTTAAAGACGTGAGTCCGTTCGTATGCTGATTCGCAGAACGCTCATGGAAGCTCACCGGTTCCAGCAGGGAAGCCAACAGGTCAAGCGCTTCAGGATCATCCACCAGCAGCAGGTTACGTCGTAATGCCGCTGGTCCGCTGATGTGCGTTAGACCTACATCCTCCAGCCTTAAGGAGTTCACCCGGAGCCGGCGATACATATCTGAAACAACTCTGTCTGTTTGCGGCGACCAGAATCGTTCGGCGATGGCCATGGTGCGCGGCCACACACGAGAGTCTAAGGTCTCAGCATCCAGCTGCTCGGCCCACATACATACCTCGCCGCCAAGGATCAGCTTCTGCTGTTCAGCACTCATTGTCGTATCCGCCGGGATGGGATCATCCAGAAACATCTGCGCGGAGTTTTTCTGCGCATCGAGGTAGTAGGGCGCGGAGAGGATGCCCTGGTATCCCTGGCTTGCGCCTCCGGCTAGCGACTCTTTTCCTCGCCAGCTCTGGATGACGATCGTCTTCGGCAACGCAGGGTCGAGAATCTCATCCCAGCCCAGCATCGTTTTCTTATGCTTCTTCAGGATTGCTTCAAGTCGCTGGTTGAAGTAGGCCTGCAATGCTGCCGGCGTGGCAAAGCCCTTCTTCGCCATGCAAGCCATGACACGCGGATTCGATGTCCACGCCGAAGCCTGCACCTCGTCACCACCGATATGAAAATAGGCGTCAGGAAAAATCCTGCCCATCTCGCCCACCAGCGCATCCGCAAACTTATAAGTGCCTTCTCGCGTGGGATCAAGGACCGCGGTGGGCGTACCGTACACGACCGGTAATTGAGTAATGTGTGCATCTGCATTCAGTTCGGGATAGGCCAGGATCCAACTCGTACTATGGCCCGGCATATCGAACTCCGGGATGACGCGAATGCCGCGTTCCCGCGCGTAGGCAACCACGGCGCGCATTTCATCCTGGGTGTAGAAGTGGCCATCGGAAGCCACATCTGTCAGCTTGGGAAATTTCCTGCTCTCAGCGCGAAATGCCTGGTCGTCACTCAGGTGCCAGTGAAACACATTCAGCTTCGCAGCAGCCATCCCATCCAGCGTCCGCTCAATCACTGTCACTGGCTCGAAGTGCCGGCTCACATCCAGCATGAAGCCTCTCCAGCGAAACCGCGGTGCATCGTCAATCGAGATCGCCGGCAGCACGCAGGCGCCTCGCTCGTTTGTCGCAAGCTGGAGCAGGGTCTGCAATCCGTGCATCGCCCCCAGGTCAGTTGCCGCGGTCAAAGTGGCCGACTGCTCGTCCACGGTTAACTGGTAGCCTTCATCCTCATCCAGCGTCTGCACCGCCTCACCCGGAGCCTGCACCTTGATCTTCAAAGATGCATTGGTCGCATCGGCGTGGTTCACTACGGATCGCCTCACGTCTCCGCCGCAGGTGCGGTCCAGCTGTGAGACTGCCCGCATGACTGCTCCTTCCAGCCGGCTGTCATGGGTGTTCATGTACTTGACTGTGAAGGATGAAGCTACCCCGCCCGCAGGTGTCACAACAAGAGCGCCTTCTCCGGAAGTCATAGTGCGCGGGAGTGGCATCAATGCAAGGCGACCCGCAGTGCTCATTGACGTAGACTGTCCGTCTACGCTGAGACCTGAAACAAGAAGGGCAAGCGCTCCTGCCTGCACCATGATGGGCGCTCCGATGCCCGCTTTCTTCTTCATCCGTACTTTCTCCTCGCCGGTCGGACTGACCTCATGTCAATCCTCAACTCTCGATCGTATGCACCAGCTTATCTGAGTGTATGGAACCAGCGTGTCTCGATCACCCGGCAGCCAGGTCGGTCCGGGAGTGATCCACATCAGGCATCCGCTTCGCGTTGGACGCCTGTCGTTAGACGATAGCTCTGGCAGTCTCGAGACGAAACGGAGTGGTAAATGGTTCTGTCGTGTAGCCCTTCGCACGCCAGGCGTCGAGCCCGCCGCGAAGCAGGCGAGCGCGGGTGTACTGCAGCGAGAGAGCCCGCCGGATGACGAGATGAGCAGTGTTGTCTGACGGACATGTGCAGTACACGATGACATCCTCATCTTTCGGGATCAGTGATGGATACCTTTTCAGGTCGAAGGGAGCTATTCTCTGGCTTCCCGGGATGACCATCGAATGAGCGAGAAGATCGAGCGGCTGGCGCACATCGTAGAGACGAAACTCCTGCTTCAAATCCATCAGCTGGTGCAACTCTTCCGGTGTAATACTGTAGGCGTCAATCTCTCTTCGATCGCGAGTTCTCTTCACGTGTAGAAGAGCGAGCAATGTCACCACGAGGACTGCGAAAATGCCCAGGAAAATTGTCATCTTTCACCTACTCTGCCCAGGAACGGATGCGCAACATCACTGCCAACCCCCGCCCAGGGCGCTGTAAAGCTGAACCAGGGTAAGGGCTTCTGCCTGTTGTGAGGAGACGAGGCTCAGTTGTGCGTTGAACAGATTAGTGTCGGTGGTGAGCACTTCAAGGTAAGCAGTGGATCCGCCCTGGTAACGGAGCCGGGCAAGTCGAGTCGCGTCCTGCGTGGCAGCTACAAGCTTTTCCTGCTGCTCGCGGTAAACACGCTGCTTGTTCAGTGAGATAAGAGCATTCGAAACATCGTGAAGAGCTGTGGCAATGGTCTGCTGATAAGCGAGAACGTCTTCTTTCTGCGTCTCCTTCGCGATAGTCAATTGACCACGCAGCTTTCCACCCTCAAACAGAGGCTGCACCAGCGAACCAAGACCGTAGATGGTTTTGCCATCGGGACTGAAGATGCTGGACAGGCTGTCACCGCCGATTCCACCTGAGGCACTGATGGAAAGCTGCGGAAAGAACTGTGCACGTGCAACCCCGATCTCCGCGTTCGCTGCAACGAGTGTAGCTTCAGCCTGCTGGATATCCGGCCGCCGTTCCAGAAGCTGCGTTGGAAGGCCGGTGGGAAGATCCTGCGGCGTTGGAGTGAGTGCATTGGGATCGATGTGCGCTACCGATCCCGGATTTTTGCCGAGCAGAAGGCTCATGGCATTTTCCTGCTGCTGTATCTGTTCCTCCAGCTGCGGGATCTGCGAGGTCGCGGCATAAAGAAGCGCTTCGGCCTCACGAAGATCGGAGAGCGGTGCTGCACCGCCGTCTGCTAGCCTTCTGGTGAGATTGACCGAGTCCTGCCGCGAAGCAAGCGTCTCTTTACTGATCGCAAGCTGTTGGTCGAGTGCCCTCAATTGCAGGTAGGTGCTGGCCACGCTCTGCACAAGCGAAAGGCGGACGGCTCGCTGAGCCCAGACCTGAGCAAGGAGTTGGGCGCGGGCAGCCTGCGTTTGTTTACGATAAAGACCCCAGAAGTCTGGTGTCCATGCGGCCGACAGGTTGAACGAACCGAAGGAGACCGGGCTCGAAATGCCGTTCGTACCACTGCCTGAACCCAGAGAAGATGCGTTGAATGATGCACCAACGCCTGTTCCTCCCACGGACAACGTAGGAAACTCCTGTGACCGTGTTATCTGCACCTGCGCCTGCTGCTCTGCCACGCGCTGGGCTGCGATGCGCACATTGTAGTTGTCAAGCAGCGCAGCACGGATGAGCGTCTGTAGTTCAGGCTCACGAAATACCTGCGCCCACTCTTCATCGCCCAGTGAACTCTGCGCCGGAGTTGCGACGGGCGTGTCGTTAGCTCCGCGGTAGGCGGCGGGCACCTGGTAGACCGGCCGCTTGTATTTGGGACCTACGGTACAGCCCGCAAGCACCGTGGCTAGAAAGCCTGCAGAAGAGATGGCGACGACTGCGAGATAGAGCCTGGTCGGACTTCTCATGCACGTCCTTCCGGAACCGGAGCCAGGGGTAGTGGCTTGATTCCTGCGGCTTTTCCTGCTGCAACTGGATCGCAGTCAGACTTTGAGTCCATCGTCGTGCCTTTTCCGCCTCGGGTGTATCGATGGGAAAGGTACTCAACCACCGAGAACGTAACCGGAATAAAGATCAGCCCGATAGCAGTCGAAAGAAACATGCCGCCAATAACAGTCGTGCCAAGGATTCGTCTTGAAGACGCACCGGCTCCAGTAGCGACCCACAGTGGAAGGCAGCCGAAAACAAATGCAAGCGCAGTCATAACGATGGGGCGGAAGCGGAGACGAGCCGCGCTGAGCGCCGCGTCCGAGATACACATACCGGATTCGTAATTGGTCTTAGCGAACTCGACGATGAGGATGGCATTCTTGGCGGAAAGACCAATCAGCATCACCACACCGATGGTGGCAAAAATGTCATTCTCAAACGAGCGGACATGAAGCGCAACATATCCGCCTAGGATGGCGACCGGGGTACTGAGCAGCACGCTGAATGGCAGCGTCCAGGATTCATACAGCGCAGCCAGGATCAGGAATACAAAGAGCAGCGACAGGCCGAAGACAGCATAAGTCGGGACACCTTTCTGCGCCTGGTCCTCCTGGTACGAAATTCCGGAATAGTCGAACCCGGCACCAGGCGGCATGGTCTCAGCAAATGTCTTCTCCAGGGCGGCGCGCACCTGCCCGGAGCTATAGCCCGGCTTGGCAGTAATGTTCACCTGTGCTGCATTAAATTCGTTGAAGCGGAAGATGTATTCCGGGCCAGTGATCTTCCGGACGTTGACCAGAGAGTCCAGCGGAACTTGGCCTCCATTCGCGCTCCGAACATAAAATTGATTGATGTTCTTGATGTCGGTGCGAGAGGAGCCCTCGGCCTCCACGTAGGTCTGCCACTGGCGGCCAAAACGGTTGAAGTAGTTGACCAGGTAGCCGCCCATAAATGTGGACATGGTGGTGTAAACATCGGCCAGCAGCACCTGCTGCTGGATAACTTTATCCTTGTCCACCTTCACAAACAGCTGTGGAGCTGCAGGTGAATAGGAAGGCAACGCGGCGGCGACCTCTGGCAATTTACTGATCGCACCCAGATAAACCATCAGGTTTTTGGTAAGAATGTCCGGATCGTCCTTGCCGGAACGATCCTCGATCACCATGGTCACGCCGCCGGACGTGCCGATACCCGGAATCGAAGGCGGTGGAAATGCGAACGCAATCCCGTCCGGATTTGCAGCAAGCTGTTTACCCAGGCTGGCCGTGATGTAAGTAAGTTGCTCCTGCTTGCTCTTGCGCACCGCCCATGGTTTAAGTGCGACGAAGAAGAAACCTTGATTTGTACTCTGTACCTGCGTGAGAAGCGAAAAGTTGGTGACAGCGATGACACCCTGAACGCCCGGTGTCTTCAACAGCGCTGTGGTGATGCGCTGTTGAGCAGCGTCCGTGCGCTGAGCCGAGGCACCATCCGGAAGCTGCAGCGCAAGAAACATGTAGCCCTGATCTTCTGTAGGCAGAAATCCGCCGGGAAGTGATTTACCCAGAAAGACACACAGGACTGCCGCGACAGCGATACCAAGCATCGCTAGGTATGATTTGTGGATCAGCACATCCGAGGTGTGCACGAAGCTCTCGGTCGTTCGCTTGAAGAATCTATTAAAGAGCGCGAAGCCTCTACCAAGCAGGCTGGGCTTCTCTTCCTTGCTCTTCGGTCTCAGAAGCAGAGATGCTAATGCCGGCGAGAGTGTGAGCGCATTGAAAGCCGAGATCAGCACCGAAATTGCGATCGTTACCGCGAACTGTTGATAGAGACGGCCGGTAATCCCCGGAATAAAGGCTGTCGGTATGAACACGGCTGCAAGAATCAACGCGATCGCAGTGACCGGGCCTCCAACTTCTTCCATGGCCTTGATAGTCGCGGCCTTCGGGTCCATTCCTTCATCGATGTGGTGTTCCACTGCTTCCACCACGATGATGGCGTCATCTACGACCAGTCCGATCGCAAGCACGAGGCCGAAGAGCGACAGGGTGTTAATGGAAAATCCAAGCAGCGGAAAGATGATGAAGGTTCCGATAAGCGAGACCGGTACTGCGAGTAGCGGAATGAGCGTCGCCCGCCAGCCCTGCAGGAAAATGAAGACAACAATCACAACCAGCGCGAGCGCTTCAAACAGCGTGAGAATAATCTCGTGGATTCCTGAACTCACGGCCTTGGTTGTGTCGAGAGGGACGTCGTACGAGATGCCGCTGGGAAATGTTTTGGCAAGCTCCTTCATGCGGGCATTCACGGCTGCTGCAGTCGCGACCGCGTTTGAACCTGGCAACTGGTAAATTGCCATAACGCCGGAAGGATTCTGGTTGTAGCGCCCGGAGATGGCGTAAGCCTGATCTCCAAGTTCGACGCGAGCGACATCCGATAGATGCAGTACCGAGCCATCCGCGTTCGCACGAAGAGTGATGTCGCCAAATTCTTTCGGCGTAACCAGGCGGCCTTCTGTACGAACGGTGTAGGTAAACTGCTGGCCTTTCCGTATCGGTTCCGCACCGATCTGACCTGCTGGGTTCACATTGTTCTGAACCTGAATCGCCGCTATTACTTCAGGTGCCGTCACTCCTAGCTGCGCAAGCTTATTCGGATCGACCCAGATGCGCAGCGCATACTGGCCGCCGAAGGTCTGCACACGGGACACGCCCTTGACGCGCGTTATCTGATCCTGAAGATTGATGATGGCATAATTCGTGAGAAAGTCCTGGCTGAGCTTGTTGCCGGGTGAGTTCACCGCAATCAGCATCAGCGGCGAGGTAATCGCCTTCTGCACGGTGAGACCAGCCGTCGTCACCTGCGCAGGAAGCTGCGACTGGGCCTGGTCGACGCGGAGTTGCGACAGCACCTGGTCGATATTCGGATCAGTCTTGACGTCGAAGTCTACAAAAAGCTGAACCACGCCGTTGTTAGCGCTGACCGAGTTCATGTAAATCATGTTGTCGACGCCATTCATCTGCTGCTCAATCGGCGTGGCGACAGCTTGCGCAAGCGTCTTCGAATCGGCTCCAGGATAGGTAGCAGTAACCAGGATCTCCGTCGGAACAATGTCGGGGAACAGGGAAGTGGGTAGCGACAACAGCGTGACTCCGCCGAGGATCACAGTCAATATCGCAATGACAATTGCAACAATCGGTCGATGGATAAAGAACTTGGACATGATTATTGCCCGTCCGTCGTGCTGACTCGATTAGTCGCTGCTGCAGCCGAACTTTCGTGGGGCGTGACAGGTCTGCCTTCAGAGAGCTTTTGCAGGTTGTCGATGATGACCTTGGCGCCGGCAGAAATGCCGTCTTCGACAAGCCAGCTCGTTCCCACCTGCGGACCAAGCTTCAGCGTGACGAGGTGAGCTTTTCCATCGCTGCCTGCTACAAACGCCTGTTCCAAGCCCTGCGTTTCCTGTATCGCGACCTGGGGGATCAGCAGAGCATGGTGCTGCAGCTGCGTCTCTGCCTTGATACGACCGAACCCACCCGGGCGCAAGACATTGCCGGCATTCGGGAACGCCGCTGCAACTCGGATCGCCCCTGTCTGAGAGTTGATCTGGCGGTCGACGAAAACGATGTGGCCCTTCTCCGGATACGTTCCTCCATTCGCCAGAGTAAGCGTAAGAGGAACGTTGGAGGCGTTCTTCAGCAGATCTCCGCCTCCCAAGTGCGCGCGCTGCACGAGAGTGAGATAAGCGCTGTCGCTGATAGAAAAGTAAGCCTTGATAGGATTCAGCTGTGAAACCGACGTGAGTACAGACTGCGTGTTCACAAGGTTGCCGACCTGCAAAGTTGCCTGGCCTGCAACCCCGCTGATGAGCGAGCGAACCTTGGTGAATCCGAGATTTAATCTCGCAGTTTCAACTGCAGCCTCAGCAGCCGCGACGTTGGCCTTGGCAGAGCGGACAGCTGCTTCCACTTGCGCTTTCTGCTGCGTGTCATTATCGAACTGGCTCTGTGATATGGCCCGCGCCTCAGCTAGAGGAGTGTCACGATTCACATTGATAATGGTCAGGCCAAGTTGCGCCTGTGATTGGGCCACCTGCCCCTTGGCCTGCTCCAGTTGGCCTAAAGCCTGATCGAGAGCTGCTTGAAAAGGGCGCGGATCGATCTCAAAAAGAACCTGCCCCTTGGCCACCTGCCCGCCCTCACGATAATCCTGTTTAATCAGATATCCATTCGCCTGTGGCTGGATCTGCGCATTGACGTAGCCATCCAGAATTCCAACCCACTCGCCCGTAACCGGAACATCCGTCGGCTCAAGCTGAATAACTGTCACCGGCAAGCTGGGCGGAACGGCCGCCGCGAGTGTCTTACTTTCGCAGCCTGCAAGTGCAACCATGCTGATAAGGAGAGTGCCGGCAATAACGGGGAACTTGAGGATTGACAGATGGCTATCTGTCGAAGATTTGTTGCATTGCCCACGTGTCATGGACTCTCCAATTTTCTTCTTAGCTGGTAAGTGGCCAGGTCAGACTTTCACTACTTCGAAAGTCAGCAATGTCCGGCCAGGCACGATGAGAACCATCTCGGAAAATCATCAATCAATCCAAGCATGCGCTTCCGTTGACTTTCTGCGTGAGCAGTTTCGCTCACATCCGCTCGATCGTGTCCAGTACTCTCGAACGCCTGCAATCAGGAAATATCGATTGAACATCCTGAGATTAGCTTCCTCGGTATTTTCCCGAAAGCTTCGAACGAGTCATCAACAGGAGGCTCTTTAGAGTTGCTCGGATCACTATTCGGTTGAAAGACAAAAGCGACAGCTTCCAACGCTGGAATCCTGATAGCCGAGCTTCGACTGCAATGCTTTACCTTTGTCTGACCCCCCTATTGGGTGGTGTGCTTTTTAGCCTGCTGACTATACTCAAGTCGGGTGAACCGCATGCCGTCTGCCGTCTTGATCAAGGTCCTCTCTGTCGATGATCACCCTCTCGTTCGCGATGGAATTAGCTTCGCAATCCAGGCCCAGACAGACATGGTCGTCGTTGCAGAAGCTGCCAATGGTCGCGAAGCCGTGGAGATGTTCCGCCAGCACAAACCGGACGTGACACTGATGGACGTAAACATGCCGATCATGAACGGGATTGAAGCTACCAGCGAAATCAAACGTTTGGCTCCAAGCGCTCGCGTGCTTGTGCTCACTACCTATTCCGGAGACATGCAGGCAGCAAGGGCTCTCCAGGCAGGTGCCGACGGCTACCTTCTGAAAGGTTCTCTGCGCAAGGAATTAGTTCAGGCAATCCGCGATATTCATAGCGGCCGCCGGCGCATCCAGGCAGAGATCGCCCAGGACCTCGCGGAGCACTTCGATGGAGATCGCTTGTCCCTCCGCGAGATCGATGTGCTGCGTTGCGTTTCAGCGGGGTGTTCAAACAAGATTGTCGCCGACACCCTGAAGATCAGTGAAGACACGGTCAAGGGCCATATGAAAAGCATCATGAGCAAGCTGCAGGCTAACGATCGCACGCATGCCGTATTGATCGCAATGAAACGAGGCTTCTTCGACGCTTAGAACAGTGGGTACAAGCGAACGAGGAGAATGGATGATCAGGCGCCCTACTAGAATGCTTTCGGACCTAGAAGCAGGAGCGACTACTGCAATGCCGGAAGACCGCCCGCACGCTATTGCGGCGAAGCAGCAGGGCAGATGTTCCAGCACCTGGAGCATGCATCCGGCTCCGGCCTATGCCCACTACAGACTTACCTTTATTTTTTTGCTTCTCCTGTTACTCCAGATAGTGCCACGCGTCTCCGCGCAGCGTTGGCATGCGAGCACAATGCGCACGCCGCCTCCAGTCCAGGCGCAGCCATTTGAGGATCTCTCGCACATGAGTTGGACGCGTCGTGACGGTGCGCCCAGCGACATCGCCGCCCTGGCCCAGACCAAAGATGGTTATCTCTGGATCGGATCCAGCTTTGGCTTGTTTCGTTTCGACGGTACTGACTTTCAGTCTTACCCTTTCACAGCAGCCGATCCGAAACTTCCCGCTTCCAATATCGCCGCCCTCGCCGCAGCTCCGGATGGCGGTCTCTGGATCGGTTACCGAATGGGTGGCATCAGCTACCTGCACAACGGTTCGATCGTCAATTACGACAAGCAGAATGGACTCGTCGGCCAGTCGACCGAACAACTCGTCTGCCGGCACGACGGGTCTATCTGGGGCATTGCAGACGGCGTCATGGTGCATCTTGTCGGACATCATTGGGACACCTTCTCGATAGACCATGGCCTTGTGTCAGATGGTTTGTTCTCGTTGTTCTTTGATCGAGACGACAACCTGTGGACTGCTGATAAAGGTCATGTCTTTGAACTAAAAAGAGGAGTCGATAAATTCAGCACCATTAGTCTTCCGCCCGGAGTCGTCAATCAATTTGTGCAGCTGCCGGACGGAACAGTATGGATAAGTGACGCCTGGAAGAATGTTCGGCCGCTGAACGAAGATGCGGGCACCCATGCCGTACGCATTCCCGGAGTGCCGACACTCATGGTGGATAGTGACGGGAGCATCTGGCTCGCTAACGAGTTCGGCGGACTGATGCGCATCCAGAACCCCGGCAAACCCTCTCAGAAAACCGAAGAGTTCAAGACTGAGAATGGCCTCACGGATGGGCAGACCCATGCAGTGATCGAAGACAGCCAGGGGACGATCTGGGTGGGCACTGCACGGGGTCTGGACCGTTTCCGCCACACGGGTCTTGTTCCATATCTCGGGGTCAAATTCGATTACTACCCGGCGTTGCTCGTCGATCATACCGGCGGTCTCTGGCTGCATGATATGGACAAGCCATTGATGCGGCTGCACAGCGGTCAACTCTCATTCGACGGAAAAGGTCATGGGAGCAGCACTCTCTTTCAGGACACCGACGGGTCAGTCTGGTTGCTCGACCAGATCACGCGCGACTTCTACCGCTATCCCGAAAATGGCGGACCACCGACAACTATCCACTCCCCACCGGTCGCAAGAAATGTAGAAACCTGGTGTGTTGGAAAAGATCCACAGGGTTTCTTGATTGCGTGTTTTGAAGGTCATGGACTGTGGCGCTATGACGGGCAGTGGGCTCGCGTCAACAGTCCAGGAATGCCTGACGAATCGCCTCTGTCTTTAGTAAAGGGCGACGGAGGACGAGTATGGCTCGGGTATGCGCACAACCAGGTTGTGCTGAATGATGCGCAGGGCTATCGAACCTTCGGTGCTCGTCAGGGTCTGGATCTGAATAGTATCTTCACCTTCTATGACGCAGATGGCGTGACCCTGGTCGGAGGCTCCGACGGCCTGGCTTATTTCGATGGCCAGGCGTTCCACGCAATGCACCTGCGCTCACCAGCACTGCTGCGCGGCATATCCGGCATCGTCAAGGATCACAATGGCGACTTCTGGCTCAATGCCGCCTCAGGCGTGATCCAGATTCCAGGTGACCAGTGGAAGGCTGCGCTGCAGGATCCGGGCTCGCCTCCCATGGACTTCCGGCTCCTGAATGAGCAGGATGGTCTGATCGGTACTCCGGCTCAGAATAAACCCACACCGTCGGCTGCTATCGATGGCAGGGGCGTTCTCTGGTTTGCGACTTCAGGGCATCTCGTCTCCCTGGACCCTGCACGTCTGCAGAGACCCCACTCGGAACCCGCAGTGCTTCTTCAATCCATCCTCTTGAACGGTACGCCTCTGACTTTTTCAAATACCGCGTCGATCGAAGAAGGTTCGCGACGATTGAAGACTCTCGAATTCGATTACATCGGCATTGATCTGAATGCGCCGGACCGCGTGAGCTATCAGTACATGCTCGAAGGACAGGACAAGGACTGGCAGGATGCCGGCACCCGCCGCCAGGCCTACTACACCAATCTTTCGCCGGGCAGTTACAGGTTCAGAGTACGGGCAGCCACAGGAACTGGACCGTGGAGTGAGCTCGCCTTCCGGCCACAGTTGATACTTAAACCTCCCTTCTATCAAAGCACGTGGTTCTATGCGATCTCTGCGTTATCTGTATGCGGCGCGATGTGGCTGCTCTATCGCGTTCGTGTCCGGCAACTCACCGAACGGGTCCGCGGGAGACTGGAAGACCGGGCTCGTGAGCGCGTACGCATTGCACGCGATCTGCATGACACGTTGCTGCAGGGAATCCAGGGTCTCGTCCTTCGTTTCCACTATGCAACAGAACAGCTACCCGAAGGCGAACCTGTGCGAGCCATGCTCTCCGCCGCCCTCGATCGTGCCGATCACGTGATTAAAGAAGGTCGCGAGAAGGTGACGGAGTTACGTACAGAAATCTCGGCACCCGGCGAGCTTGAACGGCATTTGAGAAGGACTGCAGAAGCGCTCGAAACAGACACTCCGTCGCCTTTGCGGCTGATTGTTTCAGGCGAGCCAAGGGCCCTCCAGACGGCGGTTCAGGATGAACTGTATTCGATCGGAAGGGAAGCGCTGACGAACGCGATCCGCCATTCCGGCGCAAAAGAAGTCCTGATCGAGATAACGTACGGCGAACAGCAGTTATCGCTGCGCTGCTATGACAATGGCTGTGGTGTCAGCGCCGACAGTGTCAAGGCCAGCCTGAATCAAGGGCACTGGGGCATCATCGGCATGCGCGAACGGGCAAAAAGCGTCGGCTGCAAGCTTGAGTTTCTCAGCACGGTAGGCGTGGGAACGGAAGTAGCTGTTCGCGTGCCGGCACGCAAGGCTTATGTTGACAGCCATAGTACCAGCAGCTGGTCTCGCCTTGTTCGTGCATTTACATCCAGCAGAGTGGCCCGCCATGATCCGGTTTCACGTACCCAGTCGGATACCGCTCCTGTCGAAGTGGAAAGTCGCTGAAGAGCACTTAGGCGCTTGTAATTAGCTTTGTCGTCAATTGGTTCATGCCTGCGTAATTTACTTGCTATCTAATAAGAAGCATGAAAAGTCGCCTGCCTGCTCTTCTGCTTTGCCTGGGTTGCATTCTGCACGTTGCCTTTGCGCAAACTTCCTCACTCAAGACAAAGAACATCATCTACGTCATGACCGATGGTCTCCGCTGGCAGGAAGTCTTCAACGGCGCCGATCCCGCGATCATGAACATGGAGCATGGCAAGGTCAAGGATGTCGAGCGACTCAGGAAAACCTACTACCGTGATTCCATCACCGACCGGCGTGCGGCACTTATGCCTTTCCTTTGGAGTGTCGTCGCTCAACAGGGACAGCTCTACGGCAATTTGGCAAAAGGTTCAGATGCGCATGTCACGAACACACTCAACTTCTCTTATCCCGGATACAGCGAGACACTTTGCGGCTTTGCTGATCCCCGCGTGAACAGCAACGATAAAGTTGAAAATCCCAACAAAACAGTTCTCGAATGGCTGAACCAAAAAGATTCTTTCCATAATCGCATCGCTGCGTTTGCGGCCTGGGATGTAATGCCGTTCATCCTCAATGCTCCTCGCTCCCGGCTAATGGTCAATGCCGGCTATGATCCGCTGACGACCATGCCCGTCACACCCCGCCTCGACTTGCTCAATCATGAGAAAGCCGAAACCCCGCGATTCTGGGACGATGAGCCCTTCGACCCGATCCCGTTCTACACCGCGCTCGAATACCTGAAGTCGCAAAAACCTCGCATCCTTTTCCTCTCGCTGGGCGACACAGACGACTGGGCCCACGATGGCAACTATGCGGAATATCTGAATGCCACTCATCGTGCCGACGAATACCTTCGCGTACTCTGGCAAACAGTACAGGCGATGCCCGAGTACCGTGGAAGAACCACGCTGGTTTTTTCTCCCGATCACGGTCGCGGCGAAGGCGTCGATAGCTGGAAGGATCACGGTCCCTCCGCTGCCTCTCCTGAAAAGAAGTGGCCAGGCTTACCGGAATCAAAGCAGATCTGGGTGGCGTTCATGGGGCCTGACACACCTGCGCTGGGAGAACGGACGAATGTAGAACCTGTACTGCAAACGCAGCTTGCGGCCACCGTCGCCAGGCTGCTCGGCGAGGATTATGACGCCGCGGTACCGGAAGCAGGGAAGCCCATCAGGGATGTAAGTCCCCATTGAATAACACCGGCTTTCCTCACCTAAGTGAATCTGCGAGATGTCCAAGCCTCTGGCAGAACAACGTGCCAACTATCTAGAAAGCCGCCATTTATGCTGGTCAGGATTCTTTTTGTGAAGGTGCGTCTCTGCTAAGCTTAATTACGTCTTAAGACTCGGATAGGCAAGGTGAACATGTCCCTGAGGATCAAGTATTTTGCTGTGACCTGCGCGATGGCTTTCACCCTGAGCTTGGCCCTGGAGCAGCGAGCGTATGCCTATACTGATCCCGGCTCGAGCCTCCTGCTGTTTCAAAGCTTGAGCGCCATGTTTACGGGAGGACTTTTCTACTTCCGCAAACGCCTCAAGTCTCTGATCCTCCGAGCCAAACCAGGAAAATCCTCATCCGTCGGGAACACCGAGTAGGTGGAAGTTTCTACTTCCGAGTCCTCGCAGTCTACATTTCGCGATCCCGCCGGCAGCCTGCAGATCAAGCCAGAGGGAGTACTCCGGACTGTCTATTCCCCGCACGACTCTGAGATCCTCGCCTTCCTCTCCACCCCCCTGGCTGCAAGGCTCGTCGAGCAGCGTCAGATCGTAGCGAGCGAAGTAGTCAATCCTGGCCGTGGCAGCGAGCCACTCGTCCTGCGCCATCCCAGAATCGCCTTTATCTCCTATCCCGCAGAGTGGCCGCCTAGTCTGTGGCTGGCTGCGGCAGAGTTGACCCTGGGTCTCTGCACAAAACTGCTTAAAGAAGGATGGATACTTAAAGACGCGACTCCGCTCAACGTCCTGTTCCAGGGCACTCAGCCCATCTTTGTAGATATCCTTTCCATCCAAAAAGCAGATCTCAGCCGCCCGATCTGGTACGCCTACGCCCAGTTTGTTCGTACGTTCCTGCTTCCCATGCTGGCCTACTCCCAACTTGGATGGCCTCTGCATTCTGTCCTGTCCCGTCGCGACGGCTTCGAGCCAGAGGAGATCTACCTCGCGCTGCCGTGGACGCGAAGATTCAGGCGTCCCGCCCTCACGTCCGTCACTCTGCCGAATCTCCTGGCCAAAAGGAGTTCCGTAGTCGCTGACGGCATGGCGCCGAAGACGCTGTCCGATCCTTCCCTGACAAAGCAGATCATCGGCAACACTCTCTCCGGCCTGCTGACTGCCATGCGAAAGGCTACGCCCTCCCGCCAGTCCTCAAGATGGTCCGGCTATGCTGAAAATGCCGTCCATTACAACGCAAAAGATCACAGCGATAAACAACAATTTATTGCTTCCGTTTTCGCGCAGCATCGTCCAGCGCGCGTTCTCGACATAGGCTGCAACACTGGCACGTACTCCAGGCTCGCCGCGGACACGGGAGCAGCCGTCGTGTCGATCGACACCGACCTTCAGGCGGTCGATCGTTTCTGCGCCGAACTGCAGGGAACCGGCAGGAACATCCTTCCGCTCTGCATCGACATTGCCCATCCCACGCCTGCGACAGGCTGGCAGAATCACGAGCATAGTGCGTTTCTCCAGCGCGCCAAGGGGCAATTCGACAGCATCCTGATGCTGGCTGTACTGCACCATCTGCTCATCGGCAGCCAGATACCTCTGGATCTCGTCGCCTCCTTGTGCCAAGAGATCACGACAGACCATCTCATCATCGAGTGGGTGCCACCAGCCGATCCGAAATTTGTTGAGATCCTGCGCGGCCGGGATGAACTCTACAAGCATCTTTCAGAGGGTGCTTTCCGCCACGCCTTCGCCCGATATTTCGTGACAGCACAGGAGTTGGCGCTCAGGAATGGAAGGATCCTCCTGCACCTGAGGAAACGATGAAGCAACGATGGCTGCGCTCTATCACCTCTGCTCTGGGCGTGACGACCCTTTGTTGTTTCTGGATTGTCGGTCCGCTCGTGTCGCCCTCGCACGCGGCGATCTATCACTGGAGCGGCCCGGTCAGCACCCTCTTCATTCCGGCAACGATGGACTTCCTCTGTATATGGTCCCTCTTCAGCTTTCTGCTTTTTGCATCGCAGCTTCCAGGCCGCTTGGCAGTGACGATCTGGGCCGCCACCATGGTTTTCGTTCCGCTGGCAGCCACCGAGAGCTTTTTTCTGTTCAAGGACTGGCATCTGGCGCACTGGATCAGCATCAGTCTGCTCTGCCTCGGCATCCTCTTGTTCCTGCTCTTCCTTGTCCTCTTCAGTTCGGTGGGGGAAACACGGATCCGCCGGCTGCAAAGCCTTACGACGAACGTTCTTCTAGTCGTAGCTGTCTGTGGTGGCCTGGTCCTGCTCCAGCTTGTATGGTTCGGATGGCAGGCCAGGCGACTCAACAGCCGGCAGGAATTGCATGCTGCCGAGACGCTGGTTCGCAGTCCTAAGGCCGGCCCCTCCCGCATCATCTGGATCCTGCTCGACGAGCTCTCCTACAAGCAGGTATTCGGGCAAAGATACCCGGGTCTGAAGCTCCCAGCCTTTGATGAATTGGCCGCTCAGGCGACCGTATTTTCCAACGTACGGCCCGCAGGCATCATGACTGATATCGTCATGCCGTCTCTCATCTCCGGAGTGCCCGTTGACGGGATACATGCATCCTCGAGCGGGGATGCTCTGACTCTCCACAATCCGCAAACCAGGCGATGGCAAGCCTTCGATGCTCACGACACCGTCTTTAATGATGCGCTCGAGGCCGGATACGCGACCGCTATCGCAGGCTGGTATAACCCATATTGCCGCATTCTTCCTCAGGTCCTGGACCAGTGTTACTGGACCTACGACGAGCTATCGGCAAACAGGATGCTCTCGCGGGCGTCGCTGGCGCGCAATTTTCTTAATCCGCTCCTCTTGAGCTCCTCGCTCATGAACCATCTCCCATCTTCCTTCGCCACTGGAGATACTTCCGGGGACCTGCTCGCCAAGCTGCACATCCTGGACTACAGGCAGATCTCGGATGCAGCAGACAAAATCCTTCGCGATCCCTCGATGAGTTTCATCTTTATCCACATGGCCATCCCGCATCCTGGCGGTATCTACAGCCGCGCCACGCACAGCTTCGCCACACGGGACTCGAGCTACCTCGACAATCTCGCCCTGGCAGATTCCTATATGGCGCATGTGCGTACTCTGCTCGAGGCAAGCGGCCAGTGGGATCCTTCCGCCGTCATCATCATGGGCGATCATTCATGGCGAACTAGGCAGCTTTGGATGTCGGCATCGGACTGGACCCGGGAAGATCAACTTGCGAGCCATGGCCAGTTTGATGATCGCCCTGCTTACATCGTGAAGCTCCCTGAACAAAAGGAAGGAAGCAGGCTCAACCTCCCTTTTGCGGCAGTCCATACGCGTATGCTTTTCGACGGAATCATGCAAAAACAGATCACGTCATCGCAGGAGCTTTCAGCCTGGGTAAGTGTCTTGGATCACACCCCGCCGCATCAGTAAGCTTCTCTCCAGTAAGCTCAGCTGCTGGCAGAAAAGCCCTGTAAAAAGCTAAACAAATTTGGAGCACCCGGATTCGGGGGGTCTTCCCCTCCATCCATGGCATCTCTATGTTTTGGATACTATGTTGACTGAGTAGAAGTCAGCTCTGGATTGCACACGCAAAATCAGGGTGACTAGGAGAGCAAGATGCAGATTGCAATGGTGGGTTTAGGAAGAATGGGCGCCAACATGGTGCGTCGTCTGATCAAAGGCGGACATGAATGTGTCGTCTATGACCGCAGCCAGGAGGCTGTGCAGTCGTTAGTCAAGGAAGGAGCCACTGGCTCTTCGTCTCTGGAAGACATGGTCTCCAAGCTCCCTAAGCCGAGAGCCGTCTGGCTCATGGTGCCGGCAGGCGTGGTGGATAAAACCGTCCAGGAATTGAAGCCCCACCTTGAAGCCCACGACATCATCATCGACGGCGGAAATTCGCACTATGTCGATGACATCCGTCACTCCAAGGCAGTCGCCGCGCAAGGAATCAAGTGGGTGGACGCCGGCACCAGCGGCGGTGTCTTTGGCCTCGAGCGCGGCTATTGCCTGATGATCGGCGGCTCGGATGAAGCCGTCAATTACCTTGATCCAATCTTCAAAACTCTTGCTCCAGGCCGCGGAAGCGTCGATCGAACCCCCGGACGCGATAAGGCCGCGCCCACGACAGCCGAAGAAGGCTATCTGCACTGCGGGCCTCCCGGCGCCGGTCACTTCACCAAGATGGTGCACAACGGCATCGAGTACGGCATGATGGCTGCCTACGCAGAAGGCCTCAACATCCTCAAGCACGCCAACGCGGGCAAGACCGTCAATGAAGCCGACGCTGAAACTGCACCGATGCGCGAACCTGAACTCTATCAATATGATCTTCCGATCCCCGAGATCGCCGAAGTCTGGCGTCGCGGCAGCGTCGTCGCATCCTGGCTGCTCGATCTCACCGCTGCCTCTCTCGTCGAGTCGCCCGATCTCGCCGACTACAGCGGTCGAGTCTCCGATTCAGGCGAAGGACGCTGGACCATCAGTGCCGCCATCGATGAAGGCGTGCCGGCCGACGTCCTCAGTGCCGCGCTCTTCTCTCGATTTACCTCGCAGCAAAATGCCGTGTATGCCAATAAGCTGCTCTCCGCCATGCGCTATCAATTCGGCGGTCACAAAGAGAAGAAGGAAAGCTAGTCCTACATGCCGCCAGAACAACCTGGTTCCACTCCTGACTCAATTGAGGTACCCGCTTGCCTGATGACCATCTTCGGGGCAAGCGGCGACCTCACCAAGCGGCTCCTGCTGCCCTCGATCTATAACCTGGCAGCCACTAAGACTCTGCCGGACGGATTCCTTCTGCTCGGCGTCGCCATGGATGACTGGGACGACGCAAAGTTTCAGGGCCATATCGCAACTACGCTCAAGCAATACTGGGGAAGCGACGCGGATGAAAGCGTCATCACCTGGCTTACCTCGCGGGCCCACTATCAGAAGGCCAACTTTGATCAGCCCGCCTCCTTTGACAGTCTGAAGACGTCGATCGAGCGCATAGAGAAAGAAAAGCAGGCGACCGGCAACCGTCTCTTCTACCTGGCGGTCGCACCGAGCTTCATTGCCACCATGGCAGCGCAGCTCTCCCGTGTGGGCCTGCTCACCGAAGACAGCCAGGCATGGCGTCGCCTTGTGATCGAGAAGCCCTTCGGTCACGACCTCGAATCAGCCAAAAAGCTCAACACCGACTTGCAGCAAAGCCTGCGCGAAGATCAGATCTACCGTATAGACCACTTCGCCGGGAAAGACACAGTTCAGGATCTCGCTGTCTTCCGATTTTCCAATGCTGTCTTCGAGCCGCTCTGGAATCGCTCGAATATCCAGAACATCCAGATCACTGCTGCCGAAACTGTAGGCGTTGAGTTACGTGCCGGCTATTACGAAAAATCAGGCGCCCTGCGAGACATGGTGCCCAACCACATGGCAGAAATGTTGTCCCTCGTTGCCATGGAGCCGCCCGTCTCCTTCAGCGCCGAACACATGCGCAACAAGCAGGTGGAGCTGCTTGAATCCATCCATCATCTGCAGCCCGAAGAAGTAACAAAATTTGCTGTGCGCGGCCAGTACGGTCCCGGCACCATGAAGAACGGATCGGATCCGGGGAAAGTGGCAGGCTACCGTGAAGAACCGGGCGTCGATCCTTCCTCGCAGACAGAAACCTATGTCGCCATGCAGGTAGAGATCGACAACTGGCGATGGGCAGGCGTGCCTTTCTACCTGCGTACCGGCAAGCGGCTCTCCCGTGCTGTCACCGAGATCGTCGTCACCTTTCGCCAGCCGCCCGCAAGACTCTTCCCGAATGACCATCAGGCCGAGCAGGATCCAAATCGCCTCTTCTTCAACCTGCAGCCGGAGCAGGGAATCAAGCTCGCCTTCGGCAGCAAGGCCCCCGGGCTCGTCACTTCAGTCATGCACGGATCGATGGACTTTCAGTTTCCCGCCGGCCCTTTCGGCAAACACGGCAAAGGCTATGAGCGACTCCTGCACGACGTCATGATCGGCAATCCCATCCTCTTTCAGCGCGCTGAGTTCGTAGAGCAGGGATGGAAGATGGTCCAGCCATTACTCGATGCCTGGCAGAGCCCGCCGGAGGAGCCTTTCCCAAACTACGCTGCTGGTTCAACCGGTCCGGACGCTGCCGACAAACTGCTGGAAGCCAGCGATTGTTCCTGGCACACGCTGGAGGAGGCATGAACATCCTCGGCGTCGACATCGGCGGAACACACGTTAAGTTCCGCACCCAGCGGCACAAAGACGAAGTCAAGGTTAAGTCCGGCAGGAAGTTCACGCCGGCTAAAATGATGGAGGCCCTCGAAGAGTACGCCGGAGACTGGTCCTACGATCATGTCACCCTCGGCTATCCTGGCCCGGTTGTGCATGATAAGCCGCTTGCCGAGCCGCACAATCTCGCCCCCGGCTGGGTTCATTTCGACTACAAACGAGCCTTCGGCAACAGGCCGCTCCGCATCATGAACGACGCTGCCATGCAGGCTCTCGGCAGCTACCAAAGCGGTCGCATGCTCTTCCTCGGACTAGGCACAGGACTAGGTTCCGCGATGGTCGTCGAAGGCGTTGTGCAATCCATGGAGATCGCCCACATGCCTTGGAAAAAAGGCAAGACCTACGAAGACTTTCTTGGTGAAGCAGGATTGAAGCGCGATGGCAGGAAGACCTGGACGAAGCATGTCTACGAGGTGGTGGAGCAACTGCAGCAGGCACTCGAGAGTGAATACGTGGTGCTTGGCGGCGGCAACGCAAAGCTCGTTAAGAAGCTGCCCAAGAATGTGATCCTGGGTGCGAACACTAATGCCTTCGAAGGCGCCTTCCGCATCTGGAAAACTCCACAGAAGAGCTGGCGCTGACCTATCGATTCCTGAACACAGCAAGGTCACCTCACCATACTCAAACATCAGGTAAGCAGGAGCACGTATATGACGACGACGCAAACACATCTGACCGAACGCCCCGCATGGAAGGCCCTCACCGCTCATGCTTCCCAGGTGAAGTTGAAACATCTGCGCGAGCTCTTTGATCAGGACCCGGCACGTGGTACCCGCTTCAACGCGGAAGCCGCCGGCATCTTCCTTGACTATTCGAAAAATCGCATCACGGATGAAACCCTCCGCCTGCTCCTGCAGCTTGCCGAAGAGTCTGGCCTCAAGGCTCGCATCGAAGCGATGTTCCAGGGCGATAAGATCAACATCACCGAAAATCGCGCTGTCCTGCACGTCGCTCTGCGGGCTCCTCGAACCGAAAAGATCGTCGTCGACGGCGAAGATGTCGTACCGGCCGTCCATGAAGTGCTCGACAAGATGGCCGGCTTCGCTGAAAAGATTCGCAGCGGCGAGTGGAAAGGCCACACCGGCAAGCGCATCCGCAACGTCATCAACATCGGCATCGGCGGTTCAGACCTCGGCCCGGTCATGGCCTATGAAGCTCTTCGCCACTACAGCCAGCGCGATCTGACCTTCCGCTTTGTCTCAAACGTCGACGGTACTGACTTTGCCGAGGCCGTGCAGGACCTCCAGGCAGACGAGACTCTCTTCCTCGTAGCCTCCAAAACCTTCACCACGCTCGAGACCATGACCAACGCCCACTCCGCTCGCGACTGGACCCTCAAAGGGCTCGGCGGCGACGAGAAAGCGATCGCCAAACACTTCGTCGCCATCTCCACCAACGCGAAGGAAGTCGCGAAGTTCGGCATCGACACTGCCAACATGTTCGGCTTTTGGGACTGGGTCGGCGGTCGCTACTCCATGGACTCGGCCATCGGCCTGTCCACCATGATCGCCGTCGGCCCGGAAAACTTCCGCGCCATGCTCGCCGGCTTTCACGAAATGGACGAGCACTTCCGCACCACGCCCTTCGCCAAAAATCTTCCCGTCCTCCTCGGCCTGCTCACCGTCTGGTACACCGACTTCTTTGACGCCCAGACCGTCGCCATCCTGCCCTACGAGCAATACCTCAAGCGCTTTCCCGCCTACCTGCAGCAGCTCACCATGGAGAGCAACGGCAAGCACGTCACCCTCAACGGCGACCATGTCGGAGTCGACACCGGCCCCATCTATTGGGGCGAGCCGGGCACCAACGGCCAGCACTCCTTCTATCAACTCATTCACCAGGGGACCCGCCTCATTCCCTGCGACTTCATCGGCTTCTTCAAAACCCTCAATCCGCTAGGCGCCCATCATGACATGCTGATGGCCAACGTCTTCGCCCAGGCAGAAGCCCTCGCCTTCGGCAAAACCGCGGAACAGGTCAAGGCCGAAGGCACACCCGATTGGCTCGTCCCGCACCGCGTCTTCGAAGGCAATCGACCCAGCAACACCATTCTCGCCGACATACTCACCCCCAACATCCTCGGCAAGCTGATCGCCCTCTATGAACACTCCGTCTTCACCCAGGGCAGCATCTGGAGCATCGATTCCTTCGACCAGTGGGGCGTGGAACTCGGCAAAGTCCTCGCCCAGAAAATCATCGGCGAAATCGAAAGCAAGGACGAATCGAAGATGGCGCACGACACCTCCACCACCAACCTGATCCAGAAATACAGGGCAGCCAGGTAGGCCCAACTCCGCCGCAGCGGCCTGCTTCTTCTCCAGGAAGCAGGCCGCTTTTTCTTGCACCATCTGGGTGTCGAGCCCAACAGTCGCGTCGCTTCGTACCAATTGGAAAATAGTTTGCCACTTGACAATGGTTCCCTCCGCCACATACAACGCGTGAGGCAACACTGTGTCCGCGCGCACCACCCTCCACTGCAGGAGCGCGCACGAGCGCAGGGCCACTGGAGCCTAGGTGAACCCGATCTCGTCCTCGCCCGTCACTCGCAAGATCAAACATCATCTTGTCTTCGCAGCGCTCACGCTTCCAGCCTTTGCTCTTGCCCATGCAGCCACCACCGCCGCAAAGCCCGTGCAGCTCCGCTGTGACTCGTTGGTGAATCCACTCGGCATCGATGATCCTCACCCGGTCTTCTCGTGGCAGCTGCAGTCAGATACCGCTGGCGCAAAACAGACCGCCTACCGAGTCGAAGTCTCCAGCACCGCCGCCGGCAAGGTCGACATCTGGGACAGCGGTCGCATCACCTCCGACAAGTCGCTCAACGTCACCTATGCCGGACCCGCCCTCAAGCCGGAAACCCGCTATCTCTGGCGCGTCACCATCTGGGATGGCGAAGGCCACCCATCTTCCTCGAGCGATAACGCTTCGTGGGAAACCGGCCTCCTTGACGCCTCCAACTGGCAGGGCAAGTGGATTACCTACCTTGAGCCCGAAGAAGCAGCCGTGCGCGAGGCCAACGCCCCATGGATCTGGAACAGCGGCGAAGACGCCCTGCATCACGCAAGGAAGGGCGTACATGATTTCCGCCTGTCCTTCCAGATCAGCAAACCCATCGCAAGCGCCGTCCTGTTTGTCACCGGCAAAGATCTCACCTCGGCCTGGATGAACGGAGACAAGGTCATCACCGCCCCGCCCATGCCCCCCTGGAAGCAGACGCCATGGGGCACTTACACCCGGCAGGATGTCACCCATCAGGTAAAAGAAGGCGGCAACAGTCTCGCCGTCGCTTCAGACTTCAGCGAGGACAATCCGCGCGAAGCCGCAGGCAGCATGAACGCGACGCTGCTGATCACCGCACGCGACGGCACCACCATTGTCCTTAGAAGCAGTCCTGACTGGAAAGCTTCACTCGACGCACCCGATGGCTGGACCGCCGCTGCCTTCGATGATTCCTCCTGGCAGCCCGCCATCGTCACCGCCCAAACCAGCGACCCTGCCTTCGGCCGTCCCTGGCCCACCGGCCCCGCCAAACTCCTGCGGAAATCCTTCAGCGTCAAATCTCCCGTGGTCTCCGCTCGGCTATATGTAACAGCCTTAGGGGCGTATGAAGTCCACTTGAATGGCGCACGGGTCGGCGACCAGGTCCTTGCCCCCGGCTGGACAGACTATCGCGAGCGTTTGCCCTACCAGGTCTACGACGTCACCTCGCAAGTCCATGCAGGCAACAATGCCATCGGCGCGTGGCTCGCACCCGGCTGGTACAGCACGCC
>CAZZUX010000038.1:28338-31062 GCA_964657395.1 uncultured Ktedonobacteraceae bacterium
ACCTCCCCGCAGCCAGGCGTCTACATCTACGACTTCGGTCAGAATGCCGCCGGTATGGAGCGCCTGCAGATCTCCGGCAAACGCGGCACCGACATCCGTCTCCGCTTCGCAGAGGTCCTCAATCCCGACGGCACCATGTACGTCGAAAACCTGCGCACCGCCAAGGCCACTGATCACTACATCCTCGCCGGTACCGGGCAGGAAACGTATCAGCCACGGTTCACCTTCCATGGCTTTCGCTACGTTGAAATTACCGGTGCCGCAAGCAAGCCGCCACTCGATGCCGTAAAGGTCGTTGTGCTTCATACCAACGCGCCCTTCACCGCAACACTCGAAAGCGGCAGCCCCATGGTGAACCAGCTATGGAGCAACATCGTCTGGGGCCAGCGCTCGAATTTCGTCGGTGTTCCCACCGATTGTCCGCAGCGCGATGAACGTCTCGGCTGGACCGCAGACGCACAGGTCTTCTGGCGCACCGCGACCTACAACATGGACCTCGCCGCCTTCTCGCGCAAGTACTCCGCAGATCTTCGCGGCACCCAGGTCGGTACCGAAATGTACGGCATCTTCGCGCCCGGCGTCACTGCTCCAAACGCCGGATTCGGCACCGGTTGGAGTGATGCCGGCGTCGTCATTCCCTGGACAGCATGGCTCCAGTACGGCGATCAACGTATCGCCGAGCAGAACTGGAGCGCCATGGAAAAATATCTCCAGACCATCGCCGATCAGAATGCAGACTACCTCTGGACCAAGGGCATCGGCATCCCTTATGGCGACTGGCTCGCACCCGACGAAAAGACCTCCATCAACCTCATCGCCACCGCCTACTGGGCCTACGATGCCTCGCGCATGGCCGAGATGGCCCACGCCATGGGCAAGGATGCAGACGAGCAAAAATACAAGGCACTCTTCGAAAACATCAAGGCAGCCTTTCAGAAGGCGTACATCAAAGCAGATGGCACCGTCGATGGCGGCGCGCCCGTCGCAAACGGATTCGCGGTCGACACTCAGGGCAAACCATCAGCAACGCCCGGCAGTCAGACCGGTTACGTCCTCGCATTGAACATGCAGCTCGTGCCTCAGAATCTACGCGCAGCCGCCGCCACCAAGCTGCTGGCCAAGCTTGAAGGCAACGGCTGGCGTCTTGGCACCGGCTTCCTCGGTACTCCGTATCTACTTTCGGTCCTCAGCGACACCGGCCATAGCGACGTCGCGTATCGTCTACTGCTCAATACCGAATACCCCTCCTGGGGCTACCTCATCGAGCACGGCGCCACCACCACCTGGGAGCGTTGGAACGGTGACAAGATGCGCAACGATCCCAGCATGAACTCCTACAATCACTACGCCTACGGTGCAGTTGCCGACTGGATCTATCGATACGCCGCTGGCATCGACACCGTCGCCAACGATCCCGGCTACCACACCGTCTACCTTCATCCACATTTTGACCCAAGGCTGGGCCGCCTCGACGTCACTTACGACTCCGCGTACGGAAATATCGCATCCGCGTGGACCGTCAACGGCAAAGGCGGTACCTGGACCGTGACTCTGCCGCCCAATACCATCGGGCGACTGCCCCTTGAAAAAGATCGCTACACTCTGGTCTCTGTGAATGGCAGCCCGCTCGAAAGAAGCTCGCTCCTCCACACAGGATCAGACAATGCTTACGAACTGAATGCAGGCACATACACCTTTCGCTTTGAAGAGAAATGATGCGATTGAAGCACTCTCGTCCACAAAAATGAAAGCAGACTTTCGCGGCCTTACATGGTTCCCCACCAGCTGGTTCAACTGTTTAGAGCATGCAAAGTGAACAAGCCGAGTTCCTGATTGGAAGGACTGCTCTATTGTATTTTTGCGGTAGCATGAGTTTCTCCAGGTACGAACAACCCCTCAGCCATCTTGGCTGCGCAGCAAGCCACCGAGGTTAGATCACATGCCCCACGACGCAGAGCACTATCAAAAAGTCCGGCAAGCCCTCGATCACCTTAGTATCGAGTTGCCATCCTGGGGTTTCGCTAACACTGGAACGCGCTTCGGCAAATTCATGCAGCCCGCCGCCGCCGGCACCATCGAAGAAAAATTCAGCGATGCTGCCATGGTGCAGAAACTCACCGGCGTCTGCCCGACCATCGCTCTACATGTCGAATGGGACTTGCCGAACGGTCTCTCCGATGTGCCGCACATCCAGCAGCTTGCCGCGCAACATGGCATCCGGCCCGGCTCGATCAATCCAAATCTCTTTCAGGATCAGGATTACAAGCACGGTTCCGTCACCAACTCTGATCCCGTCATACGGCGCAAGGCAGTCGATCACATGCTGGCCTGTGTCGCCATCGGCAAGCAGCTGCGCTCTCGCGATGTCGCACCCTGGTTCGCCGACGGGTCCAGCTACCCGGGCACGCAGCCGATGCGCAAACGGATCGCTTGGCTGGAAGAAGCCGTCAGTGAAACCCACGCCCATCTCTCGCCCGATCAGCGTCTCCTGATCGAGTACAAGCCCTTCGAGCCGTACTTCTATCACACAGATGTCGCCGACTGGGGCATGGCTTTCCAACTCGCGAAGACAGCCGGACCACAGGCCGCTGTTCTCGTCGACACTGGCCATCACTATCAGAGCCAGAACATCGAGCAGATCGTCGCCTGGCTCCTCCACACCAGCATGCTCGGCGGCTTCCACTTCAATGACCGTCGCTACGCCGATGATGACCTCACCATCGG
>CAZZUX010000039.1:0-27502 GCA_964657395.1 uncultured Ktedonobacteraceae bacterium
AGACGGAGGCTTACTTAGTGGCAGCGGCACACGACTCGCTTGTCACGGTGCGACCTCTTGCCCGACCTGGAACACAGCTTTCGCGCTGCTGCTGGGAGAGAACAACACTCAAGGTGTCAGGTTTTGCGCGACGCGGACAACACAAGTACATAAGAGGAGCAGGGCAGGAATTATGGCTGGTCCGGAAGGGATCGTCGGGTGATCGATAGCACGCTGCGCACCCGGAAGGAAGCCGGGAGGCGGTACGATAGAGAACAAGCAGATGTACCTGCGACGAAAGGAAACACGTACCATGTCCTCTAACAAGTTGACCTGTTCTCATCTTGACACGATCGAACCGGTTGAACCTCATTCCAAAGGTTGCGAAGAGTGTCTCAAGCTGCATCAGGGCTGGGTCCACCTCAGGTTGTGTACACACTGCGGACATGTCGGGTGTTGCGACTCTTCGATCGGCAAACATGCGACCAAGCACGAGCATGCGACGAAACATCCCATCATCCGTTCTCTAGAACCGGGCGAGAGCTGGTACTACTGCTACCCCGATGATCTGATGTTCGAGCTTTAATCCCACTAAGGGAACAGGCGGACCATTTCGGTACACCTTCGTGCCTGCATCGAAGATGGATGTTGACTGCCATGGGAAGGAATCTCTACATTCGCTCAACGACCCGCCTTTGCCAGCAGCTTCCTGGTTTTCCAAGTCGAATGAGCGCGCCTGAATAGGTAAGTGTAACTGTTGCGTATCAATGCTATGATTCAGGCATCAGCATAAGAGAGTTCCCGAAGGGACTGAATGCGCAGCAAGACAGCCCTTGTTACCGGTGGATGCGGATTTGTCGGACGGCGAGTAGTGCATGCATTGCTGCGGCGGGATTACGAAGTCACCATCGTCGACAATCTATCGACCGGTTTGCATCCCTCTGAGTGGCCGCCGCACCTTTGTATGTCGACGGACGCGCCTGTAACATTCCACCGTGGCAATATCCGCGACTACATGAAAGAAACATCACCCCGTTACGATCTGATCTGCCACCTGGCAGCCGTGGTAGGCGGCCGGCTGACGATTGATGGCGACCCACTCGCCGTCGCCTCGGATCTCGCCATTGACGCGGACTTCTTCAACTGGGTGACCGGTGCGGTGAGACCTGCAAAGGTTCTCTACTTCAGCTCATCAGCGGCTTATCCAGTCGCTCTGCAGAGTGAAAGTTGCAACTACCTGTTGACCGAAGACATGATCTCGTTCGGCGGCAGTATCGGACTGCCGGACATGACGTACGGCTGGGCCAAACTTACCGGCGAATTTCTGGCAGGCTTCGCGGCGAACAGGTACGGACTGGACGTTGTCATCTATCGCCCTTTTTCCGGCTATGGTGAGGATCAGGATGCGACGTACCCTTTTCCCAGCATTGTGCAGCGAGTGCTCAACAAGGAATCTCCCGTAATTGTCTGGGGCAGTGGGGAGCAGCAACGCGACCTCATTTACGTCGACGACGCTGTAGAAGCTGCTTTGATTTCCATGAACCAACTCGCGCCAGGAGCTGCTCTGAACCTGGGCTCAGGCGTTGGCACATCCTTTCGGTCCCTCGCAGAGAGAGTGTGTGTGGTCATTGGTCACACAGCCGTCGTCGTCAACGATGCTTCCAAGCCCGAAGGAGTGTTTGCACGCGTCGGCGACTGTCGTCGCATGCTTGCTTTCTACACTCCCGAAGTCAGCTTGACTGAGGGAATAGAACGCGCGAGCAGGTATCTCTCTGAACGAACACCGCGCTATGTCGCCGCGCATACCTGAGAGTTGTCTCGACGCCTCTCTGCAAAGTCCTCAGCATCTGCGACCATTCGCATGACGCGGTGCAGAAGGGTGTGACTGCGCTGAACTTCGTCGCAGCCGGTGGCAGCGATCTCGTCACGCTCCTCTGGATGATGGAGGAAATACTCGAGCAGCGCCCGCAATTCCAGAGGCTTGTCCTGGTCGTAGAAGACCAGGTGTTTTCCGTCAGTAAACTGCAGCATGTTGCGACAGCCCGAGGGATGATCGATCCTCGGTGTCACAAGCATGGTGCGACAGGCCATCACCTCAGTCACCTTTGTCACCAGTAACCGCGAGTAGGCAGGCATGTTCACAAAGATCCGCATCGAAGCGTACGCCTCAGCGAGCAGGCTGAAGGATTTTCGTGGGTCGGGCTGGTGAACCGGCGGCAGGATGGTGATGGGAAAGTCGATGCTGCGAAGGTACTCAGTTCGTTTCAGGTACAAAGTACCCAGAAACGCAGTGTCCACAGTTTTTTGAACCGGCCTAGGAAAGAAGACTGTGGTGTCTGCTCCGAACGGCAGCCATTCTCCACCAAAGGTTTCCGCATCCTGAAATGCAGGAAAGTAGTGTAAGTCTGCGATGTGACGACATCCAGCGAAGTCAAAGAATCGATCATCGCGAAAAGCCGACTCCGCGTACCAAGCAACTTTTGGCGCCTTCAATTGTGCCCACGCGGCACCATAGCAAGAAGTAAGGGCCTCGGCATACCATTCTGGAGCACCGAGGATGATCAGATCCGCCTCTTCAAGCATCTTCAGTGGAACAGGCGTGTGCAGTGGATTGCCGCAGTTCAAGACGTCGTAATTCTGCCGCCTTAGTGTTTCTACGATTCCTTCGGCGCAGCACCACGCGGAACCCACCTGCGCCATATTATGGAACACTGCTACCTTGCGCATCGTCATAGAAGATCCCGAATACTACGTTCATTGCCTTCGAAAAGACCTGAGTTGAGCAGTGACACGATAGGGCTGTCATGGCAAGAGCGCCTGCCAGAGTGGTCCTGTTATTTCAACAAAACAATTCGGCTCGATCTGTGCTTTTAACTACTCCCGAGATAGTGGTATCTTCCACTCCGCCGAGATGGAGAGAATATTTCTGAGTCTTCCGGTAGTGACTTGCCTCCGCGTCCGGTAAGCCTGACGAGTGGTACCAGGGCAAATGACGGCAAGTGTAATTGCCAGCCACACGAGCAGCCAGATAAAAGGAGTTCGGTGTGAAATGGCGTTTGTTGTATACCGCGAACGTGGTGTCGATAATTGCGCGAAAGACCGGACTGCCGTCAGGCAGGGGATCCATCGGTTCCTTCCAGAATTGTGCCTCCCACTGAGTAGCGTGCCACTCTTTACCAATGATGGTGAATTTGTTTCCATGCATCAGATGAGCGTCATCCAGTCGGAGTGCGAATCCAGCCTTACCGAGTTTGTAGGTCTTCGTCAACAAGGCAAGTTCGGATAGAAAGTTCCCGGGCAGATGCGGGCTAAACTCGAGATCGGGATCCGTAACGCAGAAGATATCCGGAACGCAATCCGAATGGAAGGCGGACAACACAACTTCGCGCGGACCGGGATTATTCTCGTTCCGGATTATTGTCGCAACGCTGTCGGCTTCTTCCAGGAATTGCAGCATTGGACGATAGGTCGAGCCATTGTCGACGAGATAGATATTAGGCAGTCCTAAACTAATAAGCTGGCTCAGCATCATGCGGGCGTAGGTGGGATTGTCGAATACGGGCACAAAGATCGGCATTTGCGATGCGGCCTGTGCGGCAACTGTGCGAAAGGTTGTTTTCGCGCGGCGGCCCTTCGCCAGGGCAGCTTGAGAAAAAATGTTTGATTGTAGCGGGCTGTTTGCGACTCCTTGAGGCGAATTGTTCCACGTGGAACAATCCGGGGCAGAACTCAAATTGTTCCACGTGGAACAATTTGGCACGGTTGCCGAGACGAATCCCGGATTTTCCACGGTCGTGCAAACTCTGGTCTGGCTTCCGGAGGAATTATTGCGACATCCTGCCGGTTGAGTGTACTGAATGTGATAAGCGGGTGCCGTTGTGATTTCTCTGGCCGTTCCTGCCGTAGTCCCACTTTGAAGTTGTTTGTCAGACCTGTTCAATCGATAGCTATCCGGGTAGAGAAGACCGAGGAAGCTTTGATGGAGGAAGACCGTATTGAATTGTTTATCGCCGTATTCACGGTCTCGTGCCACTGGCACAAAGCCTGCTGCGATTAACAGGCTGGCTATGTCTCCGCATTGTTTCTGATTCTGCCAGAACTCATGATTCTCGGATTCGACAAGGATGATCGAGACTGCCGACAAAGCTGCTGTCGCTCCGGAGAGGACTTCGAAGGCTGCGCCTTCCACGTCGATCCAGAGTGCAATTTTTCTGCCGTTAAGCGGAACGTCCCGGAGGGCTACGAAGTCGTCGAGACGAACCCCCTCTACGGTAAATTCCTGATAAGTGGAGTTCTCGGTCCGCTTGTACATGGACGTTTTGCCAGTATCGATTGGCTCTACGGCCGCGCGATCGATGATTTCACCGTCCACAACAGCGCGGGAGAGGGTCCGCGGAGCGAAGAACTGGATAGGGCCTGATTTTTCTGAGATTGCCAGGTTGACATAGTTTGCGCCGGTGCCGGCGAACAACGGCGCGAATTTACTATGAATCTGCGGGTTGGCTTCGAAGGCCCACACTTCACAGGCTGGCTGGATTTTCTTAATGACCCGGGCGGCGGCTCCATCGTTTGCGCCGATATCGAGAAACCAGGCGGGCTTCACCGAGATCAGCAGCTTCATGAATAGCGCGTTCAGGGCATGGTTGGAAGGTTCTCCCGTGGTTGCGGGTGTGCTGGAGTTCAAGGTGTGAACCAGCAGGAACTCTACTGCGGCCTCAAGCCTCTCGACCTTTAATTTGAGAGCGCATGTGGCTCTCAACTTCTGAACCGCTGCGCTCTCCTCCGTACTCAATGCAAACGAAGCGAGATACCTGTCTGCCTCCTCAGCTCGTTCCTCACCCAGCAAGAGAAAAGCCAGGCTGATGGAAGCCTGCCTGTGGCCAGGGTCCAGCTGCAGGCAGTGACGATAGCCATCTTCGGCCGACCTGATTTTGCCGGCAGCGTACTGCATTGTCGCCCAGTCGTTCCATAATGCTGCGGACTCTCCTTTGGCGGCCGTTTGCTCAAGAAGAGTGTAAGCCTGCCTGTCGGCCTGATTGCCTGCTGACGATGCTGCCTGGGCTGGGTCGCCTTCGTCGGGAACAACAGCATCGGGTTCACGGTTTGTGACCGACTCGTCAGGACGAGATAGAAGTTTCTCTTGCTGGTTCGGATCGGAGGTATCCATTTAGCTTTCCTGCCTGCTTATAGTGAGTCGTAGTAGATCGTGCTTACAAAGGCGATAGCGATAAGAGTGATGCGTTCGCGCCGCGTGTCCAAATGCAGACTAGCTCATGCAGGGAATGCTGGCGGCAGTTCTTACAAGTCGATTGCAACGACAGAGCCAGAAAGGGAAAACAAGGGCTCTGTTTCACATTGGCATTTGATGAATGCGACTTTCAACATCACATCTCTCTCGTGCGATCTTCCTCTGCTACATAAGAGGAGGCAATTCATTTCGCATCTTTCCTGATTGTCACTGAGAAGGCCGAGATTGACTCTCAAGTCTGCTGATATGAAAAGCCACAGACCGGATGACAGATGTTCATGCCAGGCAGTTGCATCCAAGCGGCAGGAGGGTACGCTTTGGCTAAGGGAAAGAACGGAGCAAGTGACGGGGCAGACCGCCCGGAGACTGAGCAGGGTGACCCGGCTGTGGGGCTATCGAGGCGAAGCTTCCTGGGTGCAGGTTCGGCAGTGCTAGCCAGCACAGCTTTAACTGCTGCTTCTGCCTATGCTCAAAAGCCGGAGGAGCAGGAGAAAGGTAAGCAGGACGAAAGCAAGGCGGATCCGGGTCCCGAAAATGCGGGTCTCACCGGACAGAATCCTAACTCCTTTCTACCTCCGTCTACGGATCACGGGGATGTGCCGACCTTCTGGTACTCGTTCTCGCTTGCCCACCGGAGGGTGCAGGAGGGTGGATGGGCGCGGCAGCAGAATGTAAAGGACCTGCCGCTGGCAAAAGAGATTGCCGCAGTGAATATGAAGCTGAATGCCGGAGGTATCCGGGAACTGCACTGGCATGCGGCGGCAGAATGGTCGCTCATGCTGACAGGTAAGGCGCGGCTGACCGCTATCGATAATGAAGGCAGGAGCTATGTGAATGACGTTACTGCCGGCGACCTCTGGTATTTTCCGACTGGCGTGCCGCACTCCATCCAGGGCCTGGGGCCAGATGGTTGCGAGTTTCTGCTGGTCTTCGATGACGGAACGTTCTCAGAGTTCGAGACGACCCTGGTGTCGGACTGGTGCTCGCGTACCCCGCGATCCGTGCTGGCGAAGAACTTCGGCATTCCGGAGAGTGCGTTAAAGGACATGCCGAAGGACGAGTTGTATATCTTCCAGGGAAAACTGCCCGGTGACCTGCTGGAAGAGAAGCGGGTGGCGGCGGGCAAGAAGGGAGCATCGCCGCTGGCATTTGATTTCAAGATGCACAGTATGGCGCCGACGCATGAGAACGCCGGCGGCACCGTGAAGATTGTGGATACCAGCAACTTTCCGATCTCAGTATCGATAGCAGCGGCCCATGTGACCTTGAAACCGGGCGCGATGCGCGAGATGCACTGGCATGCGAATGCCGATGAATGGCAATACTACATCTCAGGCAAAGGGCGGATGACGCTGTTCATCAACGGCGGCAAGGCGCGGACGATGGATTTTAACGGAGGCGATGTTGGTTATGTGCCACGTACATTTGGGCACTATATCGAGAATACGGGATCAACAGACCTGGTCTTTCTGGAAATGTTCAAGGCGAACCGGTATGACAGTTTTTCTCTCAACGAGTGGATTCGGCACACGCCAAGACAGCTGGTCTTGGATCATTTGAAGTTGAGTTCGGAGTTGATCGATCGCATTCCAGGAGAGCAGAACGTTGTGGTTCCGGCTTGACGCTGCAGTGGGAGCCGGCGAAGTGTGGTCTAAGTCAGTTGTCGCGTGAAAACAGACGGCTGAGAACGCCATTCTTCTTATGGGCATTGGGTTTCTGCGAAGACCGGCTGGCATCGCGTGCGAGGTCGAGGCCGAGTAGCTCCGGCTGAACCGGTACAGGCTCACCGTAGAACGCTGCGTGCGGATTCGTGAGACACAGCCGCTCGGCTGCTTCGTGACCAAATCTTTGTTGCACGATGTCGTAGGCGGGACGCAGCTGGGGAGGACGGCTGGTTACGTTGTGAGCATCAGTCGCAAGGAAATGCACCCAGTTGCGTTCGAGCAGCCAATGACACACGGACTCTGCATGAGCCCCGAAGCGACCGAGAAGCGAACCGGCGGTGATCTGGAGGAGTGCACCGGCATCGAGCCATTCGCCCATACGCTCCGGGTGGCGAGAGAGCATGGGATTGCGTTCGGGATGCGTGATGATCGGCGTCATTCCGGACAGACGGAGAGAGTAAAAGGTTTCTGCTGTGTTGGGCGAGATGGAGTAGTCGGGAAACTCCACGAGGAGATAGCCCTTGCCGTTGATGGTGTACTTGGCAGGGTTGAGCAGGGCATCTTCGATGTTCTCGTACATCAGGTGGAAGTCGCAGCCCAGGCCGAGTTGGATGCGATTGCCGACGGCATCCTGGATGGCGGTGAGGCGTTCGAAGTTAAGCAGCGGCTGATAGCGGAACCGTTCGCTGGAGTGAGGGGTGCAGACGATATGGGTGATGCCGTCAGCCACAGCCATCTCTACCATGGCGAGAGACATGTCGAGACTGCGGGATCCGTCGTCGAGGTCAAAAAGAAGATGGTGATGGATGTCGATCAAGGATGCTGGTCCTTTGCATGGCCGCTTTGCTGCAGTCGCTGTGGCAGGAGGGTCATGCTAGTGCGCGGCCAGTTCCGCGATCATCGACTCGAAGATAGCGAGTCCGTCGGCTGAGCCAAGAAGCTGTTCGCTCGATCGGTCAGGGTGGGGCATCATGCCGAGAACGTTTCGTCCATCGCTGAGGATGCCGGCGATGTTGGCGAGCGAGCCATTCGGGTTGGCATCCGGCGTCACGTCTCCTTCAGGTGTCGCATACCTGAAGATGATCCGGCCATCCCTCTCCAGTGTCATGAGCGTTCGGTCATCACAGAAGTAGTTGCCTTCCATGTGGCCGATCGGGACTTTGAGCACCTGGCCAGTGTGCATGGTGTGTGTGAAGGGAGTCTGCGTAGTTTCGACGCGAAGGTGGACCTGTTTGCAGATGTATTTCAAGTTGGCATTGCGCATGAGAGCGCCGGGCAGGAGGCCGGCTTCGCAGAGGATCTGAAAGCCATTGCAGATGCCGAGGACCAGTCCACCGGAAGCAGCAAATCTCGTGACGGACTGCATGATGGGTGCAAAGCGGGCGATAGCGCCGGTGCGGAGATAGTCGCCGTAAGCAAAACCGCCGGGAACGAGAATGGCGTCGCAGTTTTCGAGGTCCTCTGACTCATGCCAGAGAAAGGTGGCGGGCTGGCCGGCTACCTCGGTGATGGCGTGGTAGGTATCGTGATCACAATTGGATCCGGGAAAGACGAGGACGCCGAATTTCATGGGTCTAGGCTAGCAGCCTGAGAGGAAGTTTGCATGGCTGCAGGTCTGTCGAGCGACCGGGTATGTCAATCTGATGGATTATGGAACACTGCATCCGAGAATGACTGGGAGTGGCGCATGGCGGATCCTGAGGTGAGACCGGGAGTGAAGCGATTGCCAGCCGCAGGGGAACCGGGTGTGGCGGCGGTTCAAGAAAACACGAGCGCTGCATTCCCGTCCGCCAGCCGGGCGCGGAGTACAGGGGCTCACCTGCGAACAGCTGCGTCGGCCCTCGGACACTGGTGGAAGGCCATGTTGCTGCGTGCGCTGGGAGTCGCGATCCTGTGGTATGTGGGTCTGCGATTGTTGCACGTGACTCTGGCGCCTGCGTGGGCGGTGCTGGCGGGGGCGATGACGTTTGTTCCGCATTTTGGCGGAGTGTTGTCGGTGCTGGGTCCAGTGTTCAGTGTGCTGATGAGCGGGCGGGACATGGAGCGGCTCGCTTACGTGCTTGGAGTCTACGGGGTGATCATAGCGATTGATCAACTGCTTCTCCAGCCATTGTTGATGAGGCGGGTGACGCGGGTGCCGATGTGGATCTCCATTCTTGCTCCCATACTGCTTGGCATGCTGATTCCGTTCTGGGGTGTTCTGCTTGCGCCTCCGCTGCTGGCAGTGGTGTATGCGTTCCGCAGACCGAAGGCGAGGGGTTGACCGGCGTCTTCTCTGAGATTCAGGTCGCAGGTTCACAGCCTGATCGCAGGTAGTACCTGTCGACTACAAAGGCGAGCAGCAAAGCAAACCCGAAGCGTGAATTGCATCTCAGATTAGTGTTCGGTTTGGATGTCCGGACGTACGAGGCGTCGCACTGACGTGTTCTGAAGCCGTGCAGCAGTCACATTTCGACAGGGTCAGGTCTCCAGTGGAATTTTCACAATCCCCGGAGTTTGAGGGTTCCAAACTGTGGTCACCGAACCGCATCCTTGGCAAGAGCGCGATGGCGGAAAAAGTACGAGGCCACGGATGGGCTGGTACAGCGCTGGGAGCTTTGCAGACATGGCCGGCTGAACGGACGTCGGTCGTGAACCTTACTCTGGCCGCGCCCTTTCCTTCGGTGCTTCTATGGGGCCCGGAGTTCCTGATGCTGTTCAACGATGCATTTTCTGTCGCCTCCGGGATCGGCGATGAGTGGCTGGGTAAACCTTGCCGCGAGGGCTGGCCAGAGACATGGCAAATCCTGAATGGCGAGATCGTCAGAGCCTTCGAGACAGGCACGTCAAGCCTGCGGGAGGATATTTGCCTGCGGAACCGGGCGGATCAAACATGGAAGGACCGGGATGGTCGTTCCGGAGATTCGTTTGCGTTTATCACCTGCTCGTTCACTCCTGTGTACGAGGGGTCGGCGATTGGGGCGCTGAGCGTGGCCATGCGGGATACGACGCAAGCAGTCGCGACGACCAGGCGTCTACGGGATAGTGAAGAACGATCCGCGCAGATTCTTCAAAGTATCGGCGATGGCGTGGTAGTGACCGATGCCGCGGGCAGAGTCAGGCGGATGAACGCAGTAGCGGAGAAACTGACAGGGTGGACGCTTGATGACGCGAACGCCCGTCCTCTGCATGAAATTTTCCACATTGTGAATGAAGAGAGCCGCCGCATTGTGGAGAGCCCTGCGGAGACGGTGCTGCGTTCCGGCGAGGCGCTACGACTGGCGAACCACACGGTGCTGATCCGCCCGGACAAGGTGGAGACTCACATCGACGACAGTGCCGCTCCGATACGCGACGAGAGTGGCGAGCTGAGTGGCGTGGTGCTGGTCTTTCGCGACATCGAGGCGAGGCGCCACGCCGAGATCGAGCGGGAGCGGCTGCTCACAGAGCTCGGGCGCAAGTACGACGAGATGCGCGCGATCTACGAGACATCCTCCGTAGCGCTCGCGATGATCGATCCTGTCACGTTCTGTTACGTGCGGGGTAATCCCAAGCTTGCCGAGACGATAGGCGCACCGGTGGATGGGATTGCCGGGCGGCGCGTCTTTGAAGTTGCCAATGATGTGGCGGGTCTGCACGAGGCCCTGCAGCAGGCAGCGAGCGGGATACCGGTGCTGGGCAAGGTGATCGAAGGCGAACTTACGAATGATCCGGGTATTTTTCGAACCTGGCAGTCTGACTACATCCCGGTCTTCTCGGGAGGCAAGGTCGAGGTGATCGTCGCCTCGTCTGTCGAGATTACGCCCGTTAAACAGATGCAGGCAGCGTTCATGCAGGCGGAGAAGCTGGCAGTGGTCGGGCGACTTGCAGCGTCGATCGCGCATGAGATCAACAATCCGCTCGAGTCTGTGATGAACCTGCTGTTTCTTTCGTCTTCAAGCCGGAACCTTGAAGAAGTGCATGGCTACCTGAAGATTGCCGAGCATGAACTGCGTCGCGTCGCTGCCATCACCAATCAGACGCTCCGGTTCCACAAGCAGGCTGCCCATCCAACGGCTGCGACCTGCGATGAGTTGCTGGAAGGCGTCCTGGTGGTTTATCGCAGCCGGCTGATGAATACCAAGATCGAGGTGCAGAAACGGGAACGGGCAAACAGACCGGTTCTTTGTTTCGAAGGAGAGATACGGCAAGTGCTGAACAACCTGATCGGCAATGCCATTGACGCGATGACACCAAAAGGCGGACGACTGCTGCTGCGAAGCCGCGAGGCGACGCACTGGAAGACAGGGAACCGAGGACTGGTAATTACAGTGGCGGACACGAACGGCGGCATTCCGCCGGAGGTCCTCAGCAGGATCTTCGAACCATTCTTTACGACCAAAGGGCAGTATGGAACTGGACTGGGATTGTGGGTAAGTCATGAAATCGTGGAGCGCCACAAAGGAACGCTGCGGGTGCGCAGCAGCCAGCGGCCCTCCTGCAGCGGCACTGTATTTACGTTGTTCCTGCCATTCGACGCGGTCGATCGCCGAGGGTCTCAGCGTTGATCCAGAACGAAGCCTGCGACCCGCCACCGATGCTATATTAGGGAGTTACAAACGCAGGCGGACCGGTTCGCAGGGATCAGTCTGTCCTTTGTTCAGGGTTCATAACAACGATCCCTGGAACCACTTTTGCAGAATAAGAGGTCAACATGTCCGGCCATTCCAAATGGGCAACCATCAAGCACAAGAAGGGCGCACTCGACGCCAAGCGCGGCAAGATTTTCACTCGCCTGATCAAGGAAATCAGCATGGCTGCACGGCAGGGCGGCGGCGACCCGGACGGCAATCCGAGACTGCGTTCTGCGATCGCAGCGGCAAAGGCAGAGAATATGCCGCAGGACAACATCAAGCGCGCGATTCAGCGCGGCACCGGCGAGTTGCCTGGCGCGCTTTATGAAGAGATTACCTTTGAGGGTTATGGGCCGCACGGAGTGGCGCTGATCATCGAAGTGACGACGGACAACCGGAATCGTGCGGTCAGCGAGATCCGGCACACACTGGCAAAGAACGGCGGCAACCTCGGCGAGACGAATTCGGTTCGATTCATGTTCAGCAAGAAGGGTGTGATCTCGGTGCCCAAGGGTGCGGCGGATGAGGACAAGCTGATGGGACTTGTGCTCGAGAATGGCGGCGATGATCTGAATGATGAAGGCGAGAGCTGGGAGATCATCACAGAGCCGGCAGCCTTCGAGGCAGTGCACGAGGCAATCAAGAATGCGAAGATTGAAACGGAGATGGCGCAGATAACGATGATTGCGTCGACTTACACCAAGCTGGAAGGCGCTGCAGCCAACTCGATGATCCGCCTGCTGGAGGCGCTTGAGGATCACGATGATGTGCAGAACGTTTATTCCAACTTCGACATGGATGCCGCGCAGATGGAAGAGGTCGCCGGCTAGCTGCGTTGTTCATCGTCATGAGTGAAGAAGCCGCCTGCACCGGCGGCTTTCTTTTTGCCCGGATGGATGTGGCATGAAGCATGATGAAGGTAGACGAGTAAACTTCGCCGTCACCGGGATGGATGCGACGGCGGACAGAATCTAACAGATTGAGGAATCATGTTCGGTGTGTCCTGGCTACAAAGATTTGTTTCTGCGGCGATCATTTTCCTGGCCGCGTCTTTCCTTTCTGCAGCTGTGCTGGTGGCACAGGTAAGTTCTTCGGCAACGTCGCAGGCCGCGGCGGCAACTACAGAGCCTGCGGTCAATCAGCTGCTTGCTCATCATCCCTGGGAGTTTGGTCCCTTCTTCAATGGCGGCGTGGGTACGAGTGACCGCAGCGACTACAGTTTCCTGAGCACAGGCATCCACGTAGGAAGGGTACTGGGATCGCCGTTTGGTCCGGGCATTCTGCATGGGCAATTTGAGTTTGCCGGCGACCTGATGCCGTGGTGGCAGGGACGTACGCCGAAGTTTGATCGTGCCAACTGTTTCACCCTGGATGGACAGATTGCCTGCAGCGCGCTTTATCCAACGGGCGGCAATTTCAATGGTGTGAGTATCACGCCTATTATTCTGCGGTGGAACCTGCTGAGCCAGCGCGACTCCCATCGGCGGCTGCTGCCGTTTGTGCAGGGTGCGGGCGGATTGATCTGGACCAATCACAAATATCCGCCGGTGGGTCCCTACCAGCTTCCCAACAAACAGGGTGCGAGTGTTTTCAATTTCACTCCGCAGTTCGGAGTGGGCGTGCAGTATTTCATCAGGCCGAAGCAATCGATTACCTTCCAAGCGAATGCTGTTCATATTTCGAGTGCCAGTCTTGGCGATACAAACCCCGGAGTAAATGCGAGTGTGCAGTTTGCGCTTGGCTACACGTGGTGGAAGTAGGGTGTGGGTGATGAGTAAGGGCCGTGGCCGGAATCGATCGGCTGATATAAGACGCAGCTCAAGGGCTGAGCTATGACCGCTCACGACGCGTCGCCGATGATGATCGAGTGCGTCCCGAATTTTTCCGAGGGCCTGGATCGCAAGAAGGTCGTCTCGATCGTGAACGCGATGCGGGTGGATGGAGTGCAGCTGCTGGACTGGTCTCTCGATGCTGACCATAATCGTTCCGTTGTCACCGTGGCCGGGCCGCCGGCAGCGGTTGTGGAGGCAGCAGTGAGGGCGGCCGGGCGCGCATCGGAACTGATCGATCTGACGCGTCAATCCGGGGTGCATCCGCGCATCGGCGCAGCAGATGTGATCCCTTTCGTGCCGGTGAGAGGCGTCTCGCTGGAGCAATGCGCGATGTATGCCCGGCAGGCGGGTGCAGAGATCTGGCGGCGGCACGGCATTCCTATTTACTTTTACGAATTTGCGGCTGCACGGCCTGATCGGGCCAACCTAGAAGATGTGCGCCGAGGCCAGTTCGAGGGGCTGCGGGAAGCAGTTCGAAAGGAACCGGCGCGCCGGCCGGATATCGGCGGCCCGGACCTTCATCCGACAGCCGGTGCGAGTGCGATCGGAGCGCGCAAATTTCTGATTGCCTGGAATGTGTACCTCGACAAGCCCGATGTGACGGCGGCGCGGGCGATCGCGCGAGATATCCGGGACTCCAGCGGCGGGTTGCGTGGAGTGAAAGCGATGGGAGCGCTGGTGCATGGGCGGGCCCAAGTCTCGATGAACATTACCGACTTCCGGACCACGTCGGTGTCCGAGGTATTTGCAGCGATTGAACGGAAAGCCGGTCCGCATCATGTTCACATCACGGATGGCGAACTGATTGGATTGATCCCTGAAGCAGCGTACGAGGAAGAGAGTGCGTGGGTGCGGCAACTGCAGGGCTTTGACCCGGCATTCAAGGTACTGGAACGGCGATTGGAACAACCTTTGCCATGGCCTGGAGCAGCGATCCAGGCTGGATCCTGACGTTTGTGACCAGTCACGAGGCAGGCACGTCTAACTCTAAAGTGAAATCTACGTGCGACGTTGGCAGCGTAAGATAAGGGTACGCGGTGTGCTGTTCATGCGCCTGCGGCAATCTTGAGAGGTACATCTGTGAAGGTTTTTCAAAATGCGATTCTTGCCCTGACCGGCGCAGCAGCCATGGCGATAACCTTGCCGGCGATGGCGGCACAACTGGATGGGGATGCCCGCGGCGTGATTCCCAAGGACATCCAGCAGCTGGTTGCGGTGGATTATCGGGCGATGCAGAATTCGCCGGCTGCCATGCAGTTGAAGTCGCGGGTGATGCCGCCTGAGTTGAAGAGCCTGGAAGAGGCGCTGAAGACTTCCGGTTTGAATGAGAACAATGATGTGGAGAGCCTGGCCTTTGCGAATTTTCGTTACGCCAACTCGGGCGAGATCACGCGGATCATCGGGGTAGCCCAGGGGCAGTTTCCGCTGGAAGACATCATGGCGAATTTCAAGAAGAAGAAAATCAAGCCGATGATTGTGCGGGCCAACAAGCTCTATCCAATGGGCGCCTCCGGGATGCAGGTTGTGTTCCTGAGTGCTTCGACGATGGTGTTCGGGCAGGGTCCGGCGCTGAAGGATGCGCTGGCATCGCGCGATGGCCTGGCGCCGAGTCTGCTTACTAACAACACGATGCTGGACATGATGACCTCTGTCGATCGCGAACCGATCTGGAGCATTCTCGACCAGAAGGGCACACAGACCATGATGCGCGGCGTGATGGGCCAGGCATCGCAGGTGGCTGACTACGACACCGTAAAGAAGCGGCTGCTGAGTTCGTGGTACACCATGGACTTTCAGAATGGAGTGAAGTTTAACCTGACCGTGCTGACGCCGGATACATTCTCGGCGGCGACGATGGCTTCGCTGCTGAATGCTGCGGCTCTTTACAAGAAGATGAGCGGCACCGACACGGAGAAGACTGCGATTGATGCGACGACGATCGATTCGCAGCAGGGCAAGCTGAACGTGAACTTCGCAACATCTGACAGCCAGTTTGCGAGCCTGCTGCAGTCTCCGCTGTTCCGGTCGGTGGTGCAATAGGTCTTGCAGTAGATCGTAGTAGAGGAAGGGTGGGAGGCCGGGATGATTTCCCGGCCTTTTCTTCTGGCCAGCGTTTCCCCGCTTGCGTGCTAGACTTCGGCCAACTTCCTGCGTCGCGCGAGGTCTGGCTGCTTGTTTAAACGATTGCTGTTTGCGGTGTCGTTGATTGTCCTGCTGCTGGCGGCAGTATGCGTGTTGCGGACACTGCTGATCCGGCCTTCTGCGAAGGTGACGGCCACCGCGCCGCATGTTGCTTTGAATGAGGCGGGAGCCGTTCAGCGACTCGCCGGAGCCATCCGGATACAAACGATCTCAGAGCCGTTGATGCCGCCCAATGAAGCGGCAATGGCGGAGTTGCGGAGCTATCTAGAGAAGAGTTTTCCGAGAGTGCATGCGGCGGTGAAGCGTGAGGTGGTGAACGATGGCAGCGGGATGGGTGCGCTGCTTTTTACGTGGCAAGGCAGTGATGCATCGCTGGCGCCGTTGCTGCTGATGGGGCATATGGATGTGGTGCCGGTCGATGCGACGAGTCTGAGTCGCTGGAAGCATGCGCCGTTCGCCGGTGAGGTGGCGGACGGCTATGTGTGGGGCCGCGGCGCAAGCGATGACAAGGCTGCGGTGATGAGTGTGCTGGAGGCGGCGGAGTCATTGCTGGCACAGGGATTTACGCCGAAGCGAACGTTGATCTTCGCTTTTGGCGATGATGAGGAGAATGACGGCAAGGGTGCGGAGCATCTTGCTGCGCTGCTCGCCAGCCGTGGTGTTCATCCGGAGATGGTGATGGATGAGGGCGGCTTTATTGCGCGCGGTCTCGTGCCGGGTGTGCCTGGAGATGTGGCTCTGATTTCCATTGCAGAGAAGGGAATTGCAAGCGTGCAGCTGCAGGTGAATGCGCCGGGAGGCCACTCCTCGCGGCCGCCGAAGCAAACGGCGATCGGTCGCCTGAGTGCGGCGATGGTGCGGCTGGAGCAGCGACAGATGAGTGCGCGGATCACTCCTGCGGCAGCACAGATGCTGGATGCTCTTGCGCCTTCTATGGGGTTCATGGAAAGGATGGTGGTTGCGAATCGATGGCTGCTGGGGCCGCTGCTGGTGCGCTCGCTGGAGCAGACACCTTCCGGCAACGCGCTGGTGCGGACAACGACGGCGTTGACGATGATGAATGCGGGCGTGAAGGACAACGTGCTGCCGACGCAGGCGACGGCAGTGGTGAACTTCAGAATCCTGCCGGGAGACACCGTCGATGATGTGATGGATCATGTGCGCGGGGTGGTGGATGATCCGGAGGTGAAGGTGTCGCTTTATCCGTCTGCCTCGGGAAATCCGAGCCCGGTGTCGCCGACCGATGCCGATGGTTATCGATTGTTGACGGAGACGATCCAGAAATTCTTTCCGCAGGCGCCGGTGACACCGAACCTGCTGGTGGCGCGTACCGACTCCGTGCACTACTACAAGCTCACACCGAAAGTGTATCGATTCTTTCCTGCGGTGCGCGATGAGCAGGATGTGGCGGCGGTGCACGGGATCAACGAGCGGATGAGTGTGGAGAATTATCTGCGAGCCGTGCAGTTCATGGCGGCGTTGATGCAGGATGCTTCACGCTGAGAATTTGTTTAGTCGAGAGTCGAAAGAGATAGCCGGGCCTGGAGGGTTTTCCGGTAACGGCGGCTGGTGCGCAGCCTCATGCCGTCACGCAGCAGTACATCGTAATCGCCACTCTCGTTCACTTCCAGGCTGCGAACCCGATCGAGTTGCACGATGGTCGAGCGATGGATCCGGCAGAAAGCAAGGGGATCCAGCTCCTGTGCCAATTCAGCCATGCTGCGACGCAGAAGGTGCGTGCGAAGGCCAACATGCAGGCTCGCATAATAGTCGGTAGCTTCAATCCAGTCGATCTCCGCTAATGTTACAAAGGAGATCTGGCCTGTGCCTTTGACGGCGAGGATTTTCGCTGGCTGCGGGCTGCTGCTCTTAGAGGCGATCCTGTTCTTCGCGCGTTCGAGCATTCGAGCGAAGCGGGCATCGTCGAAGGGCTTCAACAGGTAATCGAGCGCGCCTACCTCGAAGGCACGAATCGCGTATGTATCGTAGGCGGTTACGAAGATGATCTCGCAGGACCGCTGGCTGCCGAGCATTTCAAGGACGTCGAAGCCATCGCACTCCGGCATCTGCACATCGAGGAACACGAGATCAGGTTGAGCTTGAGGAATAACGACCAGGGCCTCGGCTCCCGACTGGCACTCACCGACAATCTCGACTTCGTGATGGCGGCGAAGCAGAAGAAGGAGATTGGTCCGGGCCAGGGGCTCATCATCCACGACCAGCGTGCGAAGCTTCCTGGTTGTGTCCTGCGGATGCATCTACCCGGCCACCCTGGTGAGAGTGCAGGTTCTGTAGGGCAGCGAGAGGGAGACTTCGACGCCGCCAGCGGGCGCGTTGCACATGCTGAACGCGAAGGCGTTTCCGTACAGGCTGCTCAGGCGGCTGCGGACATTGGCGCTGCCGATACCGCATCCGTCAATCGCTGTTGCTGGAAGTTTCGGCCCGTCGTTGAAGACAGTGAGGTTAAGAGTTTCTCCGCTGCGCGAAGCAGAGATCTGAATCATGCCGCCCTGTAGACGCTTCGAGATGCCATGTTTGACAGCGTTCTCCACAATTGGCTGCAGGATGAGACCGGGGACCGAAGCATCCTGCAGGTCGTGGGGGACAGCCACACGGACCTGGAGGCGCTCTGCGAATCGAATCTTCTGGATCTCCAGGTACAGGGTTGTGAACTTCAACTCCTCGCTCAACGGAACTTCAAGCCGGGCTGAAATCGTGAGCGTATGGCGCAGGAAATCGCTGAGCCCGGCAATGGCGTTGACTGCGTCGTCGTTGCTCCCTGCACGGACCAGGCCGGAGATGGCGTTCAGGCTGTTGAAGAGGAAGTGCGGTTCAATCTGGCTGCGAAGTGCATCGAGCTGAGCGTTGACAAGCTGTTCGTTCAACCGGGCGGTCTCCAGTTGCTGGCCGGCGATAGCGACCCTGGATTCCACCAGGTAGCTGATTGCAAGAATGCCGGAATACAGAACAAGCGACGAGAGAATCCCATTGAAGTACCTGTTCAGCCAAAGATGAACAAACGGTCCGGTATTTTCCGATCCCGCGTAGATGTCGAAGAATCGCTCCAGCCAGGTGATCCACGCGGTGAAAACGAGACCAATGACGGCGCAGGCCGCAAGGTGAGCTGACCAGGCCGCGGGCGAGGCCCGTAACGATGGCGGATAACGGCGGCCAAGGTGTACCACCGGGCCCGTCGCTAAAGCCCACGGAGACCAGAAGAGCACAGTCACTACGAAGAGCTTGATCCAGTCGTGGTGCATTCCTGCTGCACGCATGATGAAGACTGTCTGCGCAGCATCGACCAACCCGACTCCCAGCCAGATGGAGGTGATCCATAGCCAGGAATGCGAAGGGTAGGGCCGCAGTGGAGCGCTCATGACTGCCATCGTAGATGGTGTCCCGCAGTGGAGTCATGGGAATGCAGCGATTTGCCGGCCTGGTGCAGTAAGCGGTCTTCGCTTCTTTGAGACAGGAGCGCAGACTGCTTCTATGGTCATCCGTCTTTCCTCCATCCTCATGCTCGCGATGCTTCTCCTTCCGCTATCCGTCACACAGGGCGGCGCGACGACCCATGATGCGAATGTTGAGTACACCGGCGACAATTTGTTGAAGCTTCCGGAGCATTATCGGGAGTGGGTGTATCTCACGTCGGGCTTTGACATGAGCTACAGCGCGTCCGCGGAGATGGCGGATCACCATATGTTTGACAATGTTTTCGTCAATCCTGAGGCGTACAGGGTGTTCGTCGAAACTGGTACCTGGCCGGACAAGACGATGCTGGTGCTGGAAGTCCGGGGAGCACAGAGCAAAGGCTCCATCAACCAGAAGGGTAATTACCAGAACGATTTGATGGGTCTGGAAGTGCACGTGAAGGATGAGGCACATTTCTCCGGCAACTGGGCCTTTTACGGATTCGACGATGGAAAATCTGCCAAAATGATTCCGACTTCAGCATCCTGCTACTCATGCCATGCGAGTCACGCCGCGGTGGATACGACCTTCGTTCAGTTTTACCCGACGCTGCTCCCGATTGCTCAAGGCAAGGGCACTCTCAGTCCTGCTTACAAGCACGAGCTGGAGACTGCAACATCCAGGCACAAATGAGCCGCTGTCAGGCGGTCGCGCCTGCCTAGAGTCTCAGTAGACGCCTTTGAAGCCCATGGCCCAGAGCTGGTCGCGGGTGACGGTGGCGAGGATGTGGTCGGAGGGAAACTCAGACCACCGGCCGATACCTGCGCGTTCCAGCGCCAGCAGTACATCGCGTTCGTGCCGGACGCGCTGTGACTGGATGCCGGTCATGGTGAAGCTCTGGCGCTCGCCACGCGCCGGCTCGGCCACGAACATAAGGCTGGAGCCGGTCCAGCGGAGCTTGAAATGAACGAGGTTTGTTTCCATTTACTCTATCGGGCGGCGATCCAGGCGAGGCCGTCGGGAGATTTGCCGGTATGGATGAGGTGAGAGACCTTCCAGGTGGTGAGGTCGACTTCGGCTACCTGGTCGCTGCCGGCGCAGGAAACAAAGGCTGCTTTACTATCAGGCCGGGCCATGACGACCACGGGATTAGAAGGAACGTCGACGGTGTGGGCGATGGTCATGGTGGCGAGATCGATGGCGGCGAGCTGGTTCTTACCAGGGATTGTGAGCAGCAGCCAACGATTGTCGGATGTGGCGAAGCTGCCGTAGCCGATGTCAGGAAGCGGGATCCACTGCTTGAGCTTGTTAGTTGCGGTATCGATGACAGCAAGCCGCTTGTCTGTCTGGTCAGAGGTGAAGACGAAGCGATCGTCGCGGGACACTGTGATGCGCTGGGTGTTGCCGGAGATGGGGATGACGGCAATGGTTTTACGCGTCGCCAGATCGAGGACCGAGACAGTGCCTGGTCCTACATTGGCGGTGTAGCCGCGTTTCCCATCATGCGAGAGGGCGAGCATGTGCGACTCTGCCTGCGCAGTGGGGATGGAGCCGACAATCTTGAGTGTGCCATCCGGAGTGAGCTTCGGATCCATGATGGTGATGGAATGATCGAGCTCAGTGGTGGTGTAGAGCAGACCATCTTTTGGATTGATGGTTGGCATGTGGGGCCGGACGGGGTGGCCGAAGTCGAGGTTGCCGGCGACCTTATGCTCCTGCAGATCGATGACGACCAGATTGTGGCCGTCCGTGCCAGGTTTGCCGACGCCGGAGTTGCCATAGATGGGGACATAGGCGTACCTGCCATCGAGCGAAGCCGTGACTTCGTGACCGGTGGTGCCGCCTTCGGGAACGGAGGCAATTTCATGGCCGGACGCTGGATCAAAGATCCCGAGACTGTCGCTGCCCTTTTCGATGACGAGCAGCATGTTCGTGGAGTTTGCCGACCTGGCAGTGGTATTGCTGATGGCTGTCAACAGGATGAGTCCTGCGGTGATGCGAAGGAACATTGTCTTGCCTCCGCAACACTATAGCGTGTGCGAGAGCAGCTTGTACGGTGGATGCACACTAAGGTTTATTCGTTTGCAGGCCGGGCCGCCATTGGACCTCGCCGTTGGCAGTGAGCAGGATGGTGATGGTTCCCTCGGCGCCCTCGGCGAGTTCCGGACCGGTGGAATTATGAGCTTTGCCTGCCGGATCAAAGTACTGCAGCTTGATGGGACCCGAGCCCTGGACCTTGAAGCGATAGTGGAATACCTGGTTGGTGGCCAGTTGCTGCACACCAAAGCTCTGGCTGGGGTAGTCAATCTCGAGCGTGTGAATAGGTGGTCCGAGATTCGTGACACTGGTCTGGACGAAGGCTGAATGGCACGAGGCGATGGCCCCCGTGAGCCACAAAGCCATCGCGACCGGACCGATATGCTTGAAGAATGGCGTGCCTGCTGCGCGGATTGAATGGATCACAGTACGGATTTTCGTTCCAGGATGCGGGCGGTCAGCACGACGCCGGTGCGGTTGTTATGCAGGGTGATGGGAAAGGCGAGCACATTCCAAACCCACTCCTCACCGCGGCTGGGGAGGTTGAGAAGTCCGCGGAAGGTGCGATCGATGTAAGTTTCGCGTTTGAGGGCGACTTCGCTCAGGATTTCGCGCCAGTCGACGGCGAGCTCCGGCATTTCAAGAAACATGTTGCGTCCGGGAAACCAGTCGCGCGGACGTTCGTGCAGCCGGGCACTGGTTTCGTTCACGTAGTGCCAGTTGCCGTCGGCATCGAGGATTTCGACGACAACGTCTTCACCCATGGCCATATTGATACGGGAGTAGAAGAAGTCGCGCGCATTGACAACGACCGGCTTGCCGCGAAGTTTGGCCTCGAAGGTTCGCAGGGCAGCCAGCAGATCGTCGACGGAGCTGTAACCCTTGAGCAGGTGCATGTCCTCGACTCCGCCGAAGCGACGCTCGAGGGTGGCGGAGAGGATGATGATCGGGACTTCCGGGTGGATCTCGCGCAGCTTGGAGGCTACCTCGGTGCCGAACTGGCCGGCGCCGAGATGGTAATCCAGGACGGCGATGTCGATCTGGTCGAGGAGCTTTTCGGCCTCGGGGACACTGTCGGCAGTCTCGGTGACATAGCCGTGCTTGCGCAGGATGGTGGCGCGCAGGATGAGGTTTTCGGGATGATCGTCAAGCAGGAGCACGCGAATGGGCTGTTCCTGGGGGGCGTTGATGACGGTCACGTTGTCGGGTGGATCCTTCTCTTTCATTCGGTTGCTCAGATGCCGGCACGGGCAGGTTAGCTGCTGCCAAAATGGTTGCAAGCCTTCAACTTAGCCATTACACACTAACGTGGCCCGGACGCTTCAATTTTCTCTGTGGCTGGGAGTGGCTTCGGTTTCTTCTCAAATTGTTTTAGAAGCTCCGGCAGCCTGTTGAAGATGGCAGCGGCTTTCAGCCATTGCCGATTTTCGATTGCCGGATAGCCGCTGACGACTTTGCCTGCGGCAACATCGCCGGGAATGCCGGACTGGGCGGTGGCAACTACTCCATCGCCGATGGTGCAGTGTCCTGCGACGCCGACCTGTCCGGCGAGGATGACGTTGCGGCCGATGACCGTCGACCCGGCCAGGCCTACCTGGGAGCATAGGAGGGTATTTTCGCCTACCGTGGAACCATGGCCAACCTGGACGAGATTGTCGATCTTGACGCCGTCGGCTATGAACGTCTGGCCGATGCTGGCCCGGTCGATGCAGGCGTTTGCCTGTACTTCTACGGCGTTGCCGAGGATGGCTGGCCCGGACTGCGAGATCTTCTGCCAGTTTCCAGCATTGTCCTTAGCGAACCCGAAGCCATCGGCTCCGACAATGGCGCCATTCTGCAGGATGACGTTGTCGCCGAGGCGGCAGCCTTCGCGGACAACGGCGTGGGCATGGGCAAAAAACCGACTGCCGATGCGGGCATGGGGATAGATCACGACATGGGGCAGGATGGTGGCGTGTTCGCCGATGGTGCATCCGGCGCCGATGACGGCATAGGGGCCGATGTGGGCACCGGGGCCGATGGTTGCCGATGGGTCGATGACGGCCGTCGGATGGATGCCTGGCGCGAAGACGGGTGGCTGGTAGAAGAGGTCTATGACGCGGGCGAAGGCGAGGTAAGGATTGTTGATGCGAAGCGTAGCCGCGGTGATCGCAGGGAAGTCCGGTGCGACAAGGACGGCGGAGGCCAGGGTGGTGCGGGCTGCTGCGGCGTATTTTGGATTGGCGACGAAGGTGAGGTGTCCTTTTCCTGCTTCTTCTATTCCCGCGACGCCTGTGATCTCCACTTCGTCAGCAGCTGCCGGGCTGGACAGGAGTTGTGCGCCGAGGTGGCGTGCGATGTCACCCAGCCTCATGAGTGCGCCAGTCTTGTGTCAGTGATGCGGAACGCCATTCTAGGAGACTAGCACTGTGAATTCAGCCTTTGAAGAGACTGGGCTGGCTGAGGACAGAAGGGGTTTCCTGGCGGTGCCGGGCCGGCTGCCGTGCCGGCGCGCCGATCAGTCCCAAGATTTCCAGCGTGGTGATCGACGATGCCGGTAGAAAGATACGCTGGGTATTGGAGCGAGTGTCCGGCGGTGTAAGAAAGAGGCCGCGGGACTTGATCAGGGTGTGGTCATTGTCGGCGATGCCTTCGAGGATGTCGTCGTCTTCGAGGCGGAGACGAAGCCAAAGTCCGGTGGCTCGGGGCCGGCCGGCGAAGGTCTTCCGGAGGAGACGCTCCGGGTTGGCGAGCTCGCCGGAGTTGAAGTCGCGAACGAAGCAGATCCACTTGACGGCAGCGTTGGGAAAAGCCTGAACCTTACCGGCAAGATCGAGCAGCTCAATCGTGTCGTCCTGCTGGAAGTCGTTGGCAGGGAGATATCCTGGGGTCCAATCCTGGTCCCACTTACGTAGTATGACTTTCTTTCGCGAACTGGACATGGCGTGGGAGGGAGCGGCTGGGCGGGCGGACGGACGGAGTGATTGTCGCATAGGAGTAAGGAAAGCGCAGCGAAATTAGGGCAAGTTGATAGCCAAGTAGTTGATTTTTATGATATCTTTGACCTTTGTTACTCCCTCAATTTGATAGGTAACTCATTCATAAAGCTGAAGTTATGCATGGATGAGTGGTGCTGCTGCAAGCGATGCCCGATTATATCTACCTTTTAGAAAACCGCCTTTCCCGCGCTCAACGTGAAGCTGTCCGGATTGTTCGGGACGCAGCCCGTGCCGAGTCGATGACAGTCTTTTTGACGGGAGGCGCTGTTCGCGACCTTACGACTGGCTCGCCCGTGCGCGACCTTGATTTTTCGGTTCAGGGAAATGCTCTTAACCTGAAGAAACTGTTGGGCGAAGGTGGAGGCACCTTCTGGGGTGAGCATGTGCCCAGCCAGACGATTTTCTTCTCTTTTCCGGGCAGTGTGCGGGTCGAGGTCTCAAGCACCCGTCGCGAGGAATATCCGAAGCCGGGCAAGCCGGAATATATCTGGGACACGATCCTCGACGATCTTAGGCGGCGCGATTTTACGGTGAACGCCATGGCGCTTTCTCTGAACGATATGTCGTTCGGATTGCTGATGGACCCACTGAACGGAGTTGCTGACATCGAGCAGCGGATCCTGCGGCTTGTAAGCAATTATGGATTTATCGAGTCACCGGTTCGCATGCTGAGAGCTGCGCGACTGCAGCACCGCCTGCAGTGGACGCTGGATGAGAAGACCCAGACCCGGCTGCAGAATGCCATGGACGAAGGCCTGATGCAGCAGCTTTCCGCTTATGACAAGGGGTATGAGCTGGAAGAGATCGGACATGAGGAGAATCCCCTGGCTGTCCTGACGGCGCTCGAGGCGCAGGGCTGGATGAAAGAGCTGTTCCCGGCCTGGACGCCGGCGAGCGCCGATCTTCCCGGACTGGAGCAGATGCACGAGATCCTGACCAGGCTGCAGATGCAGGGTGTGTACCCGGATACTTCGACTGCCGCGATGGAGTTGCTGACTGCCCGCATGCAGGCGAAGGATCTGGAGGCGCTGAAGAAGAGCTTCGTGCGCCAGGGGTTTGTGAAGGAATGGGCACGGCTGAGCAAGGATGCTGAAGATTTCTCGAAGCAGCTGACAGCGAAGGAATCGGCTGCGCCATCGGCGACATGGAAGTTGTTCCAGACTGCAAATCCGACGGCGGTTCTGTGGCTGGGTCTGACCGGGAAGGGCTCGGCGACGCAGACCAAATACAAGAACTTCTTCACCGTGTGGCCGGAATCGAAACAGCAGCTGCCCGCGGCGTTGATGCAGGAGATGCGCATCACGCCTGAACTGCCACGGTATGCGGAGCTGGTAGAGAACTACTTCTACGAACTGATTGACGGCAAGTTGAAGACAGATGATGAGATTCGGTCATTCCTGGAACCGTACTCTCCACCGGCTCCACCGCCGCCAGTGAATGTGCGTCGGGGTCGTGCTGCCAAGAAGGCTGAATCCAAAAAGGCGGCGAAACAGGCGGAAGTCGAGGATGTGGATGCAGATGCCGAGCTGCCGGAGTCGGATGAACCGGTAGAGGCTCCGAAGAAGTCTGCAAAGACCAGCAAGAAAGCAGCGGCTGTGAAAGCCGCTCCCGAAGAAGCTGTCAAGGAAGCGCCCGCCGCCAAGAAGGCAGTGCACAGCGAACCTGCTCCACTGGCAAAAGCGGCTGTGAAAGAGACAGCGCGACCGCAGACGGCAGTTGCCGTTGCAGCGAAGCCGGCGAGCAAATCTGCGGGGCACAGGACGCCTTCGCCAGTGAAAACGGCAAGCAAGTCGATACCGAAGGGCAAGGCTTCTTCCAACCTTCACGAGGCGCATCGTGGCAAGGCTGCGGCGGCGAAGCCTGCTGCTAAGGACGCGGGTAAGAAGCATGCCGGAACAGCGCTGAAGTCTGCTCCGCACAAGAGTGCCGCGAAGAAGACGGCTGTGCCGCACAAGAAGACTTCGTCGAAGCCTGGCGCGAAGACGGTGCCGGCGAAGAAAGCACCAGTTGCCAAAAAGCCGACGCCCAAGCCGGCTGCGAAGAAAGCTGCGGCCAAGAAGAAACGTTAACCTGCCTCAGGAAAAAGATGGAGTGATAAGGTGACAGCTATCCGGTTGTCACCTTTTTTTATTGGCAAGGAACGTCTATGAGGGCGCTGCACACTACTGTTCTTTCGATCCTGCTCGGTCTCGGGCTCCAGATGCAGGTGCAGGCTTCTCCTCACTCGAAGCCGGCCGCCCAGGCGACAGCGGCTTCGAAGAGCGCGCTGCTTGAAGGCAGCTATCGCTTCGACCGGAATGGCTGGTCGTTTGTTCATCTTGAAGGCACACCGCAGCAGGTTGGCTACCAGCATGGCTATCTGCTGGCGACAGAAATACTGGATGTGTACCACGTGTTGAAGTTGGAAGATGAGCACGGCAGCGGGCGGCACTGGTCATTTTTCCGTGGTGCCGGGAAGACGATCCTGTGGCCTCACCTGGATGCCGAGTACCAGCAGGAGCTGCAGGGCATCGCAGACGGAGTGAAGGCCAGGGGTATTCCGCTGGACGTGTGGGACATTGTCGCGATGAACGGGTCGGAAGAGCTGGAAAGCTACTACGTGCCATGGCTGGATGCGAAGACCCATGCCAAAAAGCCCGCAGTCGCAGCGGCTCCGGGGAACTGCAGCGCATTTGTCGCGACAGGCAGTTACACGCGCGACGGCAAGATTGTGTTGGCTCACAACAACTGGTCATCGTACGCGGAAGGATCGCGCTGGACCGTAGCTTTCGACATCAAGCCGCAGCATGGAAAGCGGATTGTGATGGATGGCATGCCGGGCTTCATCGACAGTGGCGATGACTTCGGCATCAACAGTGCGGGCATCCTGTCAGCCGAGACAACGATTACGCAGTTTGTCGGCTGGGATTCCAATGGCAAAGCAGAGTTCATGCGCGCTAGAAAGGCGATGCAGTATGCCGGATCGATCGATGAATATGTAGCGATCATGCGCGAAGGGAATAACGGGGGCTACGCGAATGACTGGCTCATTGGCGATCGCAACACAGGAGAGATCGCGTACCTCGAACTCGGATTGAAAAACACCCCGCTATGGCGGACGAAGGACGGATATTACGTGAGCTCGAATTTTCCTCGCGATCCAAAGCTGATGCGGGAAGAAACCCCACAGTTCGATTCAGGAGACATGTCGAGTTCACCGAACGCGCGAAAGGTTCGCTGGGAAGAGTTGATGCAGCAGGATAAAGGGTCGATCGACATGGCGACAGCCGAGCAGTACATGGCCGACCACAAGGATAGTTATACCGGCAAGGATGATCCGGGGACCCGCGGCCTGTGTGGACACCTGGATGCTTCGAAGGAAGGCGTGCCGCAGTGGGACTGGGGTCCGTTCGATCCGGCGGGCGCTGTCCAGGGGAAGGTGACGACCTCCGACCTGGCTGGGAAGATGAGTTTCATCGTGCATGCCGGTCATCCGTGCGGCGAGGATTTTCTGGCGAAGCCGTTTCTTGCTGCCCATCCCGAGTATGCATGGGAAGAACCTATTTTGAAGGACATGAAGTCGGGCGCCTGGACCGAATTTCATGCAGGACAGATGGAGAAGTAAGTCGGGTTAGAAGCC
>CAZZUX010000039.1:27602-30891 GCA_964657395.1 uncultured Ktedonobacteraceae bacterium
GAGGCCGTGGCGTCAGCTTTCCAGCTTTGCGACGTGATCAACGATGGCCTCTGCGCGGTTCAGAAGGCCGCGCTCCTTCAGTTCAGCAGAAGAAAGCAAGCAACTCTGTTGCAGATCTTCTGCGAAGTCGGCTTCGATGACCTGGGCGAGCTCCGGATCAAGGACAGCCAAGTTGACTTCGTCATTGAGGGCGAAGGAGCGGTGATCGAAGTTAGTAGAGCCAACCACGTTCCACAGGCTGTCGACCGTCATCAGCTTGGCGTGGATCATGGATGGCTGGTACTCGTAGATCTCGGCGCCTGAGGCAAGCAGTTGCAGACTGCTGCGGCGACTCAGCCGTCGAATCGCAGGGTGGTCGATCTTCGGTCCGGCAGTGAGTATCTGTACGCGGACACCTCGATGAATCGCTTCGATGAGTGCATTGCGTGCACTGCGGTCGGGCAGGAAATACGGCGTGGTGATGCGGATGGTTTTGCGAGCACTTTTGATCAATGCCTGGAAGAGGATGCGAGCCTGGGTACCGCCGCCGTGCGGGGTGCTCGATACAACGAAGCTGGTAACTCCATCGGGGTAGGCGTGGAAGGCAAATTCTGCGCGTCCGGAGAGAATCTCACCGGAGGACTCAAGCCAGTTTTCCGAGAAGGTGGAGATGAGACCCGCGACGGCTTCTCCTTCCACGCAGAACACCGTATCTCGCCATGGCGGGATTTCATCCCGGGTGAGTGAGCGGGTGGTGTAGAGCCAGCGATCCGCGATGCCGGCGCCGCCGATGAAGCCGGTGTGGCCATCGATGACCAGGAGCTTGCGATGAGTGCGATTGTTGGCCTGCTGCCAGGTGTTCCATCGGATGGGATGGTACCAGTGCATCTGGCCGCCTGCCGCTTTCAGTCCATCGAAGTAGTTGCCGGGTGTGGAGAAGCTGCCTAGCGCATCCACGATGACGCGTACCTGCACACCTGCTGCGGCTCGACTGGTAAGCGCAGAGAGAATCTGATCTCCGATTCTGCCGGGCTTGAATTCATAGAACTCGAGATTGATGGCTTGTTGCGCACGGCAGATGGCGGCAAGCTGGGCTGCATAGAACTCGGAGCCGTTCCTGAGCCGGGTTACGCGTGAGTTGCGGACCGTGCCGTCCGTGACGAGGCTGAGGAACCGAATGAACTCTGGCGAATCGAGTGCGAAGTCATTGGTCGTGGGCATCGCATAAGCGAGCGATGGACCGAAGAAGTCGAGTAGCACGCGCGACGTATAGAGAACGACAGCGCCGGCCCCGATGGTCGCCAGTGTACGAGTTACGCGGTGTGTACGCGAGGTTTGTTCAGCCATGCATAGCCTCAGCGATCCTGTTCCGTAGGGTTGTCACGAACGATCCATGTGAACTCAGGGATAGCGCAGGTCAACGGTAGATTCGATAGAAGCGCCTGCGACGTGGACGGAGGATTGCTTCCATGTGGGGGCGGAAAAACGGATCTTTGGATTATTGCCGAAGCCGATTCCTTCTTTTGGTCGCCCGAAGAGATCGCGATCAAGCTTGTGATTTTCATTTTCGTCGTGGATGACCGAGATGGCATAGGTGCCTTCCGGTAATCCTGAGATGGTGAAGGTCTCCACTCCACCATTGGCAGGAAGGCTGCCAAAGCGAGCCGACTTGGTTTTGTCTTCCGGCCATCCCTGAGGCGTCGTGAACAATGCGAAACGAACCACGCCGGTTTTGTTGCGGACCCCGGCAACGCGCAGGATCAGCGTCGACGTCGGTGCCGCATTGTTCTGCTGCGTGTGCAGGGTCGATAGAGGAAAGATCAGGACGAGAAGAGCGAACAAGATGGCGGGTTTGAGGGCAGGCTTGAGAAACTTCACCGGGTTCCTTTGTGTGAGTCAAGGATGAAATGAAATGGGTAGACGCTCCTTCAGATGCGGGAGACGCGCCAGGCGCGGTTTGTGGACGGGTTTTCCTCATAAACAAGAGGCGACACACATGCCTGTACGAGGCTCCGGCGAGCAGGAGGTAAGCCTAGAATAGAAAGATCTCCATGGCTGAATTTACTCATCTTCATCTGCACACTGATTATTCTCTTCTGGATGGCGCCTGCGATGTAGACAAGCTGGTGGCGCATGTCGACAGTATCGGTCAGAAGGCTGTAGCGATTACTGACCACGGCAATATTTATGGGGCTGTCCACTTTTTCGACGCTGCGAAGGCGAAGGGCATCAAGCCGATCCTGGGTTGCGAGCTGTACATCTGCCAGAAGGACGATCATCGCGCCGACCCGAGCGGAGATCAGTACAATCACCTGCTGGTGCTGGCTGAAAATGAAGAAGGCTATCGGAACCTGGTGCGGATCACGTCTGAGGCGGCGCTGCACGGGTTTTATCGCAAGCCGCGCATCAGCAAGAATTTTCTGGCAAAGCATGCGGCCGGACTGGTTGGATTTTCGGGGTGCCTTGCCGGTGAGTTGTCGCAGCATCTGATGAAGGACAACTACGAGGCCGCGAAGAAGACAGCCGGGCAATATCAGGATATTTTTGGCCGGGGAAATTTCTTTCTGGAAATCCAGGACCAGGGACTCGCACTCGAAAAAAAGATCCATGCGGACCTGTTCAAGCTCGAAAGGGAACTGGGGATTCCGCTGGTGGCCACGAATGACAGTCATTACCTGTGCGAAGACGATCATCACGCACACGAGGTGTTGTTGTGTGTGCAGACTGCGGACTCGATTCATAACGACAAGCGCTTCAAGTTCGATACGGATCAGTTTTATGTGAAGTCGGCAGACGAGATGGAGCGGCTGTTTTCGGATCATCCGGAGGTGGTGAGCCGCACCATGCAGTTTGCGGAGCGCTGCACCCTGAAGCTGAACAAGGTGTCGAATCCGTTCCCTGAGTTTGCTGTGCCGCCAGGTCATACGATCGACAGCTATTTTGAAGAAGTATGTCGCGCCGGTTACAAGAAGCGTCTTGAGACAGCAGTGAAGCACCTGCAGGATCGCGGTCAGCTGCGGCATACGCTGAGCGAGTACCAGGAGCGGCTGGAGAGGGAGCTCGCCTGCATCAAGCAGATGAAATTTCCTGGCTACTTCCTGATCGTGTGGGATTTTATTCGCTATGCGCGGGAGCAGGACATTCCGGTGGGTCCGGGACGCGGTTCGGCTGCGGGATCGCTGGTGGCGTACGTGATGGAGATCACGAATATCGATCCGCTGCAGAATGAATTGCTGTTCGAGCGGTTTTTGAATCCGGAGCGCGTGTCGATGCCGGATATCGATATCGACTTCTGCATGAACCGGCGCGG
>CAZZUX010000040.1:0-30272 GCA_964657395.1 uncultured Ktedonobacteraceae bacterium
CATGTAAACGCGGTCAATCGAGGGGGGTGCCACGTCCAAAATCTGTTCAGCAGACATGACCATCAGGCCATCATAAAGCTCGTCAACAAATCACGAGGCGGACGAACGGCCTCAGGACTACCGGCCGCTGCATTACCGGCGGCCGTTGCTACCTACCGTCATGCACCTGTGTCAGTAGAAATCTTCTTCTGAATGTTGGTCCAGACTGCTGGACTGGGATCTCTGAGGGGCAGCAGCAGTTTGGCTTGCTGCACGATGTATTCGAGTTCGCGGACCAGTTCCGAGCACTTTTCACAGGTTTCCAGGTGATCCAGTCCATGAAACTCTTCGCCGGACGCCGCCAGCTCAGGCAACTCTGCCTGAAATTCGGAACATGTTTGAACAGGTTTTGCCACTCTCGTCTCCACCGTCATTTCTGACTTCCTTCTTTGCGCTGTCCCGAGCGGAGAAGATCTCGAAGCTTCATGCGAGCCTTGTGCAGCTGAGATTTGCTGTTTCCAATGGAGCATTCCAGCATATCTGCAATTTCATTGTGCTCATAGCCTTCCACATCGTGCAGGACGAAAACAAGCCTGTAGCCTGGCGGCAGATCTTCAACAGCCCGTTCCAACGTGACCCGGTCAATCGATCCCGATAGCATCAGGTCGCGAGCGCCGATGTCTTTACGCGGACCGTCTTCCTGTGAGGGTTCCAGCGTTTCCTCCAGCGAAACCTGTGGCAGGCCTTTCTTGCGAAGGTGCATCAGCACCACGTTCACTGCCAGGCGGTGCAGCCAGGTCGAAAAAGCCGAATCCCCGCGAAACGTCCCAATCTTTCGGTAGAGCTGCAGGAAAGCTTCCTGGGTTAAATCTTCTGCCTCGGCGACGTTACCGAGCATGCGCAGGCAGAGGGAATAGACCCGGCGCTTGTGCAGGGCGTACAGCATCTCGAACGATGCCGCATCACCAGCCTGTGCTTTCGCGATCGCCTCGGCCTCACCTGCTATCGGAGGATTGCGTCGTAGATGTTGGTTAGGTGCTTTTGCCTGCGTGGGCTGATTGCTCAATGCACCATCTTTACCAGGGGTGAACAAGCCATTGGCGACACTTTTTGCAGGGGTAGGTTCGGATTCGTCCAGGGAAATCTTTGCTTGGGTCGCGCTAGTCATAGTTATCGCTGTAGTTTTAACTTAGCCCACTGTGACGCTTTGTTCCACTATGGGGTTGCTTGCCAGGGTGATGCGGCCGCTTCTTCAGGTATCTTGACGCTTTCAGGAGCCTATGTAACGCGCGTACAGGGTTCGGGCCAGGGTGATGTCGCTCGTCCCCTGGACGACTGCGCGTCCGTCCTGGAAGAGAGTGATGGCATGATCGCCTTTGCGGAACTGAAGCAGCAGAGTGTTGACGCGCACCTCTCCCAGTGGCTTGAGTCGACTTGCGACCTGCTGAAGATCGACCGGACGATGATGCTCGTGAATCTGGACCGAATTCCTGCCGCAGAGTGTAATATGCGGCCGGCCTAGTCCGCGCAGGTAGTCAAAGTTGCGTCCAATACAGACCCTGCAGTCATCCCGCGGGCTTGCTGCTGTAATTTCGGAATGTTCATTCGTCCACAGGTCGTAAGAAAGAAGGCTGCGGCGCATAGCCTCGGGTTTGCCTGTGAGGAACTTGATTGCTTCGGTCACTTCCAACGAGGCAGCAAAGTTCACCGCGCTGTTCAGGATGCCGGCTGTATCGCACGTTTCCGTTGTCCCTGCGGGAGGCTGCGGGAAGATACAGGCGAGACAAGCCGTCTCTCCGGGCAGCACGTTCATCGTGACAGCGTAGCTTCCAATCGCAGCGGCATAGATCCAGGGACGTGCCTGCTGCACTGCAAAATCGTTGATCAGGTAGCGGGTTTCGAAATTGTCAGTCGCATCCAGAACAATCGACGTGCCTTCCAGCAGTTCTTCCACGTTCGCGGGCACCAGGTCAGCCACGTGGTCACGAATCACGGTCTCGCTATTGAAAAGCGCAATCTTTTGTCGTGCGGCAAATGCCTTCGGCAAAGCGTCCCGCGCATCCTGTTCGTCGAATAAAATCTGCCGCTGCAAGTTGCTTTCCTCGACGAAGTCGCGATCGATGAGAGTGAGCTTACCGACGCCCGCTCGAGCCAGCAGGCTCGCCGCCGCCGCACCGGTGGCGCCGCAGCCGACGATGGCGACATGCGAGTCCGCAAGTCGTGCCTGTCCTTCCAGTCCAATGCCGGGAAACAGAACCTGGCGGGAAAACCGTTCGGTGAACATCGAATGTGGAGAACTTACGGTCATCGTGTGTGTCTGTTTAGTATAGAGAGTCTTCTTCCACTGCTTGATCTCACGCCAAGCCTGGTGCGATTTCGTATAAGGCATTTGAGGGGACGTGTGCATCTTAAACTGCGTTATTACCCTGAGCCTGGTACCGCCTTTGGCAGCCAGTGCGTCAGTGAGCGAGGTTTCTTGAAGTTGGGTCAAAGAGGCGGCGCAAGTTCCCGTATGGGGAATCGAATGGATGAGACGCTTTTTCAGCGTTCTCCCTCCGCTGGACGATCGTTGCTCCTGGCGGCGGCACTTTCTCCTATTTTTACAGGCAGTTTTGTTCTTGCCCAGGATACGGCGACCCCGCTAGGTTCGGCGCCGCCGTTGCCTCAAAGATCCATTCCTTCGCAGACGCAGAATACGACGACCAGCGCCGCAGCACCGGCAGCGTCGACCGGCAATGTTGGCGACCGAGGTGGATCCACAGCGGAACTGAGCCGCTTCGCGGGACAGACAGTCACCCGGGTCTCGTTTGAAGGAGTCGAAAATTCCATGCTGGAGCCGCTGCAGGAAAAGTTGCTATTGCAGCCGGGCAGGCCGCTGGACACGAACGATGTGCGTGATAGCCTGCGCACCCTTTACGCTACCGGGCTCTATCGATCGATTGAGGTACTGGGTGTCCCCTCAGACAAGGGTGTGGAAATCGTCTTTGCTGGTACCAAGAAGATGTTTATTGGCAGGATCTCGATTGATGGCGTGAGCAACGAAACTCTTTCGGCACAACTTAACGGCTCCACCAAGTTGAATCCTGGCACCACATATACCGAAGCCAAGCTGCTCGAGACGGATGCGTTGCTGAAGCAGGCGCTTGAAGACAATGGCTACTATGAGGGGCGCATTACGCGGACCCTCGATGCCGATGAGTTGAACGGCCTGGTCAACGTGCACTACACCATTCAGCCTGGAACGCTTGCGCGGATCGGCGACATCACAGTGGACGGCGAAAGCGGGCTGAGCCTGAAACAGTTCCGCCGTAAAGGAAAGCTTCGCCATAATTCACGTGTTAACCGCAATACCGTAGCCACGTCCCTGAGCGCTCTACAGCAGGTTTACCAGAAGAAGCAGAGGTTATCAGCGTCGGTTACGCTGACTTCGAAGAGCTACGACGCACAAGGCCAGTACCTGAATTACGAGTTCAATGTGGACCAGGGTCCGCAGGTCAAGATTACAGTGGCCGGCACCAAGATGAGCAAAAGTGAAATCCAGAAAATGGTGCCGATCTACGAAGAGGGCGCGGTCGATCTCGACCTGATCAATGAGGGCGCCCACAATATCCGGAATTATCTGCAGGGTAAAGGCTACTTTGATGTCACGGTGACACCGCGACCCATCCGGCGCGCAAAAGACGAAATCGATCTGCAGTATGTGGCTGAGCTCGGCGTGCATCACCGGGTACAGTCGGTGACCATCACCGGCAATAAATATTTCAACATGGAGACGATCCGCGAGCACGTCAGCGTCTATCCAGCCAACCTGGCCGACCGTAACGGCGGCTACAGCCAAGCGATGGTTGCCGCGGATGTTTCAAATATCACTGCGCTGTATCAGGGAAACGGTTTTAGCGCGGTCAAGGTCACGCCTGAGGTGAAAAGCGCGAAGGATAAGAGCAAGCCGAAGCAGCAAGGTTTGCTTTCGATCAATTACCACATTGTTGAAGGTGAGCAGCAGAAGATAGGGAAGTACGAGATCAATGGAGCGGCGACTGTTCAGCTGGCAACGCTTAACTCCATGTTGAATACGCAGGTTGGTCAGCCTTACTCCTCACTGAACATCGTGGGCGATCGCGATGTGATCTTCAATTACTACCTTGCGCACGGGTACGACAAGGCGCAGGTCAATCTGTTTCAGCAACCAGAAGCCAACAATCCGAACCTGGTAGATGTCACGTTGAATATCAATGAAGGACAGCAGTTCCAGGTCAGAAAGCTGCTGGTAAGCGGCGTGCGATTCACCAAGCCGGCCACGATCAATGAACAGATCACTATCGATCGCAATCAGCCGCTGGATGAGTCGGCTCTGCTGGCAACACAGCGCAAGCTTTACAACCTCGCCCTGTTCAATCAGGTCAACGCAGCCATCCAGAATCCTTCCGGCGAGCAATTAAAGAAGAATGTTCTGCTGCAGCTTACGGAAGCGAAGCGATGGGACATCACCTACGGATTCGGCTTTCAGGTGCAGACTGGCACGCCCACGCGGAACTGCTTGACAGCGACTCAGCTGATCGCGGAAGGCATCAATCCGAGCACTTATTTCTGTTCTCCGAATGGCAGGACCGGGGCGAGTCCGGAAGTCTTATTCAACATCTCGCGCATCAACCTGTTTGGCACACAGCAATCCCTCACGCTGCAGACTTCCTACGGCACACTCGAGCAGATTGCCCTCGTCACTTACAGCAATCCAAGCCTCCTGCGTAATCCCAAGTTCAATTTCAGTCTCTCGGGCGGATATACAAGCAGTCAGAATGTCACCACCTACCAGGCATCGGTCCTGGGCGCTTCGGTCAGAGTCAGCGAGAAACTTACCAAGGCCACAACCCTGCTCTACAGTCTTGCCTATCGCGATGTGAAGGTGAATCCGAACAGTGCACAATTGAGCGTTGCGTTGATCCCGCTCTTGACACAGCCGGTGCGCGTCGCCGGACCCGGCTTTACGTGGATCCGCGATACCCGGGATTCAACCCTGGACGCGCATCGCGGCACCTTCAATACCGCTGCGACCTTCTTCTCAACGTCGACACTGGGTTCGCAGGCGAACTTCGGACGTCTCGATTTTTCGAACGCCAGCTACTATCCTTTTGGCGCGGGATGGGTATTCGCGCGGCAGACCCGCTATGGCGTTGAGCGTTCGTTCGGATCACCTACACAGGAATCGATTCCGTTGCCTGAGCGTCTCTACGCAGGTGGAGCGCAGTCGCTTAGAGGGTTTTCCTTTAACGCAGCAGGACCTCGCGATCCTTCGACCGGCTATCCAATCGGCGGAGCGGGCGCCTTTGTCAATACCTTCGAGCTCCGCACGCCTTCGCCGCATCTGCCGTACGTCGGCAACTCGCTTGGCTTCGTACTCTTCCACGACATGGGCAACGTGTTTGATCGTGCTTCCGACATCTGGCCGAGCTTCCTTCGCGTCAAGCAGCCGACATCCTCTGCGTGCCGCGACCTCTCCGTGGGAAACGTGACGGCAGGTCCTGATGATGCTACTGGCCAGCAAGGTGGGTGTTCGTTCGCTTACTTCAGCCACGATATAGGCCTGGGGTTGCGCTACCATACCCCCATCGGGCCAATACGTATCGATACCAGTTACAATTTGAATCCGCCGGTATACCCCGTTCGCTATGACTACACCAGTACGTCAACGAACCCTGCACCGCCGCACGTTGGGATAGCTTCGAACTTCAACTTCTTCTTCAGCATTGGGCAAATGTTCTGATGAGTGTGCACGCAATAACCCGGATTGTTCGGTACCCCGTCATCCTCGCGGGGTTGTCTCTCAGCGTGCTTGCAATGCATGCGCAGCGCGCGCTGGCACCAGACTCGTTCAATGCCCAGCAGGGCGGGTACTCCGCGTCGGCCCCTGTCACCAGCCCGGTTCCGGCTGCGAACTCTGTTCTGCTTGACCGTGTCGTTGCGGTGATCAATGGGGATGTCATTCTCCAAAGCGATGTCGTTGAAGAAGAGCATTTTGTCGAACTCCAGCCTTATCGATCACCAGGCGAAGGAACTTTGCAGCAGCAGGCACTGCAGCATCTGATAAACCGCACTTTGATACTGCAGCAGTTGAAAGATCAGCAGAATCCAGTCCAGGTGTCCGATGCCGATCTGAAGAAGCAAATCGACGACCTGCGGAAGCATCTCCCCGCCTGCGCGGCAGCAAAGTGCGAGAGCGAAGCAGGATGGAAGTCCATGCTGTCAGCGCATGGATTTACCGAGGAAGAGTTTAACGAGCGTTGGCGGAAGCGGATGACTGTGCTCGCATTTACCGAGCAGCGATTCAGGCAGGGCATACGCATTTCCAAGCCGGAAATTCAGGCTTACTACAACAACTCATTCGTCCCGCAATTCAGAAAGCGCAACCTGACCCCACCGCCGCTGGCTGCGGTCTCTGCACGGATTGATGAGATCCTCCTGCAGCAGCACGTGAACGGTCTGCTTGCGGAATGGCTTACCAGTCTGAAGGATCAAGGCAGCGTGGCAATTCTCGATCCTCAATATGAGCAGCCGGGGCAGACTGCTGCGGACCAGGAAAGCAATGGACAGGGAGACGACCAGTGAGCACGCCTCTGGCACAAACGGTAAAACCGGCAAGATCCCGCGTGGCCACGACTCTGCGTGCCATGGGCATTGTCGCGATAGTCGTGATTGCAGTGGTAGGCGCGGCGCTTTGGTATGCATCGACTCCGCAATTTGCCAATCGCGTTCGATCGGAAGTGATTGACATCCTCGAGCGATCGACTGGCGGACGCGTAGAGCTGGCAAAATTCAGCTGGCATCTCACAAAGCTTGAAGTAGAGGTGGATGGTCTCACCATCCATGGCCTGGAAGGACCGAGCGAAGTCCCTTACGCTCATCTCGACAAGCTCCTGATCCGCGCCAAAATCATTTCACTTTTCCGGGCCGACATTGGTCTTCGCCTGCTGCAGGCGGAGCACCCGGTCTTTCATCTCATTCTTTATCCGAATGGCACGACCAACCAGCCCACGCCCAAGACGCAGTCCAAGAGCGATGGCAAACCGGTAGTGGACGAAGTCTTCGACCTCGCAGTGGATCATGCCCAGGTCGACAACGGCCTGCTGATTCTCAATCAGAACAAGATACCGTTTAACGCCTCCGCAAATGATCTTGCCGCCACCATGGACTATGTCTATGCCAATGGCCACTACAACGGATCGCTCAGCATCGCTGACCTGACAGCACAGCAGGGAAAGGCGCCGGCAGTACATTCCAAGCTTGACCTCAATGTCGACCTTGCGCGCAATGAAGCCAAGCTCACCGGGCTGCACTTCAAGTCAGGTGACTCGACACTGGAGGCTTCGGCGGACGTCACCGACTTCAACAATCCTCATTGGCGGCTAGCGGCCAAAGGCGCGATCGATCTTCGTGAAGTAGCTGCGCTTGCGGATGTAGAGGGTCTTGGTCCCGGCGATGCTGTCCTGAACATTTCAGGTCAGGGGGCGGGTTCAACACTCTTTGACATCGATGGAAATGCGGCGCTGCATGATGCTACGTACCACACTTCTTCCGTTCTGATCGCCGGCCTGAACGCGGCGACAAAATTCCGAGCTACGCAGGACGAGATCTCAGTGCCCGATCTCACAGTGAAGTTGAAGCAGGGCGGTCAGATCGACGGAAGCCTGGAAGTGCTGCACTGGATGGCGCCGACGCCGCCTACAACGGTAACCGCCGCGCAGAAAACCACGCGACCCATCGCGACCAAGGGTCCGGCACCTCAGCAGCAACAGGCAAAAGTCTCGCTCAAGCTGAGCGGCATTCGTATGCAGACGCTGCTTGAAATGGCAGCCGCGAAGAAGTATCAGGATCTTGGCTTCGATACGAGTCTTGGGGGAACTGCGAACGTTGCCTGGACGGGCACCATCGCCGACATGAGCGCAGATGTGAAGCTGGCGCTGGCGCCTCCTCGTCCTCCTGCATCCGGCGAAGTGCCGGTAAACGGACTGCTGGATGCAACGTATGTGAATCATGGTGGACATTTGACCGTGCGGACACTCGACGTGCATACCCGCGGTTCGTCGATCCATGTAGCAGGCGAGGCCGGTGTCTACCCGGCGACTGGCCCCGCGACGTTGAAAGTGGATGTGTCCCTCACCGATCTCTCGGAATTCAATCGCGCACTTACTGTCGCCGGCGTTTCCTCCAACGGCAAGAAGGGCGTAGCTGCGCTTCCCATCAGCCTGCAAGGGCAGGTCGGTTTTCATGGAGGTCTTACAGGATCGTTGCTGAAGCCTGATGTAAAGGGCCATCTGAGCGCAACAAAATTCAGCACCACATTACCGGCCCCCGCGCCTCCAAAAGCCAAACAGCAGGTGCAGATAATTCGCACCACTCGCAATGGCAAGACGGTTCTTATTGCAAAGCCTGTTCCTGTCTCGCCCGGCGCGCCGCCGCCTGCGCCGCCCGCAGCCGGGCAGAGCGTGCAGTGGGACGATCTCGAGGCCGATCTTGAATATTCGCCGGCCCTGGTCGCAATTCAGCAGGCGACACTCACTCGCGGCAAGACCACGATTCATGCAGCTGGACAATTGCATGCGCATCATCTGTCACATGGCCGCCTCGCCTTCGACAACGATTCGGCAATCACGGCGACCGCGCAGGTTCAGAATGCCGGCATTCCGGACCTGCTCAGCATCGCGGGTCAAAACCTGCCGGTAACGGGTACGCTGAATCTGCATGCCCAAGTCGGCGGAGAAGTGGGCAATTTGTCTGGCGGTGGGCACCTGAATGTGGTTGGCGGAGCTGCGTACGGTCAGCCATACCAGAGTCTGGATGCCGACCTGCAATTCGCCGGTAAACAGGTGGGTGTGTCGCAGCTGGCGCTACTGGTGGCCAATGGCAGAGTGAGCGGGAACGCTACCTACGACACTGACAAAAGTACGTTCAAAGCGAACGTAAATGGCGCTAACTTCCAAATCGCGAACTTCGAGGCCATGCAGGCGCAGAAGCTGCATCCACGAGGTGCACTTACGTTTGATCTTCATGCCTCAGGCACCGCTCAGAATCCAAGCGTGAACGGGTCGGTGAAAGTGGATGGCATAGAGGCGGGGGGCGAGCACATTGGCGCGTTGCTATTGAACGCGCACACCACCGACGGCACCATCTACTTCGATGCGCACTCGAATATCGTTAATGCGCAGCTGGTGCTGGCCGGCCAGGTTGTGCCGCGTGACGATTTTGAGGCCAAGGCGCAGCTCAGCCTGTCGCACCTGGACATCAATCCGATCATGCAGATGGCGAATGTCCAGGGCGTCCAGGGTCACTCAATCATCGATGGGACATTCAACGTCAGCGGGCCACTCAAAACGCCGAAGCTCTTGGAAGGCGACGCGCGTATCAGCCAATTTTCAGTTGGCGTTCAAAATCTGACCCTCGCGAGCCAGGCACCCTTGCATGCATCCCTGCGCGCGGGGATCGTGACCCTGGATCCGTTGCACATAGCCGGACAGGACACTACTTTCACGGCACAAGGAACGGCGGACATCCTGGGCGAAGGCGACCTGGATATGCAGGCCCAGGGCTCAGTCAATGTGAAGCTGGCGCAGCTGTTCAATGCTGAGATTCTTTCCGCCGGCAAGATCGACTTCAACATGAACGCGGGCGGAAGTATCAAGGAGCCTGACTTTACGGGACAGGTCAAGCTCACCGATGTCGGTCTGTCATACCAGGAGTTTCCGAGTGGCATCAGCCAGCTCAACGGCACGCTTAACTTCAACCAGAACCGGCTGGAATTCAAAGATGTGAATGGTGTCTCCGGAGGCGGACAGGTCAAGCTGACCGGATATGTGACTTTTCTCCAGGGTCTTTACGGAGATCTCAAGCTGACGGCCAGCAATGTCCGTTTCCGCTATCTGGGCATCAGCACGACGGCTGATGCGAACATCCGCATGCAGGGAACTCAGGACAATTTTCTTGTAGGTGGCAATGTCCTGGTGACTCGCTTTGTCATCAGCCCGAATGTGGACTTCGCTGCGCTCGCAGGCTCCGGGGCAGTCGCTCCGCCGCCTAATCCGACAGCTTTCGGTAATAAGATCAGGCTGGATGTTCACATCACATCCTCGCCTCAATTAGATTTCCAGAACTCCTATGCCCAGCTCGCAGGAGCCGTCGATCTGCGAATCCGCGGTACTGCGGAGCAGCCGTCTGTATTAGGCAACGTGACGATTACGGAAGGGACAGCTACCTTCGCGAACACCACCTATCAGCTTGAGCACGGCGACATCTATTTCACGAATCCCGTGCGTATCGAGCCGTCCATCGACATAGACGCGGTAACAAGAATTGAACAGTATGACGTCACCATTGGCTTGCACGGCACAGCCGCCAACCTGCAGCCTACCTTCCGCTCGGAGCCTCCACTGCCTGAAGCGGATGTGGTGTCACTCCTGGCTTCCGGTCGTACTCAGAATGAGCAGTCGATCTATTCGCAGGAACAATCTGCCGCCGGTGTGAATGGCACGACTGACGCACTTTTAAGCGGAGCTGTGAACGCGACCGTCAGCAGCCGTATTCAGAAGCTGTTCGGTGTTGGCAGCGTCAAGATCGATCCCACTTACCAGGGTGCCCTTGGAGATACAAGTGCTCGTATTACTGTCTCTCAGAACATCGGCAAGAGTGTTTCTGCCATGTTCGCGACCAATGTAAATACCAGCGCACAGCAGTTGATCCAGGCCCAGTGGAACTTAACGAACACGCTGTCCCTGACTGCAGTTCGGGACGAGTCGAATGTCTTCAGCCTGATATTTAAAGTCCACCAGAGATATCACTAGGCCAGGAAGGCGCAACTTTGAAGACATGAAACAACTTCCCGAAGCAATCCGGTGTCTATGTTGATGCAGTCTGTACAGCTTACGGACGCAGAACGAAGGATGAACGACCATGAAGATAAAGGGATTAACTGCTTACGGGCTTAGTGCCGTCTTTGTCTTGCTCACACCGACCACCCACCTGCTTGGGCAGGGGGACGACGCCAAGATACAGCAGGATGTGCAAAAGGCACTCAAGGGCTCGCGTTTTAAGGATGTCCAGGCGAGCGTACAGAATGGCACAATCAAGCTTACCGGCACCGTTCCGGTCTTCCAGGACAAGGAAGATGCGGACAAAAAAGCGCACCACGTCAAGAAGACCGTCGCTATTGAAAATGACATCGAAGTAGCGCCCGCCGAGATCTCGGATGCGCAATTGCAGGCAAAGCTGGCGAAGGGGCTGTCCTACGATCGAGTCGGCTATGGCAACGCCTTCAATGCCATCACCGTGTCTGTAAAGAATGGTGTCGCAACCCTGAGCGGCCATGCCCTGGGACCGGTCGCAGCGTCGTCGGCATTATCGCTCGTCAGCAACACGCCAGGAGTGAAGGACGTGGTCGACGAGATCCAGGTCGACCCGCTCTCCGGCTTTGACAATCAGACGCGCCTGCAGGTCGCGCGCGCTGTTTACGGCTTCCCATCGCTGAACAAATATGCGATTGATCCGGCTGCGCCCATCCGGATCACCGTCATCAATGGTCACGTGATTCTGTCAGGCACTGTGCTTAGCCAGGCGGACAAGGATGCTGCGGGTATCCGCGCCAATACTGTTCCTGGAGTCTTCAGCGTGACGAACAATCTGCAGGTGGCGAACAGCAACAGCGAACGCAAGTAGAGAGCCAGGCGCAGGACCAAACATCGCTGACTAGAATGAAGGGTGGAAGTGCTTTGACTTCCACCCTTTTTCTGTGGAGACATCAACCATGTCGCGAATGGTGAGCTTCTGGCGGAACATAGCCGTGACTCTCGAGATGATCAAATGGGAGCACTCGATTTTTGCGCTGCCATTTGCGCTTACAGGCGCCATGCTTGCCGCGAACGGCTGGCCAACCCTTTCGAAGATTGTCCTGATCGTCCTTTGCATGGTGACAGCGCGAACCGCTGCCATGGCATTCAATCGCTGGGCCGACGCCGATATCGATGCAGCGAACCCACGCACAGCTTCACGTGCCATTCCCTCAGGGCTTCTCTCTCGCAGATTCGTCTTTTTCTTCTGGATTGCGTCGTCCGCAGTGTTCCTGCTGTTTGCATCGCAGTTGAATCGCCTGACCCTGGAGTTGTCCCCGATCGCGCTGGCTATCGTCCTCCTTTATTCCTATACAAAGCGCATCACCCGCTGGTCTCACCTGTTCCTGGGGCTTTCCCTGGGAATCGCGCCGACAGCGGCATGGATCGCTGTCCGTGGCACGCTTGACCCGCGCATCCTGGTATTGACATTCGCTGTGTTGTTCTGGACGGGCGGTTTTGACGTCCTTTACTCCTGTCAGGATCTGGAACACGACCGCAAGGCCGGACTCAATAGCATTCCGCAGGCTATCGGCATCGACGGCGCCTTCTGGATCGCCCGGGGCATGCACATCCTGATGCTTCTATGCCTGATTTGGCTTGGCGAGTTGTTCGCCTTTGGGCCTATCGCTTGGTGCGGCCTGCTGCTGGTCGCGGCTCTTCTTGGTTACGAACACTCGATCGTTTCACCACGAGACCTGCGAAGACTGAATGCTGCCTTCTTCACCTTGAACGGCATCATCTCCATGCTGTTCTTTGTGGCTGTGGCTGCTTCCATCCTTTGGGCCCGCGCGCATGGCGCCTGAAACAGGCCCCGCGCGACCACTCTTTTCAGAGTCTGACCGGCGGGGCCACCGATGCTTAGGAAAGCTTTAGTTCCTAACGATTGTGCTCTGCCTTGAACTCATCGATGCGGTCATTGATCGCTGCTTTGGCTTCATGAAGCTTTTCGCTGAGTGTGCTGCGCGTATTTGAAGCTGTGTCTTCTGTGCGGTCAGCTACATCGACCCGTGAGGTCGTCGTGCCGGTATCGGCGGCATCCTTGACATTGCCCCAGGTCTCACGAGTGGAGCCTTTCACCTGGTCCGCCAGGCCTTCGTTGGCGACCTTGTCGTTGCCTACTGCTTCCCCTGCGCCCTGTTTGATGTGTCCGATTGCGTCCTGCAGCTTTCCTTTAATCTGATCGGTATTCATTGGTCTCACTCCTCTATTAAGTTTCTTAGACACCGCGCTACGCGTGCTATCAGGGTTCGACTGGAGATTCTAGCGAGGCGATCCTTCATGCCAAGCGATTCGTTCAGCCTGATCTACACCACTGTTCGTCTGCCGCCTACCAGCTGCAGCAGCAAAACCACCAGTGCAATGATCAGCAGGATGTGGATGTACCACGCGACCACGTGGAACCCGATAAAACCAACCAGCCAAAGCACCAGCAAAATGACAAAAATCGTCCAAAGCATCTCTAATTCTCCTTACGAATCAGATTCCACTTGATACGGTGTGATAAGGTGCGCAGACAATCGGTAAGGTTGCCGGACCAGTCGGAAACGATGGAGGATTTCAGCTCGATGCAGATTGCTATTCAGGGTGAGCGCGGCTCTTTCAGCCACGAGGCAGCGCTCTCCTTTCAGCCCGAGGCAGAGATACGTTCCTGTACCCTCTCGCTGGACGCGGTGTATCTTCTCGAAGCTGGAGAAGTCGATGCGGTTGTGCTGCCGATCGAGAACAGTCTCGCGGGCTCGGTCGTCGAGCATTATGACCTGCTTTGGCAGCACGAAGTAAGAGCCGAGCGTGAAATCCGGGTGCGGATCAAGCATCACCTCATTGGTATGCCGGGCAGCGAAATCGATAGCATCCACCGCGTTTACTCGCACCCCGTGGCGCTCGCCCAGTGCCGGAGATTCTTCAGCGAGCATCCAGACATGGAGGCGATCCCGTTTTATGACACCGCCGGAAGTGTAAAGCAGGTAGTGGAACTGCGTGACCGCCACGCCGCCGGAATCGCAAGCATGCAGGCTGCGTTCACCTATGAAGGCATCATCCTGGCATCGGGGATTGAAGATGACCCGGAGAACTACACCCGCTTTTTTGTCCTTAGGCGGCCGGAGGAGGTCAGGGTGGTCGCGGCCATCAACAAGATGAGCGTGGCCTTCACCGTAGCCCATCAGCCCGGCACGCTCGTTGGTGCGCTGGAGGTACTTGCGGCCGCCGGAGCAAACCTTACCAAGATCCAGTCGCGGCCAGTGCACGGGCAGCCCTGGCATTACATCTTCTACGTGGATTGCCTGGTGAGTGGCTCAGAGAGCGTTGATGGCATTCTTGCTCAGCTGCGACAGTACTGTGCGGTAGTCCGGGAGCTCGGACGGTACCAGGCGGCGACTGAGTAGGACCCCGCTGTAACCTTACTTCTGCCGATTGCAGTTTCCTCGTCCTGTTGCCGATACATACTCTAAGTCTTGTGGCCGACTGCGATATCCGGAGACGAGGCGGCTGGAAGTACATGGCGCATGGAAACAGGCACTTGGATCAGGCTTCTGCGACTTTTGCGGGGTTGCAGCATCCTATGTATGGTTATTTGATAGAAGGGCACTCATGTCTAATGATTTTTTAAGTATTATTCAGCCAAGAACGCGTGAGGAACGGGAAACTACTGCTGAAAAGCGCATCGTTCCAGTGCTGCCTGTGCGCGACACCGTCTTGTTTCCTCATGCCGTCCTCCCGCTCACCGTGGGCCGCGAAAGTTCGATCCAGCTGATCCAGTCGCTGGGAGAAGAAAAGACCATCGTGGTGGTGGCCCAGAGAGACGCGCGTCTCGACCAGCCACAACCAAGTGATCTGCACACCTATGGCACCCTGGCTACTGTCCACAAGGTAGTGAAGATGCCGAACCAGAGCCTGTTCGTCTTTACCGAGGGCACGGAACGAGTCAAGCTCGGCGAGTTCGTGCAGCGCGAGCCGTTCATGACCGCCGAAGTGGAGATCGTGACGGAGCCTCCCATCACGCGAAATGCCGAGTTGGAAGCGCTACACCGCAATGTCACGTCGCAGTTCCAGCAGATCGTTACGTCATCGCCGACTTTGTCGGACGAGCTGCAAACGATTGCCATGAACATCGACGATCCAAGCCGGCTGGTGGACTTTGTGTCGTCCTCGCTGCCATTCCTGCCCACAACGGACAAGCAGGAACTGTTGGAGACGCCGGACGTGGTTGCGCGCCTGGAACGTATTCACAAGCACCTTGCCAAGGAGCTCGAGGTTCAACAGCTGCGCAACAAGATCCAGACCGAGGTCCAGGATCAGGTGCAGCAGTCACAGCGGGACTACTACCTGCGGGAACAGCTGAAGGCTATTCAGAAAGAACTTGGTGAGATTGATGAAGGTCAGAAGGACATCGAGGAGCTGCGCGAGAAGATCGAGCAGGCCGGGATGCCGGAGGACACTAAGAAAGAAGCGCTGAAGGAGCTTAACCGGCTCTCGCGCATGTCGCCGATGGCGGCTGACTTCTCGCTTACCCGTAACTATATCGAGTGGCTGGCGGTCTTGCCGTGGGCCAAGTCGTCTGGACTTGAAGTTGATATTTTGCGGGCCAAGGAGATCCTCGACGAAGATCATTACGATCTCAAGAAAGTCAAGGACCGCATCCTGGATTACCTCAGCGTGCGTCGGCTGAAGCCGGACATGAAGGGACCGATCCTTTGTTTTGTCGGTCCTCCGGGCGTGGGTAAAACGTCTCTTGGGCGTTCCATTGCCCGTGCCCTGGGACGCAAGTTTCAACGAATCTCTCTTGGCGGCATGCATGACGAAGCCGAGATCCGCGGTCATCGCCGAACGTACATAGGCGCGATGCCGGGACAGATTATCCAGGCACTCCGTCGCTCGGAAACGAATGACCCGGTCTTCATGCTCGACGAGATTGACAAGCTGGGACGGGACTTCCGCGGCGATCCGGCGTCGGCACTGCTTGAAACGCTGGACCCGGAACAGAACAACACGTTCCGCGACAACTATCTTGACCAGCCATTCGACCTGTCCAAGGTGCTCTTCATCTGCACGGCGAACATGCTCGATCCGATTCCGGCGCCGCTTCTCGATCGTATGGAGATCATCGATTTGTCCGGCTACACGGAAGAAGAGAAGGTGCACATTGCGTTCCGCTACCTCATTCCGCGTCAAATCAAGGAGAATGGCATCCAGCCGGCTGAAAAAGTAAAAGCTCAGGGGACGGACGAGACGGGAGTCGTAACGGCAACCGACACATATACCGACGATGCCAAGATCGAGTTTCCAGAAGAGAGTGTTCGCTACATCGTGCGGCACTACACCCGGGAAGCCGGTGTGCGCAAACTGGAGCAGCTGCTGGGCACCGTCTGCCGCAAACAGGCACGGCGCATCGCAGAAGGCAGGACCGACAAGCTGATCGTGACCAAGGAAGTCGTCCACGATTTCCTGGGTGGCATTAAGGTCCGCGTCGATACAGAGCTCGCCGAGCGTACCAAGCGATCAGGCGTAGCTGTCGGCCTGGCCTGGACACCAGTCGGTGGCGATGTGTTGTTCATCGAAGCGAACCGGATGAAAGGGAAGGGTGGCTTCAAAATCACCGGGCAGATTGGTGAGGTCATGCAGGAATCCATGCAGGCGGCGCTCACCTGGGTACGCTCCAATGCTGCGTCGGTAGGTTTATCGGAGGACTTTCTGGAGAACTCCGATATACACATCCACGTGCCAGCCGGCGGTATCCAGAAAGATGGACCCTCCGCAGGCGTCACCATGGCTACCGCCCTGGTTTCGCTGCTGACTGACAAGCCTGTGCATCCGCTTACCGCGATGACAGGAGAGATCACGCTCAGTGGCAATGTCCTTCCGGTGGGCGGAATCAAGGAGAAGTTCCTGGCTGCGAAACGTGCCGGCGTCCTGCAGGTGATCCTGCCACGTGATAACCGTCAGAGCGTCGAAGAGGATTTAACTCCGGACCAGACGGCCGGCGTAAAGATCCACTATGCGAGTTGCATTGAAGATGTTCTTGCAATCGCGCTGCCGAAAACGGCGAGCGAAGTCAGTGTGGACGAAGCAGTGCGGGAAGAAGTGATCGAACACGCTGCCGTCTAAATGATCACTCCAAACCTTTGGCCCGTTGCGCGACCTCCACGAACCTGTAAATGAGCGCTCCGGGCCTTTCGTTCGTATGAACAAAGCCTTGCAAAGATGTCAATGAGCACTCACCCATTGCGCATCCATTCCGAGATGGCAATCAGCAAGAAGTCAGCAGCGAAAGCGCCTTCCACAACCGCACGAAAGAAAGCTGCAAAGTCCGCAACCGCGGAGCTGTCCCGGAGGAGGGAGGCTTCTCCTAAGAAGGCGGCCGGCGCCACAAAGACTGCGAGCAAGACTGCAGCGAAACCGAAGATCGCGGCAAAAACAGCCGGCGAGTCAGCCCCATCCCGCGACAAGAAGACAAAGGATCCAAGAGGTGGACTGACCAGGGCCGGTCGGGAGTACTTCGCGAAAACCGAGGGCGCACACCTGAAGCCGGGGGTAAAAGGAGCCGCAGACACCCCGGAAAAGAAGAAGCGGAAGGGCAGCTTCCTGAGGCGTCATTTTGCTAATCCGCGAGGTCCCATGGAGAAGGACGGCAAGCCAACCAGGCTGGCTCTCTCCGCGCAGGCATGGGGCGAGCGGCTACCGAAGACTGCAGCCGATGCCGCCAAACTGGCTGCCAAGGGAAAGAAGCTGCTGGAGCAGTACCAGTCAGGCAAAACCGCAGGATCCTAGAAGCTAGCTGCCGGAAGCTGTGCCGATTCTGCTGCTATCCTGAGGCAGCTTATGGCAAGAATCCTCACTGCGGCCGTCCTCATACCCCTGGTCATTCTGCTGCTTTTGAAGGGACCGTTCTGGCTCCTGGTCATTGCAGCGGCGGTAGTCGCGATGCTGGCCGGCTGGGAATTTCTTACTCTGGCAGCCGCCTCGGGCGCATCGGCTCCAAGATTTCTGGTTCTGGTCTGTATTGCCGCGTTGTTCATCGCGCTCTTCTTCCAGCGAGAACTGCTCCTGCCCGTGTTCACGGCAGCCTGCCTGCTTATTTTCACGGTCATCAGTTTTCGTCGGCCGCTCAATCAGGTTCTCTTTGAAACGTCGGCTTCGATCTTTGCGCTTATCTACTGCGGCATCTCTCTCACCACGCTGCCGCGGCTCAGCCTGGAAGATGGCGGCCCAGCCTTGCTTCTATTCCTCTTCTGCGCCGTGTGGTCCGGTGACATTGCCGCGCTCTACATCGGTCGCGCTTTCGGCCGTCATAAGCTGGCGCCCGCGATCAGCCCTAATAAGACTTGGGAGGGAAGTATCGCCTCGATTATTGGCAGCATGCTGGTAGGCGGACTGCTGCTGCTTCTTGCCTACTTCCTGCAGCAGCATGGTTTTACCATCCTCGATTATCCCGGAACTGTTCTGCATTGGCTCTGGCTTGCAGCCCTGTTGAACATAGCGGCGCAGGTGGGAGACCTCGTGGAGTCAGCAATCAAGCGCGGCGCCGACGTGAAGGATTCCGGTACCTTGCTGCCGGGGCACGGCGGCGTGCTTGATCGCATCGACGCGCTCTTATTTGCTGCACCTGTCCTTTGGTTTGCGCAGATCTCCCAGCAAACGTTCTAGATACCTTTCAGCAGGCGAACTCGTCTACCAGAATGTCCATTCCTTGCTGCTGATGTAGGCTTTTACCGATGCATGCATTGAAATCTGTCTCCCTGAGTCCGATCCTTTGAAACAGCTGGCGATCCTCGGATCCACCGGGTCCATCGGTACCAGCACGCTCTCGATCGTCGAGAGTTTTCCCGACCGGTTCTGTGTCGCGTCGCTGGCTGCAGGCCGGAACGTGGATCTGGCTTTTGCCCAGGCCCAACGTTGGCGTCCGTTGGTTGTTTCCATGGCCACCGAGTCGCTGGCCGAAGAACTCCGCCTCCGACTTCGGCGGGCTGGTAGTTTCGCGATCGATGTCGTGTGGGGATCGGCCGGGACAGTCAAGGCGGCTACGCTGCCGCAGGTTGACTTCGTGGTGTCAGCCATCGTGGGTGTTGCCGGTATCGAAGCCACCTACGCGGCCATTCTTGCTGGTAAGCCGGTCGGCCTGGCCAACAAGGAAGCCATGGTTGCAGCCGGGGAGATACTGAGCCAGGCGGCGCGCGAACGCCAAGTGCCCATACTTCCCATTGACTCCGAGCACAATGCGATCCACCAGTGCATGCGCGGAGGACGAAGGGAAGAAGTACGGCAAATCTGGCTTACTGCCTCCGGCGGACCTTTCCGTACTTTGCCGCTGGCCGAGTTCGAAACTATCACCGTAGCGCAGGCCCTAAAACATCCGACCTGGGTAATGGGCCAGCGCATCACCATCGATTCCGCGACTATGCTGAACAAGGGGCTGGAGATTATCGAGGCGTGCCGGTTATTCGACCTGCCCCCATCTGCCGTCAAGGTGACGGTGCATCCTCAGTCGACCATCCACTCACTTGTGGAATACATCGATGGCAGCATCCTTGCACAGATCTCTGTCACGGACATGCGGCTTCCGATTCTCTATGCACTTACCTATCCCGAACGGGTTGCATCTGAACTCACATTCGACATGGCTGCTCTCAGCGGTCTGACCTTTGCGCAGCCGGATTTCGCGCGTTTCCCCTGCCTGCGTTTGGCGTACGAAGCAGCAGAAGCCGGAGGCGCATCTACGATTGCCCTGAATGCAGCGGATGAAGTTGCGGTGGCCTCATTCCTCGAAGGAGGTATCAGCTTCCGAGCCATTCCGCGTACAATTGAGGCAGTGCTCGAAGCAACTCCGGCGGTCTCTCCTCGCACCATTGCAGAGGTGCTGCAGTTGGACGAAACAGCCCGTATGACAGCGAAGCACGTGATCCAGTCCCGCGGCTTTTCAGCTCTTCCCGTCGCAGTTGGAACCAGGCAGCCGTAGAGTCTCCAGGTATTCTCCTTATGTCTTTTGTATTTACCAGTATTGTCTCCACTCTCATCGTGCTCGGCATCATGGTTCTGGTGCATGAGTTCGGCCACTTTGCTGTCGCCAAGCTGTGCGGAGTGCGTGTCGAGACCTTCTCGATCGGCTTCGGCAAGCGCCTGTTTGGATTCAAGCGAGGCGACACCGATTATCGGTTGAGCCTTTTGCCCCTCGGGGGCTATGTGAAGATGGCAGGCGAGCTTGGTGGCGATGGGATGATGCCTATGGAACTGGGCAGTCCGGCTTTGGCCAGTGGACAGGCAGTGCGGGATCCGGGCGACCTGAATTCGAAGACGCGCTGGCAGCGCATCCTGATCGCAGTTGCGGGACCGGTTTCGAATTTCCTTCTTGCCCTCGTTCTGATGACTGGTTTCTACATGATGCACAACGAAGTCGAGCTCTTTCGTGTGCAGCCGGGCGATGTCGACTTCGTCGTGGCAGACAGTGCTGCGGCCAAGGCCGGAATCCAGCCCGGCGACCGCATCACACGATTCGACACCATCAAGAACCCTGATTGGGAGCAGATCTCGATCCGGTCTGCCATGAACATCGGGCAGTATGTGCCGGTAACGGTCCAGCGGGCTGGCCAGCAAATATCTTCCAGCCTGATGATCGAAAACGTGAAGAACAGCGAAGACTTCAACTGGGAGAGCCTTGGCTTTGTTCCGAAGATGCAGTCCACGCCAGTGAAAGTGGATTATGTTGAGGCTGGCATGCCCGCGGCGCAGGCAGGGATCCGGGCTGGCGATGAAGTCCTCAGCATCGATGGCCGACAGCTCCATTCGGTCCCTGCCATCCTGGGGTATCTTCAGGACCAGAATGGCGCGCCACTCCATGTCACCATCCGCAGGGCTGGCCAGGTGCTGCCGACTCTGACCGTGCAGCCGGTTGTGTCTGATGTAGGCGATGGATCGAAGGGCTACCGGATCGGCTTCAAGGGATCCGACCCGCCCTTCCAGGTGGAACAGATGGCGCTTCCTGCCGCCTTCCGCCAGTCCGCCAAGTTCAGCGTCAAAAATTCCAGCCTAATCCTTGAAGTATTGCGCCGCATGCTGACTCGTCATATGGCAGTCCAGAACCTGAGTGGCCCAATTGGCATTGCGCGTGTCACCGGGATGGCGGCGCAACAACCCGGCTGGCAGCCGATCATCGGGCTTATGACGATCATCAGCCTGAACCTCGGCATCTTCAATCTTCTTCCCATTCCGATCCTTGACGGAGGAGTGATCCTGCTTCTTCTGATAGAAGGACTTATCCGTCGCGACCTAAACCAGCGCTTTAAGGAGAGGATCTACCAGGCCGCCTTTGTGGGCCTGCTGATCTTTTTCGCTTTCGTCATGTTTAATGACATATCAAAGCTATCTCTTTTCTCCAAGTTGAAGCCATAACAGCCCTGGCCCACAGGCACTCTCCAGATCGCAGGCTGCCTGCCCGAAACTACCTGACGTTGTTCAAGCGTCGATAGTCGTGGCCCGTCTGCGAAGGATGAACAGCCAGATGAATCACGGCTGGTCGCTCTGGCGCTGACTGCATTGCGGTCAATCCGCCGGTCCTTGTGCCCGCTCCAATGCCCATCGCCAGCTTTCCTGCGCGCGCGCGGTCCTGGCTCCTCCGTACAGTTTCGGCAATGCCATCGTCCTGCTTTTTCTTGAAATCAGCCATGGATCCGACTGACCCCGCGGAGGACTGTCCCGCCATAGTGCAGGCAGAGCCACCAAGTACTGCCATCATCAGGCTAACGCTCATCAGTCGCATCTTTATCGGCTCTCTCTCTCCAACCTTGCTCTGCTGAGAGACTATTTCGCCGATCGCCTAAGTCAACGTATCTGCATGCCGGCAATGGAAGTGACCTTCCCATCTCGGGAAGAATTTCGACGCCAGCCCGTTCTGGTCCGCAAAAACGGCTGGTAGAGTGTGGATGTGTCTGCTCCTCATCCTGTCCCGATACGTGAAGACACAACGCTTGTCCCCGGCTCCGGGCGGCGCCTCTCAGCCTTCCTGCAATGGACAATACTTCTGCTGACAGCCGGCTACACCTTCCTCGACTATTGGGGGTATAGTCGCATCCAGCATGAAGACCCCGTCAGCTGGCAAAGGCTTGTCGCTGGAAACGGTGTCGTTCCAGCGCAGTATCGGATCGGCGTCTACTATTCTGCGCACTTCCTGGCGCGGCTCGGGCATCTGCAACTCCGCCACGTGTTCGCACTCGCCGACTGCTTTTGCCTGCTGGCGAGTTTGTCGATCCTGTTCTTTCTGCTTACCCGCCAACTCGCTTTTCGCAATGCCAGCGGCTCACAACGCTGGTTGCAGGTGTCGCTGGGATTGCTGCTGATCCAGTTCTATTTAGCCTGGACCCTCTGGTTCCAGGAGCCGGAGACCCTGCCTTCTCTGCTTATCCTGGCAAGCAGCGCGCTGCTATGCTCCGGCTGCCTGCAGGTACCGCGCTTCATGCTGGCTGGCTCCCTGCTGCTGGTTGCCCTGATGGGAGCGACGATCCGGGCGGACGCCATACTTGCCTTTCACGGTGGCATGTTGCTGGCCTGCCTGCTGTCTCCCTCAGAAAGCATTCCTCTCAGGCGCCGATGGCAGGCTGCCACCAGTGTTGCCGCGATTGTCATCTCGCTACTTGTAACCTATTACCTGGCTCATTTCAGATTCGCGCATAATGTCCGGGACGCCGCTCTCTTCCAGCTTCTCAATAACTTCCGCTCATCGAACGGGTTCTTGGTCTTGATGTGCGCACTTCCGCCGTGGATCCTCACGGTCCGGATCGCTCTGCTTAACTGGCAAACACTCAACGGATGGGCGCGCGGACTGATTGTGGGATCGCTGCTGGATTGCGTGCTGTTTTTCACCTTCGGCATGTCGGAGGAAGTCCGGATCTTCCTGCCGTCTGTGCTGTTGCTGCTGCCGATCACGGCGACGCTCCTGCCGGCCTGGCTGGACGGTCAAACCGGACACACCCGGATGGCTCCCTAGTGCAATCGTGGCCGCAATGCTCTCGCGATAGTCTAAAGAAATGCACGTATCTACCAGCAAGCTAAGGGTCCGCTATGCCGAAACCGACCAGATGGGTGTCGTCTACTACGCCAACTATTTCGTCTGGTTTGAAATCGGCCGCACCGATTTCCTGCGCCATACCGGCTTCGATTACGCAACCATGGAACGCGAGGACGGATGCCTGCTGCCGGTCGTAGAGGTCACCTGCCGCTACAAAGCGCCCGCCCGCTACGATGACGAGATACTTGTCGAGACGACCCTCCTGCACCTCCGTACTTCAGTCATCAAGTTCGGATACCGGTTGCTGAAGCTACTGCCGGCAGGCGATCCGACCTTACTGGCCGAAGGCGAAACCATTCACGTAGTGGTCGATCGGCAGATGAAGAAGACACCGCTGCCGCTGCGGTATGTCGCACCGCTGCGGAGTGCAATGGAGAAGAGTCTGCAACCTTCGTGACATTTGGGCTTTTCTTCATGTCGCCTGTATATCGTGCGTGCACCGGAGAGGCTACAATTGCGCCATGAAGAAGACACTCCTCCTCCTCACATTGATCATCGGCGTTGGTGCAGCTACGGTTGCGCAGGCGCAGGATCATCCGGTCCGTCATCACCGTCACCATCGCCATCATCGACACCACCAGCCACCGCCCCGATAATCCAGCCAGAAGCCAGTCAGAATCCGCGCCACTCTACTGTGCAAGCCCGGTAGATGTCGGCGCGTTTCTGTTTGTCTCTTACTTATTAGAGAGAGACCGTGCGCGGCCGAACATGTTCGCGGATGAATTGCACTGTAGCCTCGAGCGTGGTTCCGGGACCGAAGATCGCAGCCACACCAGCGGCCTTCAATGCCTCGACGTCCTGCTCGGGGATTGTGCCGCCGACCACTACCAGCATGTCTCCAGCGCCGCGTTCCCTCAGCATGGCTGTGATGCGCGGCACAATGACATTGTGAGCGCCGGACAGGATACTCAGCCCGACACAATCGACATCTTCCTGCAGAGCCGCATTGACAATCATCTCCGCAGTTTGACGCAGGCCGGTGTAAATCACCTCCATGCCGGCATCGCGCAGGGCACGCGCAATCACCTTCGCTCCACGGTCATGACCGTCCAGGCCAGGCTTGGCGACAAGCACGCGGATGGGTGGTTTGGCAGGCGTTAGCTGGGTGTCTGGCATGCGGATCCTTCAAAGACTCATCAGGATAGCAGCCTTTGCAGCGACCGGCCTTCCTGGCAGCGAGCTGTGGCTACTTCTCGCGCGCGACGACGAAGTCAGGCATCCACAGCAGGGCGCGTTTGGCATCGGTCTCGGGCAGATCAGTGAGAGCCTTGCGTGCGAGTTCGGCATACTCGTAGGCAGTTCGCATGGCATAGTCGACGGAACCATAGCGATGCAGGATGCGGACGATCTCTTCGTGCGAGGTGCGAATCAGCGACTCATCTTCGAGCACGTGATCGATGGCCAGACGTTCAGACCGCGTTGCCCGCTCATAGGCATGTACCACGGCCAAGGTGGCCTTACCCTCGCGCAGATCACTAGCCACCGGCTTGCCGAGAACTTCTTCGCTTGCTGTCAGGTCGAGAACGTCATCGACGATCTGGAAGGCTATCCCGAGGCTGCGACCGAACTCACCCAGCTGATCCTCTGTTTCTTCACTCGCACCAGCCAGCACACCGCCAAGACGCATGGAGACATGGAATAGGCACGCCGTCTTGCGATAGATCAGGTCGTAGTATTCAGCCTCATTGACCATCCTGCCGATCTTCTCCATCTGCAGCAGTTCACCTTCCACCATTTGCTGGGTGAGGCTGATCAGCAGGTCCAAGACGCGTAGATTGCGTTCCTCCAGCGCGACCCGGAAGGCTTGCATATAGAGCCAGTCGCCCGCCAGCACGCATTTCGAATTGCCCCAGGTAGTATTGGCGGAAGGCCGGCCGCGGCGGGTGTCGGCAGCGTCGATGATGTCGTCGTGAACCAGTGTTGCGGTGTGCACCATCTCCACTACAGCACCCAGCCGGGTCGCACTGCGGCCCTGGTAATCAAGCGCGCGCGCTGACAGCAGAAGCAGGGAAGGCCGGATCCGCTTGCCGCCGGCCTCCCGAAGATAGTCACTGATCTCCGTGATCGCCGAGACATTGGAGACGGAATCGCGGACCAACTCCTTCTCGATAGCAAGCAGATCGTCCCGCAACAAGTCGAACACTTCTTTCGCCGTCGCTATGGCTTGTGTGCTCACCTGTGCTCCCTGACTATGAGTGTAAAGGGAATGAGTCGCACCTTATACATACCAAAGTTCCGGTTCTCACCGTCTGACCCGATTCTGTAGTGTGACGAAGATAAACGATGATCCCTTTATAGCGGGCGAAAGGACTGAACCCGGCAGAATTCTGGCATTTGCTGTCGTTTGGTGCGGCTGAAGCGCTCGTAGACCAGCAATAAATTGCTCAATTCGAACGGTAGTTTGTGAACTGCAGGTCGATTCCAAAGTCATGACCCTTCAGCAAGGCAATCACTTCCTGAAGCGTATCCCGGTCTTTGCTTGAGATCCTCACCGTATCGGCCTGGATCGATGCCTGGGCCTTCTTCTTGGAATCCTTGACCAGTTTGACGATGTCCTTGGCCTTTTCGCCGGGGATACCCTGCTGCAGCTTGATCTTCTGCCGAACGCTCGATCCCGACGCCTGCTCCAGCTTCTCGTAGACCAGCGCCTTCAGCGGCACGTTCCTCTTCACCATCTTGTGCGAGAGGATCTCGATGACAGCCTTCAGTTTGTACTCATCCGCCGATGCCAGCTGGATCGTATCGGATCCCTCCAGCTTGATCTCCGACTTGGAATCCTTCAGATCAAACCGTGCATTCACTTCTTTGGTCGCCTGGTCGATGGCGTTGCGGACTTCCTGCACGTCCACTTTGCTCACAACATCAAACGAATTCTCAGTCGCTGCCATTCTGTCCCTCGTTCCTTTGTACTGTCTGCCGCTGCCAGTATAGGCGGCAGCCTGAATACCACGCCTTCTATCCGATGTGGAAGAAGCGATGAAAGTTCCGGGTAGTTTGTTCCGCTACATCCGCTGCATCCATCCCGCGTACCGCCGCTATCTGCTGAGCGACTTTCACGACCCATGCCGGCTCATTGCGCTTTCCCCGATTAGGCAATGGCGCAAGGAACGGGGCATCCGTTTCTACCAGCATGCGATCCATGGGCACCTTTGCTGCTGCATCGCGGATCGGTTGCGCTTTCGGAAACGTTACGTTGCCCGCGAAGGAGATGAGAAAGCCACAATTCAACGCACGCCGCGCATGGTCCCATTCGCCGGTGAAGCAATGCAGAATGCCGCCCAGTCCGGTCGCGGCCCACTGGTCTTCAATCTGCGTCAGCGTGTCGTCCCACGCATTGGTGGAGTTGTCCGAAGGACGGCAGTGAATGATGATGGGCTTCCTGTGAGCCGCGGCGAGCTTCATCTGGGAAGCGAACGCAATCTTCTGAGTTTCGCGCGGAGAGTTGTCGTAGTAGTAGTCCAGGCCGATCTCGCCCGCAGCGATCACGTCAGGGTCGGCCAGCAGTGTGTCCAGCGTCGCAAGTGCGGCATCATCCGCCTGGTTTGCTTCATGCGGATGAATACCGGCGGAGGCAAGAACGCGCGGCGTCTTCGGCCTGCCGGCAAACTCCCGGCTCAGGTCAAGAGCGCGATGCATGGTGGATGGGCCATCTCCAATACCGATCGACAGGATCGTCCGCACACCTGCATCCCACGCGTTGCTGAGAATGGTCGGAATCTCGCCTGCGTATCGTTCACTGTCGAGATGAGCATGCGAATCTACCAGCACGCTACTTGAGCCTCGCGCCAATCTCGATGTCCTCAAGGAAGCCTGCAAGCACGGCCTTGCCACCCTCAACCGACGCGGCAACGATCATGCCGTTGGATTCGAATCCACGAAGCTTGCGCGGCGCGAGATTCGCGACTATGACGACCTTGCGCCCTATAAGCGATTCCGGCGTGTAGGACTCGGCAATGCCGGCCAGTATCTGCCGCTGCTCGTAGCCAAGATCCACTTCCAATCGCAGCAGCTTGTCTGCTTTGGGCACGCGTTCGGCAACCAGCACCCTTGCCACGCGCAACTCGACCTTGGCGAAGTCGTCGATGGTGATCTTTGTATTCTCGCCAGCGGGAGTTGCCGTGGGCGCTGGTGTTGCCTCGATTGCATGCTCGGCCCCTGCAATCGATGACTGCGCCGGTATCTGTGCAGTGTTCACCTCTGGGGACGACCCGGCAAGGTTGCTGGTCCTCGGTGCAGCTTCCGGCGCGCTGGATGCTGCCCGCTCAGGATTGGGGCTGCCTTCCGCATCGGTTATCTCATTTACTTCCGGCGCAGTCTTCTGCGCATTTTTGTTTTCGATGTCCTGCATACGTTCGATCGCGTCCTTTTCTGCGCGTGGAAATACGGGTGTCAGTTCGCCCAGGCGCGTGCCGGCGGGAAGACCACCCCAAATAATGTTTTTCAAGTCGGCTTGTGCAATGTCGCCGAGTCCGAGCTGCGTCCAGATCTTTGCTGTCGATGCGGGCAGAATCGGATGCACCAACGCCGTGATGATGCGGATAACTTCCGCCGACGTATAAAGAATCTCGGCAAGCTTCTGCCTGTCGGCCGGCTCGGAAGAGGCTGCAACCTTCCACGGTGCAGTCTCACTGATGTAGCCATCCGCACGCGCCACCAGCACCCACAAGGCCTCCAGGGCACGCGAAAGCTCAAGCGCTTCGAAGCGTTCGTTATACGCCGTGATTGCGATTTCGGCTGCCTGCTTGAGTGCTGCGTTCGAGAGCGCTTCCGGCACCGCGCCACCGAAGTAGCGCGTGATCATATTCAGCGTGCGGCTCACCAGGTTGCCGTAGCCATTCGCGAGATCTGCGTTGTAGCGCTGTACCAGGGCGTCGAAAGTAAAGCTTCCATCCTGTCCGAATACAGTTTCACGGAGCAGGAAATATCGCAGTGCATCCGCACCAAGTATGTCGAGAATCGTCTCTGCGCGCACGATGTTGCCGAGCGACTTTGACATCTTCGTGTGATCGAACAACAGCCACCCATGAGCAAACACGCTCTTCGGCAGCGGCAGCCCGGCAGCCATCAGGAACGCAGGCCAGTAGACGCAGTGGAAGCGACTGATCTCTTTGCCGATGATGTGCAGATCAGCCGGCCAGTATTTTTCGAAGCGCGCCTTGTCTGCCGGTTCATCGCTGCCCCAGCCAAGCGCCGTGATGTAGTTGGCCAGCGCGTCCATCCACACATAGATCACGTGCTTTTCATCGCCGGGAACAGGGATGCCCCAGTCGAAACTGGTGCGGCTGATAGACAAATCCCGCAGTCCACTGCGAACAAATGCCATCACCTCATTGCGACGACTTTCAGGGCGAATAAAGTTGGGCTCGCGTTCGTACAACTCCAGCAGCGGCCGCTCGAAGCCTGAAAGCTTGAAGTAATAATTCTCTTCGCTGACTGTTTCGGTCAACCGCCCGCAGTCCGGACAATGCGTGCCCGGGGGACCATCGACATACGCTTCGTCATGCACACAATACTGGCCGGTATACGTGCCTTTGTAGATGAAGCCGCGTTCTTTGAGCAGCGCAAAGAGCCGCTGCACACCGAGCTTGTGGCGTGGCTCGGTAGTACGGATAAAGTCGTCGTTGCTGAGTTCGAGGCGCTTCCATAACCGACGAAATTCGCCGGATACTTCGTCGGTAAACTCCTGCGCGGACTTGCCGCGCGCCTTGGCCGAGCGCTGGATCTTCTGGCCATGCTCGTCCGTGCCGGTAAGAAAAAAAACATCCGCTCCAAGGGCACGCTTCCGCCTGGCAATCACGTCCGTCACAATGGTGGAGTAAGCCGTGCCCAGGTGCGGCCGTGCGTTCACGTAGTAAATAGGCGTCGTGATGTAAAACTTGTTCGCTTCGGGCATGGGTCTTCAGGTTCTTCCAGGCAGGCAGAGACGGTACAGACAACAATGTGCGGTCTCTTCATCTTAGGTGCTCGCTATCGCAAGGTCAAACGAAGCCGCTGCTTCCATCTGCTAAGATCGTCAGTAAAATCAAGCATTTCCGAGCGAACTCCGATCCGTCTTCGCTTCGTGCATCCGGTGACCCAACGTGTATCTAGAACAACAGAAGCGGCTGCGCGAGCGCCTGAAGCAAGTACTGCTCGACACGTACCAGGTCGAGCCTGCCACTCTTGTCATCGAGCAGCCGAAAGATCCGCGCATGGGCGAGTACGCCCTGCCCATCGCTTTCGAACTGGCCAGGCAGCTGAAGAGAGCTCCGCGCCAAATCGCAGGTGAGATTGTTGCTGGTCTTCAATCGCTGGAGGGATTTGCAAGCTTTGAAGTCGCAGGGGCCGGCTACATCAACGCAAGACTTGAACGCCCGGCAGGCGTGCTCGAAGTCGTCCGGAACAATGGAACTTTCCCAAACGAAGAGCCTCTTCACTCGCTGGTTGAGCACACCAGCATCAATCCAAACAAGGCGGCACATGTCGGTCACCTCCGCAACGCGATCCTGGGAGACACCTTTGTAAGACTGCTGCGAGCCGCGGGCCAGAAGGTCGATGTGCAGAACTACATCGACAACACCGGCGTGCAGGTAGCGGACGTGGTTGTCGGCCTGCAGGAGCTGGCACACTACAATCTCGAAGATGTCCGCTCGCTGATGGTCTCGCTGGCGCAGCAGGATAAGCGCATCGATTACTACTGCTGGGACCTCTACGCACGCGTCTCGCAGTGGTATACCGCCGATCCGGCGCAGGTGGAAGCTCGCAAGAAGATTCGGTTCGCCGCACTTCACGCACTTGAAGAGGGCAACAACGACACAGCTGCGATCGCCGAACTCATCTCTACTGCAGTATTGCGGCGGCATCTTGAAACCATGCAGCGCCTCGATATTGAGTATGACTTTCTGCCACGCGAAAGCGAGATCCTCCGGCTGCATTTCTGGGACCTGGCCTTCGAGCAGTTGAAGCAGAAATACGTTCTTTATTTTGAGACGGAAGGCAAGAACAAGGGCTGCTGGGTCATGAAACGTCCCGGCGCCGCCGAACTGACAGAAGGTGAGACTGACGACGATGCCAAGGTCATCGTGCGCTCAAACGGGACCGTCACCTATGTCGGCAAGGACATCGCCTATCACCTGTGGAAGTTTGGTCTCCTCGGACGCGATTTCGGCTACTTGCCCTTCTATCAGTACACAGATCGCGAATGCTGGATTTCGGCAGAGAAGGGCGAAGCACAGCACCCGCATTTCGGCGGCGCACAGGCTATCTACAACGTCATCGACAGTCGTCAGTCGGATCCTCAAAGCAACGTCATCGAGGCCTTACGCGGCATGGGCTACACCGATGCCGCCGCACGCTATACGCATTTCTCCTACGAGATGGTGGCGCTC
>CAZZUX010000041.1:0-27290 GCA_964657395.1 uncultured Ktedonobacteraceae bacterium
TGAGGTCTTCATTGCAGCGACAGCTTTACACAGCGCGTCTCCAGGCGAAGCACTTGTTGTCGGAACCGATGCAGTGCTTCCATCTTGAGTTCACGGTCGATGAACTTCACGAGTTCCCTTTTGTTGCGGGGCAGTTCGTTTCGTGTGTTGCCGATGACAAGGCGGGCAAGACGCAGACGCGGGCGTATTCGCTGGCATCGGCGGCGAACGCGAATCGATTTGATCTGTGCGTGAACCGGGTGGAGGAAGGCTTCTTTTCCAACCTGCTGTGCGATTTAGAGCCGGGCCAGACAGTTCCCTTCCATGGACCGCATGGGTTGTTTACGCTGCGGGCGCCGCTGACGGACGGAATCATGATTGCGACGGGTACGGGCATCGCTCCGATGCGTGGCTTTGTGCAGCACCTGTTTCCGGAAGGCGGACCGGACCGGGCAGAGGGACGCCATTTCTGGCTGGTGTATGGCACCCGCCACGAAACCGAGCTTTACTACCATCACTACTTCGAGAAAACGGCCGCGGAGAACCCGAACTTTCATTACCTTAAGACGCTGAGTCGTCCGCACGAGGGTTGGGAGGGTGAGCGCGGCTATGTGCAGGAGCTGGTCGCCAAGATTGCGGCCGAGCATGCAAGGCAGCATCTGCATGGCGATCCGGCCGGCCCGGCGGCGCCGGACGGCTTCAACATTCATGCTTATATATGTGGCTTGAATGACATGGTGAGCGCGAACCGCGATCGGTTAAAAGACCTTGGATGGGAGCGCAAGCAGATCATCTTCGAGCGGTACGACTAGGAAGCAGGCCGAGAAGACGATGCGGCGAGCCTGAGCCTGGAACTAAAGCTTGAACAATTCTCTCAAGCGTTTTGTTTGCGCGCGGCTCACCGGGATTTCAGTGTGCTGCTTGTCGGTCATGCGGAGCTGGTAGCTGCTTTTGAACCAGGGTACGACTTCCTTGATCTGGTTGATGTTGACGACGAACGACCGGTGGGCACGCCAGAACATCTGTGGGTCGAGCAGTTCCAGAAGTTCTTCCAGCGTGCGGCACTTGGACTGGCCCTCGATGGCGGTGGTGGTGACAGAGATGGAGCCGTCATCGATTGAGGCGAAACAGATGTCTTTCTGATCGACCAACAGCAGTCGGCTCTGCGCCTGCAGGACTATTTTGCCACTCTGGGGTTTGACGGGAAGGTGCTGCTGCTCCATGAGTCGGATGAGCGCATCCAGCCGGGTGTTCGCGGACTCGGTCGGCGCTGCCGGACCCGCAACAGATGAGGGAGCGCCCTGGCTTTCGATTTCGCTGATGCGTTGCCTGGCACGCTGGACTGCCTGCAGTACACGTGAACGATCAAAAGGCTTGAGAAGGTAGTCGATGGCATTTACGTCGAAGGCACGCACTGCGTATTGATCAAAGGCAGTAGCGAAGATGATTTGCGGAAGGCTCTCGCGACGTCCGCTTTCCAGCAGCTTTTTGAGAACAGCGAAACCGTCGAGGCCGGGCATCTGGACGTCGAGGAAGACGAGGTCGGGATCGAGTCTGCGGATCATTTCAACGGCTTCGATTCCGTTGTGGCCCTGACCTAAAACCTCCACGTCACCGGCCGTGTCAAGGAGGTACTGCAGTTCTTCCCGCGCGAGTTGCTCGTCATCGATGATCAGCGCGGTGATGGACACAGGGGGCAGGTTCTCCGCTGAGAGTGCAGATTTTCGACCTGGTATGTCGAATGACGCAGCTTTAGGTGAGTATAGGAAGCTGGTCGAGCAGGGTCAAACCACGGTGGATTATTGGTGGAAGGCTCGAAGCCGCGAGGGAGCATTATCCATGGCCAGTTCGTGTCCGCAGTTCACACAGTAGAGGTCCGTGATACGGACGCTGCGAAAACAATGACCGCATGAGGCGGATATCTGAAAGGCACACTGAGGACAGAAGTGAAACTCACCATGAACAGGCGTGGAACATGCCGGGCAGGTAGATACGATGGGCTGACGCATAAGGAAGTAGAGGACCGCGCCGATGCCGCCGGGTGTAAGCAGGCAGACGGTGACCCAGAAGAGGCGGCTCATGTTCCGTCGGGGTGCATCCTGGCTGACGTAGCCGATGGTTAATGCATAAAGTGCGGCGTAGCAGCCCCAGGAGATGGCGAAGTAGGTGTGCAACCCGGCGGGCGGCCCGGGATGGTGCCGGTGGGCAGGCATGACGACCCAGAAGACGTACTGGACAGCGACAAAGCTGAACAGCGCAAGCGCAAGCGACCACTTCGGAATGAGGCGCAGTTCATCGGTGATGGTTGTACTGTCTTCCGTGTTCTGGTTGCGTAATGGCGACATTCAGCTGACTCTTGGTTCTTGCCTGTGGGGATGCACAGCAGGTGAAGCTACTCGAACTGGTTGCGGTTGCGAGTGCGGACGATAGCCGCGATCGCTGCTGCGACAATGCCGGGAAAAAGCATGAGGCTCAACAGGTAGGCCTGTGTCTGCGGATCGCCGAAATGACCGCCTCCCAGAAAACTATCCACGCTACTCCATAGAGCGGGCGCCAGGAGGGTAAGGCAGACGACAGAAGCGAAGAGGAACAGGCCTGACTTGGTTCGACGGCTGCGACGCTGATCTTCCATGTTGAGGACCGTGCTGTGCACGATTCGACGCGTACGGGATACGGTCTGCGCTGACTGATCGTCGCTGCTGGTAAGTGCGTGGACAAGTTCATCGCGGCTCGACACGGGCCGGGTCACTTCACGTGAACTAGGCTGCGGCGTCGGGATGCGATTCATACAGAAGCTCCGCTGGTGCGTTGTTCCTGCGCCAATATACGCGGGCGTAAAGCGGCGAGTCCACGATAGAGTCGGGACTTTACGGTGGAAAGTGGAGCGTGGGTAACCTGCGAAATTTCCTCAAGTGAAAGCTCTTCGTGAAAGCGAAGGACCAGCACTTCCCTGTGCAGTGGTTCAAGGGTGAGAAGAGCCTCGGCCACTCGTCCGCTGTTTTCCATCAGCTGGCAGGTTTCAAGCGGCGACGGGGTGACGGCAGCGACTTCAAAGGGCCGCTCGTCTTCGTGTGCTTCGCAGAGTTCTTCCAGACTGACCATGGTGCGCTTGCGTCGGAAATCAATGACCAGGTTGCGGGCGATGGTGAAGAGCCAGGTGTCGAAGCGAGAGTTACCGTTGAACTGTGCTCCGCGAAGGAGCACTCTCATCCAGGTTTCCTGGAAGATGTCTTCTGACATTTCACGGCTACTGGTGAGGTAAAGCAGGTAGCGCATGAGGCGGTGCTGATACTGAACAATGAGCTGGTCGAGGACCACTGAATCATGACGCTTCAAGGCCTGGGCGACAGCAGCATTTTCCTGCTTGGATTGTTCAATCAGGGCCTGGCGGTCGAAGGTGATGGCGGCTGCACTCATTCCGCTCTCAGAGACGGCCGGTTTTGCCGTAAAGACGCTTCCGGATGGAACTTTTCCTGCTTTTGCCCGCAGCTTCATGAACTACTCCTGCTGAATGGATGAAAGATGAGGGGCCCGGTTGCCACATTTTTCCTGTTATTCCAGTATGGCAGGCTGAGACGCGCGGATGGGTGCAAGGGTTGCGGCGTAAACTGGAGCTTATGGAAGTTTTGTACGGGGTGCACCCTGTGACCGAAGCTATCCGGTCGGGCAGCCGCGAATTCGATCACGTATGTGTAGCCCGGGAACGACAGGACGACCGGCTTCAACAGGTGATCGACGCCTGCAGGGAGGCCGGGGTAAGAGTTCGGTTTGAGCCACGCGAGCACCTGGCAAAGCTGGCCAAGACAGCTTCTCACCAGGGGGTGGTGGCAGTGGTTCGGGAACGCACATTCGCCGATCTCGAGGACCTGCTGCCGTCAGCGTTAAAGCAAGATGCGCCCATGCTGCTGGCGCTGGATGGAGTGGAAGATCCGCAGAATCTTGGCGCGTTGCTCCGAGTGGCGGATGGGGCAGGCGTGGATGGGGTAATTCTTCCGGAACGGCGTTCCGCACCGTTGTCGCCGGTCGCGATCAAGGCATCAGCCGGTGCTGCTGAGCATGTCACGATTGCGCGGGTGGTGAACCTGGTGCGATCGCTGGAGCGGCTGAAGGAAGAGAACGTGTGGTGTGTGGGCCTCGATGAGCGCGGGAGTGTCGATTACGACCAATATGACTACTCAGGGCCGTGCTGCCTGGTGTTAGGGCGTGAAGGTGAGGGTTTGCACGAGCTGGTGCGGAAGACCTGCGACCAATTGCTGCGGATTCCGATGGCCGGTAAAGTGTCTTCGCTGAATGTGTCGGCTGCCGGAGCGGTGGTTTTGTACGAGGCTGCGCGGCAGCGACGTGCCTTGGCGCAGTCACCGGTGGACAATGCGAAGGTGGTGCCGGTGAAGAAGCTGAAGGGCCTCGGCTCGTGAAGCGGTTGAGTCTTGGCTTATGGCTGCTTGGTTCGCTACATCTGTTGGCTCAGGAAGCGGCACCTCCGAAATCGGCACCCCTGGGATGGGCAAAGCCGCAGGTGGTGTTCCAGAGGAACGACAAAGATGCGGTGAAGGGTTTGGCTGGCCGAAGCGGCAGCGACCCTTCGGTGAAGAGTTTGATCACGGATGCTGACCGCGATGCCGTGACTTTCTCCCAGTACAACCTGGATGTGCGGCTGCGGCCGTATGAGCATGTGCTGGCGGTACGGGCGCAGTTGACGGTTCGCAATGACGGCGATCATGCGTTGAGCCAGCTTCCGCTGCAGCTGTCGTCTACGCTGCACTGGGAGGACGTTCGCATTGCGGGTGGGCGAAGCCGGTTTGTGGAAACGGCGATCGCGAGTGATGCCGACCACACAGGCGAAGTGAATGAAGCGGCGGTAGTGCTGGCACAGCCTCTTTCTCCGGGTGCACAGGTAAGTCTAGACGTGATCTACAGCGGCACCGTTGCGAAGTCTGCGTCGCGACTGCAGGGTATTGGCACGCCGGTGGACGTTGCAAGCAAAACGGACTGGGATGAGGTGAGTACTGAGTTCGTCGGGATTCGCGGGTTCGGCAACGTGCTGTGGTATCCGGTGTCTGCGGCGCCGGTGAAATTAGGCGATGGCGACAGGTTGTTTGCCGAGATAGGCAGGGTCAAGCTGCGGCAGTCGGCGACGATGGTATCGATGACGGTGTCAGATGAAGCGCGCACGGCCATTCCGAACGTTGCGATTCTGAATGGCACCGTGGTGCCGGTCACGGTAGCTGCCGGCACCGAACGGACGGGGGTTCCGAGCCTGGTCACGTGCAAGCTGCCGGCTGAGGCGCTGGGATTCCAGACCATGAGCCTGGTGCTGGCGGAGCGGCATGGCCAGAGCGGCACCGCAGGCACCATCTACGCAAAGCCGGAAGAGGAGACTGCGACCAAGAATTATCTTGAGGCAGCAGAGCGGGCTGCCCCGCTGCTGCATACGTGGTTTGGCGAGCGTGCTATCCGTTCGGCTACGATTCTTGACCTGCCCGACGTGGATGATGCTCCGATGGAAGCGCGATCGACGCTTTATACCGGGTTACAGCCTGTGCCGGCGGCGAAGTTAACAGAGCCTATGACTCACTGGCAGGCGCATGCTTACTTTCAATCGCCGAGAGTGTGGCTGGATGAAGGCGTGGCGCAGTTCATGACGGGTCTTTCGACGGAGCAAGCGTCTAGTCGTGAAGCTGCGCTGAACCAGCTGGATGGCCAGCATGGCGCGCTGGCACTGGCTGAGCCTGCCGATGGGACGGTGCGAGAAGAGAACAGTCTGATGACGTCGTCCGAGTCTATTTTCTATCGGACGAAGGCGACGTACGTGTTGTGGATGCTGCGCTCGATGATTGGCGATGCGGCAATGCAGGCAGTTCTGAAGGGTTACGATCCTGCACGGGATGCGAGTGTTGATTATTTCGAAAAGCTGGTCGAGCGGATGGCAGCTGATCCCAAGTATGCTGTCCGGAACAACATGCCGCAGAGCAATTCGATCGCAATTGCGGGTGGTTCTGACACCCGTGATCTTCACTGGTTTTTTGAAGACTGGGTGTACCACGATAAAGGCCTGCCGGATCTATCGATCACGGGTGTGATTCCGAGCAAGGCGAGTACCCCCAACTCCTACCTGGTAGCTGTGAATATTGCCAATAATGGCGGCGCGGGTGCGGATGTGCCGGTGACTGTGATCTCAGGCACTACGCAGGTGACGGAGCGCATGTTGATTCCGGCGCACGGCACAGCGGTTCGACGCATACTTATCCAGGATGAGCCTGTGCAGGTGCAGGTGAATGATGGCGCGGTGCCAGAGGTAGGCGCGAGCGAACACCAGGAACGCATCCACTATGCTGCGGAGACGATGCGCTGAAGTGATCTACCTGGGTTGACCAGTTGCCGCCGGAGCAACTACCGGTTCATCAAGGGTGCCGGTCACGGTTCCAGATTCAGCGCCAGCGGAGAGTGTTGCGGCAGAGGTTCGCAGGTCGAGGCCGCGATTGAAGCCGATGGCGCCCTGAATGGAGTGGGCTCCATCAGCATTCGTCAGGAGGCTTTGATCCAGGTTGAGGGTTGCGGCATGGATGGACCCGTCGGCGGTCCACTGTTCAAACAGGCTGAAGGGGGAAGTCGGGGAGTGAGCAGGCAGATGAAGACTGCCGCGGGTCCAGTCAAAGTGGTACATGCCGCTGGCGGAGGACTGGAGTTCTTCCTGATGCAGGCCCTTAAGGTTGAGATGGGCGGCGAGGTTGATGGTGCCGGTCCCCCACTCCTGCTGGAAGAGCTGCCCGAGTGCTGATACAGAAGCCTGGTTCCATTGCGCATCGAGTAAATAGGCCGGTGAGGGTCCGGCATGCACGGTGCCGCTGAGATGGATGGTGCCGGCGGCGGCTTTTGCGTCGAGGGACTCGATCTTCACCAAGGGGCCTTCGATGTCGAGACTGGCGACCGCATCCTGCAGTGAGAGGCTGCCGAGGTTGGCAGAGGCGACACGGATGGTGCCGTGGAGTGCGGGCCAGCCGGGTGCGGAGGCGCCGTTTTCGATGCGGTGCAGGAGTACCTGCATCAACGGATCGTTGCCGACCAGGACAGACGGCAGAGCGGCGAGATCGAGCGAGGGCATGGAGATGTCGAATTGCCGCACGCAGGCGGCGCCTGCAGCACATGGAGCAACAGGGGCGCGGAATGTTCCTGTGAAATGAACCGGCCCATACTGCGCGACGATGCCACTCCAGGCGATCTGTGTACCGAACAGCGAAGCCTGTGCCGTCTCGATGGCCAAGGGCGACGAGAGGTAGGGGGTGACGAGTTGAGCCTGGTGCAGGGTGATGGTACCGGTGGGTGAGTCTGTGGGAGCGGGATGTTCGCTATCGTAGGACTCCAGTGGGAGCAGCCAGGGTCCACGCAGGAGGACATCGATTGAGGCTTCGCCCACGGGCTGTAGAGATTGCACTCCGGAAGCGGACAGACCGAGGGAGTGAATGACCGGAATGACGCGGGTGAGCGAGCTGGTGCCGCCGAAGTGGAGCTGAAAGCCGCGGGCATCGAAGCGTCCATCCATGAGCATGGGAGTGGCTGCGCCGAAGTCCAGCTTGACGGGGGAGAGAAGCAGCAACGGCGGTCCGGAAGTGGCAAGACCGCGGGCGGCTCGCGAAGGAGGCAGTGAGAACAGCCGGGCACCGGCGATCGTCATTGGCGTATCAAGGCCAGGCGCGCTGATAGTGAGCTTGCCGGCGCCTGCGGTGCCGGCGACAGTCAGATGATCGTTCCGTCTCCCCAATGCGAAGCTGCCGGAGAGGTCACCGTCCACTGAGACGCCGGCGGCGAAATTCCGGCGCGTGACGCGCAGGAAGCCCAGGACGACCGAGGCCGGCACCTGCGCAAGTGCCAGATCGAGGTGCGGGTTGAGCGGCTGGAGGGTGCCGGTGGCTGTGATGGTGCCGCCGGACACGGGCAGCAGACAACTCAAGTTATTGAGCGAATCTTGTGCCTTGGCGAAGGTGCCGGTGCATCTGGCCGAGAAATCCAGTAGGTGCTCAGGGGTGAACTCGACGCGGTGCAGGGATGTCAGACCTAGCGTGGCACTGAAGGCGAGTTGATCAGGGGTGCCTTTCACACGTGACCGGATGTCCAGGTCGCCGCGCCAGCCTGCGTCCTGTTCGGCAAACAATCGGCCGACCTGGCCGAGAGGGGCGCGCTCCCAATCGACGCGCAGGTCGAGGGGAACAGTGCCCAGGGTCTCTGCCCGGCGCATGGAGCCCTGGATGCGGACGAGGCCAGTGTCGGCGGCATAGAGATCGAGATCGGTCCGGACGGGCTGTGCTTTGAAACGAAGCTGCCACTCCCCTGGATTCTCGAGCCACGCTGCGAGCTCTCCATTCAGGAAAGAGAACGGCTGCTTTTCGTTACCGTACTTGAAGTTTATGCGGGCATTGGTCGCTTCGATGTAGGGAAAGCGCAGGGTATGACTGGGACGAACCTGGCCGGTGGGAGCGATGGGGGAGCGAGAGGCCTGGGTCATGACGGAGGCGAAATTCCAGTGGCCGGCGGCGTTGCGCACCAGGTTCAGGCTGGGCTCCTCGAGGGCGATGCGAGCGATTTCGAGACGACCGCGCCAGAGTGAAAGGAGCCGGATGGATGCGCTGACCGAGGAAGAATGCAGGATCGGCTCGGCGCCAAATTGAGGATCTTCTTCGACGGTGAAATCAGTGAGATCGAAGCCGGGACGCGGCAGCAGGCGCAGGCGGATATGGGAGAAGTGGACTGGTCGGCCCAGGCTGCGGCTGATGTTGTCGGCGATGCGGTGCTGATAGCGCTCAATGTTGAAGAGGGGCGGCACGATAATCGCGAACGCGAGAATGACAACGACAATGAGAGGGAGCCACTGGCGGGATTCTGGTCCGCGAAGCCGGCGCCTGCTGCCTTCGAGACGCGCCGCTTTGCCGCGCGGCGTAGTCTCTGCGGTTGAGGCAGGAAGACTACCGGCGGAGTCCGGCGTGATATGGATGGAAGAGTCGGTGCCCGGTGCGGCAGTCATGACAGCCGCCTATCGGATGAGATGGAAGGTGCGGCTCCAGCGCGTCTGGTCGAAGAAGTGAATCACCGTATGCGTCATGAAGCTGATGCGCTCAGCCGTACTGGTCTTGTACTCCTGATTGTCGGGCGTGATGAACGACCAGTAATTAAAGAGGGGCCGACCAACGATGTTCTCGCGCGGGACGAAGCCCCAGTAGCGCGAATCGAGAGACATGGGACGGTTGTCGCCCATGGCGAAGTAGTGGCCTGCGGGAACCACGAGGTCGCCGCCCTGCATGCGGGTCGGCAATTCTTCTGCCCAGGTTGGCTCGACTTCGGATGACTCTGTTGTGGGCACGGCGGGAAAGTCGTCGCGGTAAGGAGAATAGTTGCTGTAGTCGGTTTTGGCGGCGAGCGGCTCGTCCTGCGGCTTGCCGTTGAGGTAGACGGTGCCGTCGCGCAGGTGGATGTGATCTCCGGGAATGCCGACGACGCGCTTGACGAGGAAGAGGTCCGGATATCCAGGCTTAAAGAAGACGATGATGTCGCCACGGCGTACGTCGCGGTAGTGGACGAAGGGGGCCCAGTGCGCCGGCGGTGCGAGAGTGACGCGATCGACCATGACGTGGTCGCCGATCAGGAGGGTCTTCTCCATCGATGAGGAAGGGATGACGAAATTCTGAAACAGGAAGGTGAGTGCGAACAGGCCGATGACGAGGATGCTGCAGATGGAAGCGAAGGCTTCGAGCGGCGTCTCTTCTCCTCGGGTTTCTGCAGGCTTGACCGATTCGGGCACTGCAGCGACTGCGGGTTGTTGCACTTCGAGATCAGGCATGATTCACTTCGTCGACTGTTCGTACCTAGTAGACCACGCGGAGAGTCCGTTCCCAGCGGGCAAAATCCAGCGCCTGTCCAAGGGCGCTCTTCGCGAGTTTATCATCCGGGCCCGCGGGATCGGTGCGGGATGGTTCACGGACGGAGAAGTAGATCAGCATGGGCAGCCCTACTATGTTTTCGACTGGCACGAAACCCCAGTAGCGGCTGTCACGGCTGTGGTTGCGATTGTCCCCCATGACGAAGTAGTTGCCTTGAGGGACGGGAACGTCGCCAGCTGAGGAGGAGCCGGGGACAAGGCTGCGTTTCAGCTGCGCCCACCAGTGCGCGTCTACGCCGGGGTCTGTGAAGCGGGCGGCTGGAAAGTCATCGCGAAAGACGTCGGGCTCGCTGCTGCGCGAACCCGGCTGCGCGGTATAGGGCTCCTGCAAGGCTGTGCCATTTCGATAAACAATGCCGGATTGCATGTGGATGCGATCCCCGGGCGCGCCGATCACGCGTTTGACAACGTGTTCTTCGGCGTTCAGCGGGAAGCGAAAGACGACGATGTCGCCACGCCGTGGCGTCCGGTAAGGAAGAAGCCATGCCCAGGGGCCAGCTGGCCCGTAACGGGCTTTGTTGACCAGCAGGAAGTCGCCGACCAGGAGGGTGCGTTCCATGCTTTCAGAGGGGATGCGAAATGGCTGCAGGATGAAGGTGAGTGCGAAGACCGCGATGACCAGGAGGGAAAGCATGGAACGGGCGCGGTCGAGGAACATCCACGCGAGAACGTGGTGAACGCGAGGCCGGCGTGGCAGGAAAACCTGTTCTACGACGACCTGCTCAACGACTACATTCCCTGCTACTACCGTCGTCTCTTCAATGATTTCGACGACGTCCGAAGGAGCTTCCTGCGGCTTTCGGATGGTGGGATCGGGTTGCATCAGACGGCTTTCTTCTCCCGCCTGCCTGGTTTCGATTCTTGCGCGCCGGCGTTGTCGACAGCGTGCATTGCCGATCGGGGATGGCGCAGTTCCTGGTAGACCTTGCGGGCCGCTTCCTGCTCTGCCTTTTTCTTGGTGCTCCCGATGCCCTGAGCGACGGTGATCTCGCCGGTGGCGGAAGCTACCTGTACCTCTACCAGGAAGCGCTTGCGGTGGTCGGGGCCTGTTTCAGCTTTGACGGTATAGTGCGGCGAGCCGGCTTTGTGAGCTTGCAACCATTCCTGCAAGGCGGATTTGTGATCTCCCATAGCGTCGCCGGCGTCCAGCTCGGAGCGGAGGGCATCGACGTAAGGATGGATGATCCAGCGTTCTACGAAGGCGGATGCAGCCTGAAGGCCGCCGTCGAAATAGAGTGCGGCGATGACAGCTTCGACAGCATTGGCGAGTAGAACCGGCTTGTTGCGGCCCCCGGAGCGTTCTTCTCCCCGGCCCAGGCGGAGATAGTTGCCAAGGGTGAGCTGGGCGCCTACTTTGCCCAGATGCTTTCGGCTGATGAGCTGGTGACGGATGCGGCTGAGATCGCCTTCGTTGAGGTCAGGATAGGCGTGGAGCAGATATTCCGCTGCTACAAGACCGAGGACGGCGTCGCCGAGGAATTCGAATCGCTCGTTATCGTGGGAGCCTTCGCCTTCTGCTGCTGCACTGCCTTCGGATGGGTCAGTTCGTCCATTGGAACGCTCGTAGGCCAGAGAGCTGTGGGTGAGAGCGAGTTCGAGGTGGCGAGGATCACGAAAAGCGTGACCCAGAACAGCTTCAAGATCAGCTGGCTGCGGCATCGGTCCGTTCCCACCTCCCATGGCTAGATTGTAGGCGGACGGCCGCTTGTTCTGATGCAGAACTAATGATGCGGCTGGGTAGCTTGCGCGGCACCTGGAACGGTGGAAAGGGGCGGGATGTATTTGCGCGGCCGGTTGGCATCCGCGTCGGTTGCATCATCTTTTGATGACGGAGTGGCTGGCGTGGGAGACGCAGGCTGCGTGGAGGAAGGTTCTGCCTCATCATCGTCAGCATCGTCGCCAGGCTTGCGGGCACCGGGCGGGAGGACGTAGGCGTTTTTGATTCCCTTCTCTGCGGCTTGGCGGGTGTCGGCCTGGCCGTCCCGAACGGTGAGAGCGGCATGGTATTCGGTGACGGCCTGGTCGCGCTGCTGCTGGATGTCATAGACACGTCCCAGGTAGATGTGGGACCAGGCGAGCATGCGCGGATCTTTGGAGAGCTGGATGACTTCGCCAAAGTCTTTCTGGGCTTCGGACATCTGGCCGTGCAGGGCGGCGACGCGAGCGAGGATGAAGTCGGCGCGTCCGGGATCGGCCGTGTGTTGGGCAAGGGCTTCGTTGGCCAGGGTTGCGGCGGCGTCGGAATCACCTTTCAGCAGCTTCATCTCGGCGAGATCGAGGCCGCGGAGCTGGCGTGGAGTGCGGTGGACGACGTCGGCTGAGCCTTCGGGCAGGAACGTAATGCGTTTGATCCGGCTCATTTCGGCTGGGACATCCATGCCGTAGACCATTTCGCCGATGGTTTCTTTGAAGGATTGCGGCTCGGTCTCAAAGGCACCCAGGCGTTCATAGAAGTACTGAGAAAGGACGAAGCCTTCCTGCATGTCGTGCTGGATTTTTGCGTGGCGGATGGCGGCGTCCTGATCGCGGGCATCGCGGATCTGGTGGTCGACCACTTCTGCGTCGGCTTTTCGCATGTTGCCGGGAGCCTTGGGAATGACGACGCCGGTGGGCATGGTGCGGGCTTCGATGGCCTGGATCATGCACTCAATGACGAGCGAGACGATGTCGGCACGGTAGACATAGTCGAGCGGAGCTTCGCGGATGGTTTTGAGCATGGGCAGCAGGCGATCCATGGAACCCTGCCGGGCGTAGAGAAGTGGCTCGATCTCGTAATGGAGGTAGGTGTGACGAACTTCATCCATGCGGATGGCGCCCTTGGCGGGCGAGGCGACGATGACGTAGTCGCTGCCGTAGACGCGGGCGTTGACCTGGCTAGGCGCGAGCATAGGTTCCAGCACGACCAGGAAGCGGCTGCCGCCGCCGGTGCTGGCTGGCATTTTGAGGTAGGCATTGGTGCTGACGACCATGTTGGTGAGCGGGTCGTGCAGTTTTGCTACTTCTTCGTCATAGGCGGACCGATTGCTGACCCAGACCTGGTGGAGGTTGATGGCTAGGGCGAAGTCGCGCAGCAGGGGCAGGATGTCCATGACCTGGGTTGAGTCTGGCGGGAGGTCGGCGCCGGCTACCTCGGTGGTGAGTTCCGGAGGAGGCGTGAGGTAGAGGGCCAGCGAGATGTATTGAGCGAGATCGTGGCTGCTGTCAGAGAGCCGGTGGGCGGAAACGAACTGGCAGAGCTTGTCGTGGACGTTCTGCGCGGACGGTGAGGACTGGAGCGAGTCATTGACCTGTTGCCGGACGTGGAGGCGGACTGGATCGGAGTCCTCGAGACCGTCGTCATAGCCGCAGGAGTTGAGGGCAACGGCAATGTCGAAGAGGGATTCACTGGTCTGGAGGCCGATCTGGGGGCCGGCTGGGTCGATGATGGCGGGCGGTTTTGGAGGCGCCGGTGCGGTTGGCTGGGAAGAGGAAGAGGAGACGCTGCCGCTCGCTGGAGGTGCCTGACTGAAGGCCGGAATGCAGGAGAGTGCCAGGGCGACGAGGATCGGCAGGCAGGTGAGCCGGCGACAGGCGGAGATTGAACGGGACGGCGGGTGTACGGCAGGGATTGACAAGTCACTGCGAGTCTAGCGATTTGGCTGGAGGACGGTCAACTGCGGGAATGGTCGCCTGGCGTCTGGTTTCTGAAGGGGAGAAGTGCGAGACATAAGGCTGCTTCGAGTATGAAGGCGATGACCCAGTAGACCAGGTGATGTGGTCGTGGAAGAGAAGGAATGCCGATCACGAACAAGAACATGACACCGTAGACAACGAGAATGCGCCAGGGGGCGATCTTCTGTGCCATTTTCTTTGGTGTTGCGCTGATGTGGGTTCCCTCCTTCGCGGTGTTGACAGCGGGTGCGGCATCGGAGTTGCAGGAAGAAGTAAGTTTCAGCATTGTTCAGGCGCAGACGTGCTGGCCAGGGTCTGTCCTGCTGATGTATCTTGAGCAGTTCGTCGGAGCTATGCTGAACGTACAAGCAGGAGCGTCTACGAGCTGCCGGAAACCATGACTGTTTCCGGATGGAGTGACTAACCTATGTTGAACACCCTCGAATCCAATCGCCATAAGCAACCACAAGAGCACTCCCATCGAGACTTCCTTCCCTTGAACGGGACGGACCACGTCGAGTTCTACGTTGGAAACGCCCGCCAGGCCTCCTACTTTTATCGCCTGGCCTTTGGTATGAGCCTGATTGCTTATGCCGGCCCGGAGACGGGCGTGCGCGACCGTGCTTCTTATGTCCTAGAGCAGGGCAAGATCCGGTTTGTGCTGACCACCCCATTGCGGCCGGCGGGCGAGATCGCTGACCATATCCATCGTCATGGAGACGGTGTGCGCGATGTGGCGCTTTGGGTGGATGACGCGAAGCATTCCTGGCGCGAGACGACCAAGCGCGGCGCACGCAGTGTTCGCGAGCCGTTTGAGTTGAAGGATGAGCATGGCACGGTGCGGATGGCGAGTGTCGCGACGTACGGGGACACCATCCACACGTTTGTGGAGCGTTCGGCCTACGATGGGCCGTTCCTGCCCGGATACAAGGCGGCGCCGCCGGATACGCTGGCGCGGCCGACGGGCCTGCTGCACATCGATCACATGGTCGGGAATGTTGGCTGGAACGAGATGAACCGCTGGGTGGACTATTACGGCGAGATTATGGGGTTCTCGCTGTACCAGCATTTCGACGATAACGATATTTCGACGGAGTATTCGGCGCTCATGTCGAAGGTGATGGCGAACGGGAATGGCCGGGTGAAGTTCCCGATTAACGAGCCGGCCGAGGGTCGTCGCAAGTCGCAGATTGAAGAATATCTGGAGTACTACCACGGTCCTGGTATTCAACACATGGCGCTGGCGACAGATGACATTATCCGAACGGTGTCGCAGTTGCAGCAGCAGGGTATTGAATTCTTGAAGGTGCCGCACGCGTACTACACAGACCTGCAGACGCGCATGGGCAAGATCGACGAGCCGATCGAGGAGCTGGAGCGGCTGGGCATCCTGGTCGATCGTGATGACGAGGGTTACATGCTGCAGATCTTCACCAAGCCGGTGGAGGATCGGCCCACGCTGTTCTACGAGATTATTCAGCGCAAGGGGAGCAAGTCGTTCGGCAAGGGGAATTTCAAGGCCTTGTTTGAAGCGATTGAACGGGAGCAGGCGGAGCGCGGTAATTTGTAGGAGTAACGGCGGAGTTGGCTAGGCGCTGGTCAGCTCTGCGTGTGCAGTCTTGGGGCTGCCTTCGGATTCCAGCAGGCGGACATGCTGTTCGAGTTCCGTGGCGACGACGGCTGCATACTTCAGGAAGTGGTTGGCGGACATCAGAACCATAAAGCCGAGCCACATTTTGGCAGGCTGGCGGCTCCATTTGCGAATGACCAGGCCGAGGAACTTCCAATATTCAGCACGGTAGTCCGACGTAATTCCCTGCTGCCACAGCGATGAGATGAAGACACGGACGTTGTACCAGAAGGGCAATTCCGGCGGGTGCTGGGTGGGGCGTGGCTTCCAGGAGTCGAGTGAGTTCCAGGCGCGGCGGAAGTAGGCTTCCGGGGTGTAGAGGCCGCTAAGCAGGGTGCTGAGACCGCGGAGCAGTACGGGCAGCGGCAGGACCGTGCGGAAGTTGGGTGGGCTGAAGTTGGAGGTGGCGGTGCTGTCTTCGATCAGCCGGCCTTCGCGACGCATGCGGTCGAAGAGCGGGGTCGTCGGAGGAGCCTGAAGGACGCCGGCCATAGCCCAGGTGATGGCGGTTTTGTCGATGAACTGCAGTTGGCGTTCGAAGATGGTCTCGTCGTCCGAATCGAAGCCGACGATGAAGCCGGCGAGGACCCAGAGACCGCTTTCGCGTATCTTGTTGACCTGCGAGACGAGGTCGCCGCGCAGGTTCTGGAACTTGGAGGAGCCTTTGAGGGCCTCGGCTGACGGCGTTTCGATGCCAAGGAAGACGTACATGAAGTTGGCTTCGACCATGGAGGCGAGGAGCTCGGGCTTGTCGGCGAGATCGATGGAGGCTTCGGTGTAGAAGGAGACCGGGTGGCCGTTGCGCTCCTGCCACTGGGTGAGTTCCTTGGTGAGGGCGAGAGCGAGCTTGTGGTTGCCGATGAAGTTGTCGTCGACCACGAAGACTTCGCTGGCCCAGCCTAGCTTGCGGAGGAGGTCGAGTTCGGTCATCAACTGCTGCGGGGATTTGGCGCGGGGCTTACGGCCGTAGATGGTGATGATGTCGCAGAACTCGCATTGGAATGGGCAGCCGCGGGAGAACTGGACGGGCATAGAGGTGTAGGCGTTCATGCGCAGCAGGTCGAAGCGGGGCACGGGGCTTTTCGACATGTCGGGCTTGTCGGTGACGCGGTAAAGGGACTCGGCAGTTCCCTCTTCGAGAGCGAGGGCTATGGAGGCGAAGGCTTCTTCGGCTTCGCCGACCATGACGTGATCGGCGTGATCGAGAAGGAAGTCGGGCTCGCTCGAAGCCCAGGGCCCGCCAATGAAGGTTCGCCGGTTGAAGCCGCGGGCACGGGACAAGACGGAAAGGGTGCTTTCGCGCTGCGCGTGCATGGAGGAGACCATAACCAGGTCGGCCCAGAGGAGGTCGTCGTCCGTAAGGGTGTCGAAGGTGAGATCGAGCAGGCGGATCTGCCAGGATGCCGGACAGAGTGCGGCGACGGTGATGAGGCCGAGAGGAGGCATCACTGATTTCTCGGGCACCATTTCGAGGACGCCTTCGAAGCCCCAAAAGGATTTCGGAAACTTTGGCCAGACCATGAGGGCCTTCACGCCTGGGCCAAGGGGTGGGTAGTGGCTGGGGATTGCGGGATGAGGGATGGGCGCGAACTGGGGGAGCAAATCGATAACCGATGCGGACATCAGGGACACTCCGTAGAACCGACCTTTGAGCGTTGGATTTCGCTCGATAACATTTCGCGTCTTTATAAATCCGGGTCGAAACCCGGCAGGTAGAACACGTTCCGCGGAAGGCGAACGGTTGAAGGGTCATTATGCTCTCCGAATGTTCAAGGGCGAACAAATTCTAGGAATGTATTTGTTCGCGAGCTTCCAGATCAAATGCGCAGGGTCCGGCGAAACGCTGGCCGCGTCCGAATCGGCAGTGCGGCTGCGTTGCTACACTGGGACCAGCAATCACCATGATCCAGACACTTTTTGGCAGTTTGAACGAGCCCGAGCGGAAGGGTATTTTCGACCGGATGAAGGATGCGGTCACCCGCACGCGGGAGACGCTTTCCGAGAACATTGACACGGTCCTGGCGCTGACGCGTGAGGTGGATGAGGCTTCGCTGGAAGAGTTGGAATTCAGCCTGATTGCTTCCGATATCGGGGTCACGGCAGCGAGGGAGATCACGGAGTCGCTTCGGGAGAAGGCGAAGCGGCACCAGATCGAGAGTGGCGCGCAACTGAAAACGCTGCTCAAGGCGGAGTTGAAGCACATCCTGGACGAGCAGCAGAGGCCGGAGTCGGACAAGAAGTTTGTGCCGGAGATTATTTTCCTGGTCGGGGTGAACGGGACAGGCAAGACGACGACCAGTGGCAAGCTGGCGGCCTGGCATCGGAAGCACAACCGAACGGTGCTGCTGTGCGCTGCGGACACGTTTCGAGCGGCGGCTATTGAACAGCTGGAGGTGTGGGCGCAGCGGACGGGCGTGGACATGATCAAGACCAAGCAGGGCGGCGATCCGTCAGCAGTGCTGTTCGACGCGATGGCGGCTGCGCGAGCGCGCAACACGGACATCCTGCTGGTCGATACGGCGGGACGGCTGCATACCAAGAGCAACCTGATGGTGGAGCTGGACAAGATGCGGCGGATTGCGCAGCGTTTCTCTCCGTTTGCGCCGCACCAGGTGCTGCTGGTGATGGATGCGACGACGGGTCAGAACGGGCTGCAACAGGCGCGGCTATTCACGGAGTCGGCGGGAGTGACAGGGATTGTCCTGACCAAACTGGATGGCACGGCCAAGGGCGGGATCGCAGTGGCGATCGCGAGAGAGTTAAATCTGCCGGTACGGTTTGTGGGCGTAGGTGAGAAGCTCGATGATCTGCTGCCGTTTGATAGCTCGGCGTTCGTTGAGTCGATGCTTGGGGCCTAGGTGCAGCAGAGCGTGCGCTCCGTTGTGGAGACTTCCCGGTTCGGGAGGCGGATAAAAATGAAGGGAAAGACTTGTTTCATACCTCGATATCGCTGATCTACTATCCAACCAGGAAGCGACGGTGCATGCAATGAGTGAGCAGGCCACTATCTTGCCAGACTTGAAGAACGCGTTGGCGGAACAGCGGGAGGCGATCAAGAAGGATTCCAGGGAAATCGCGAAAGAGGTCGCCTTCGATCTTGAGACGAAGCTGTTGAGAGAGTTTCGAAAGTGGGAAGTGCCGAGGACCGCTCGCTTCAAGACGCAGGACATCCAGATCGATGGTCTGGGTCGCCGCCTTTCGCTGGTGGAAGAAAGATTGAACGATCTCGATCAAGCGAAGTAAGACGACATGTTCTTATCGTCGGCCCCGTCCGACGGCACCGTATTATGCGGCGGGCCCGCCCGGAGAAGCCCTTTCAGCTTTCGCCGATAAGCTAACAACGGGATCTTCCCGCTCCTGATGACTGTTCCTTCTGCACCCACGAGGCAATCGACTTTGGACGACCAGTGGATGGAGCGTGCGCTGGCGCTGGCGCGTAAGGGTGTAGGCATGGCTTCTCCGAACCCTACTGTGGGCTGCGTGCTGGTCGATGAACAGCAGACTGTTGTCGGCGAGGGCTTCCATCGTTACGAGGACCGGGACCACGCTGAAGTGGTGGCTCTGCGCCAGGCAAACGCACGCTCGCCGCATGGCGCTCGCGGCACTACTGCGTATGTCACGCTTGAGCCTTGCAGTCATGTTGGGCGAACGGGACCCTGCGCAGACGCCCTGATCGCTGCCGGTGTTGCGAGGGTCGTTATCTCCACCCTGGATGTGAACCCGGTCGTTCGAGGCCGTGGAGCGGAGCGGCTGAGGCAGGCAGGCGTGACGGTGGAGATCGGTCCTGGCAAAGAACAGGCCCAGCGCCTGAACGACGCGTTTGCGAAATATATACGGACTGGATTGCCATGGGTCACTCTGAAGTCTGCTTTGTCGCTGGATGGAAGGATTGCTCCTCCCGCGCATCTCAGGCAGGCCGGTCAACCATTCTGGCTCACGGGAGAAGCGGCAAGGGCCGAGGTGCAGCGGATGCGCCATGCGCACGACGCTGTGTTGACGGGAATCAACACGGCGCTGGCGGACGATCCACAGCTTACGGACCGGAGTGGACTAGCGCGCCGGCTCCCTATCCAGCGGGTGGTACTGGATTCACAGCTGAGGCTTCCTCCTACGGCCCGGATGCTAAATCCCCGCGAGGGAGAGGTGCTGGTATTTACTGCCTCGCGCGACATGGAACGGGCGCGGGTACTGCGCGACAAAGGAGTCTGCGTTGAGCATGTTGAGAGCGATGACGCTGGTCTTTCGTTTGGCCTGGTGCTGGCCCGGCTTGGCGAGCGCGGGATCACGAGCTTGATGATTGAATCCGGGACAGGTTTGAACACGGTTGTGATTGCTGAAGACATGGTTGACCGACTTGTTCTTTTTTACGCGCCGGTGCTGCTGGGATTAGAGGGTCTGCCGTTTGTCGACCAGGCAGCCAGATTGAGGAGTGCGCTCGACACGGAGACATCGTGGTTTGGCAGTGATCTTTGCGTGAACAGAACCATGAAAACCTACTGGGACTAAGGGTCGGCTCGGCGGCTATATTCTTGAAGCATGTTTACTGGTTTGATCGAACAGACAGGTACGATCCTCACGCTTGAGGAAAAGCCAGGTGCGCGCCGGCTGACTGTAGCTGCACCCGGACTTGCCGTCCGGTTGAAGGAAGGCGACAGCATTGCCGTGAATGGAGTGTGCCTGACGGCGCTCGATGTCGGCATCGATCGTTTTTCCGCAGATCTGGCCCAGGAGACCGTGGACCGCACGTCACTCACAAGGCTTTCTGCAGAGTCCGTAGTGAACCTTGAACTACCTACCCCTGCTGGAACGCCGCTGGGCGGCCATATTGTTCAGGGGCATGTGGATGCAACCGGCCGGCTTGTCTCCATGCATGCCGTGTCGGAGAATGCTGCGTTGCAAGAGACGGACTGGTGGCTGACCGTCGATGTCCCTGCGAGTGTCGGAAAGTTCGTCGTGGAAAAAGGCTCGATCGCGATCGAGGGCATAAGCCTGACAGTGGCACGGTGGAATGGACAGCGGGCGACGATTGCGGTGATACCGCATACTTACGCCCGCACCAACCTGCATACGCTTCGGCCGGGTGACCCGGTCAACCTGGAGGCGGACGTCATCATGAAGTTTGCGGAACAGAGAAGTGCAGCCAGGTTTGCTGAGTCTTCAGCTGCGCTTACGGCGGCATTCCTCGTCGAGAATGGCTATTAGCTTTTTGGCAATTGCAAGCACCCGCGCAGGTTAAACGCCCATCTCAATCGCGTGAGGCATGGCAATGGCGACTGGGGCGAATGGGACGGCGGGCAAGTCACTCGACAGGAAGGAAGTCGGCAAGTTCCTGTTCTATGTATTGATCATTGCGGTCTGTATCGGCATCTTGTTTTGGATGCTCTTCAATGCGCGGCCGAGCGTCGAGCCGAAGATCAAGAACGGTGGTCAGTCCATGGTGCTGCCGCGCGCAGTTCCCTTCGCCTTCTACGCCAAAAGTTACGTAGTCAGTCATTACGGGGGCATGGCACGCAACTCCTAGCTGGTAGAGTGATGCTTTCCCGCACGGAGTGAAAGCGCGCATGTCGGAGCAGGCTGAGCGGCAAGCAGTGAACCAACCCAGCACATCCAACACGCCACGCCCGCGTGCGAGTTGGCTGGCCAGTGAGCCGCTGCTGCTGATCGGCATCATCATCCTGGTCTTGTATTTCGCCAGCACCCTGTTGATTCCTCTTTCCTTCGCAGTCGTGCTCAACTTTCTACTTTCGCCGGCAGTAAGCCTGCTCGAGAAGTGGCGTCTGCGGCGTGGCGCGGCCATTTTGCTGGTAATCCTGGTTTTCTTTTCCGGTGCGGCGGGTGTGAGCTGGGTGGTGGCGAGGCAGCTGGTTCACGTGGTCGAGACGCTGCCGGATTACCGGATGAATATCGAGGATCGATTCAACCAGCTGCATACTCCACTTGGCGGCGCGGCGGGCAAGGCAGTCAGCAGCCTGGAAGAGATGGGTCTGGAGCTTTCGAGCGGATCCAATCCGGTGGCTATCGCGGCGCAGCAGAACCTGGCGGAGCGTAAGGCGGCGAGTCGCCGAGGAAGACGGCCGGCTGTGCAGGAACCCTCGGCTGCACCCGCTCCTACCACGGCCAATCCTATGCCGGTGCAGGTGGTGCAGCCGCCGGAGACAGCTGCGGCCTACCTGCGCGACCTGATGTTTCCGGTCCTGCGACCGATCGGTATGGCTGCGATCGTGATGGTCTTCACGATTTACATCCTGATTCATCGCGATGAGCTGCGAAACCGAATGTTGATGCTGGCCGGCATCGGCCATTTGAACCTGATGTCGAAAGCATTGAAGGATGCGGCTGAACGTATCAGCCGGTACCTGGTGATGCAGTTCCTGGTGAATGGGTGTTTCGGGCTGCTGTTCGGCCTGGGCCTGTTCGCGATCGGTGTGCCGGATGCCACGTTGTTCGGCGCGATTGCAGCACTGCTGCGCATTGTGCCGTACGCGGGCACGATTGTCATTGGGGTGCTGCCGCTGATTTTCTCGATCGCTATTTCGCCAAGTTGGAAGCAGCCACTGGAAGTGATAGGGGTCTTCCTGGTGATCGAGGTGGTCACCGCCTATATTGTGGAACCATGGCTGTATGGTTCGAAGACCGGTGTGGGTTCGCTCGCGCTGCTGGCGTCCGCCATTTTCTGGAGTACGTTGTGGGGATGGCCGGGGCTGATGTTGTCGACTCCGCTGACGGTCTGCCTGATTGTGATGGGCCGTTACGTGCCGCAGATGGGCTTTCTGCATGTGCTGCTGGGAGATGACGCAGAGCTTGCTCCGGAGGTCCGATTCTATGAACGGCTGCTGGCGATGGACCAGCCGGAGGTGCGCCTGATTGCCGAGAAGTTCATCGAGGGCAGGCCCCTGGTGGAACTTTATGACTGCCTGCTGCTGCCTGCGCTGGCGCTGGCAAAACAGGATCGCCAGAAAGGCGGCCTGGATGATGCGCGCGGTCAGTTTGTTTATCTGAGCAGCGGCGAATTGCTGGCAGAGTTTTCTGAATACAAAGACCCGCCGACTGCGGTTGAAAACGCAACAGCAGTTCGAGTGCCCGAGGCTACGTCACGACGCGCGCATGACCGCCGATTCCCGGTCGTGTGCCTGGCAGCCAGTGAAGAGGCGGACGAGTTGAGCGCGACCATGCTGGCGCAGCTGCTGGAGCAAACCGGGTTCGATACGCTGCTGCTTCCACTTGCTGCGGTCACTTCGGAGATCCTGACGCGGCTGGGTGAAGATCGGGAGACGGTGATCTGTATCTCGGCACTACCGCCGTTCGCATTTACCGCAGCGCGCAACCTGGGGCTGAGAGTGCGTCAGCATCTGCCGAACAATCGCCTGATGATCGGGCTGTGGCGGTATGAGCAGGATCCTGAAACCACACTGAACCGCTTTGGAGCGGTGCGGCCAACTGCGATTGCGACCTCACTGGCCGCGGCTGTCGCGCAGATTTCGGCATGGGATGAGAGACATGGAGATGCAGGAGAAACGCAGCTGGAAACATCCCTTCCGCTCGAACCTGCACCGTCAAGGTAGACAATCAAAGAATGATGCGTCTGCTGGATTATCTGGCCGAAGTGTTTATCGGCACTTTCGGGATAACGCAGCCCCCGGCCGATAAGCGGAAGCAGGTCGCAATTATCCTGGGCGGGTTCATTCTGCTGGGATTGATAGCCGGATTTGCGATCGTGGGGTTCCTGCTGTATTCGATTCACGGCAGCCACTAGGCAGATAAAGAGCAGGGGTATCCGTTAGCATCGCAGCAGGATGGCTTCCCCCACTGGACTTGGTTCTGACTTTTCAATAGCACAGCGAGCTCGCATTGCTGTTGCGGGATACTTTTTCGCCAATGGATGCGCGGTAGGCGGCTGGGTTCCTCACGTGCCGGACAAGGCGCGCGAACTGGGTCTGAATCCTGCGCAGCTGGGCTTGACGCTACTGGCTGCGGGGTGCGGGGCGGTGCTGGCGATGCCGCTGGCGGGATGGTGGACATCGAAGGTGGGCAGCCGCAGGGTTGCATTCCTGGGTGGCTGCATGATGCCGATGGCGTTGTGGTGCATGGTGCTTGCTCCTGCTGCGTGGATGATGGCTGCTGCTCTTTTCGTCTTCGGCATGTCAGGGGCGTCGATGGATGTCGCCATGAATTCGCAGGGCATCCTGGTCGAGCAACGTCTGGGCTTTCGTACGATCTCGCTCTTCCATGGCGTGTGGAGTGTGGGCGGCGTTCTGGGATCGGCAACCAGCGCGGCGGCGTTGTCGCATGGCGCCAGTCCAATGGTGGTGATCTCGATGCTGTCAGCTGGGCTGTTGGCGATTGCTGCCAGCCTGCGAGGAGGGATGCTGGGGCATGAACAGGAACAGGCGCATGGTCGCCAACATATGACACGCCCTCGGGGACGTCTGCTGCTGATCGGCGTACTGGCTTTCAGCACGATGTTGTCAGAGGGCGCTATCGCTGACTGGAGTGGATTGTTCCTGCGCGTCGTGCGGGGGTTGGGCGAGGGCGTGGTGGGGTACGGCTACTCTGCCTTCGCGGCGGCGATGGTGGTTGGACGGTTTGCCGGTGACCGAGTGGTCGCCCGTCTTAAGGAACAGAGGGCACTTTGCTATGGCGGATTACTTGCGGTGGCGGGTGTTGCCGTTGTGTTGCTTGCGCATGGCCTGGCGTGGTCGCTGCCGGGATTTGCGCTGATCGGCTTCGGCCTGTCGAATGCCTCGCCTATCCTTTACCGCTCAGCGGGCATGGTACCGGGTGTCGCTCCGGGTGCTGCCATTGCGACGGCTGTCGGCATTGGTTATGCAGGATTGCTGATTGGACCGCCAATGCTGGGAGTTCTGGGCCGGAGTGCGGGGTTGCCGAGTATCTTCTACGTAATTGCGTTGTTGTGTGGAATGCTTTCGCTGGCTTCTCCGATTATGAAGGCGCGGGAGGACGCCAGATGAAAACAGGATACTGAAGGCATCCTATTTACGATTGCGATGAAGACCGCCAAGAGAGCAGCGAGGCTGATCAAACGGGCTAACGGTGAAGTGCGCATCGGCATCTCCGGGTGGCGTTATGCGGGCTGGCGCGGAGACTTCTATCCGGAGAAATTAGCGCAGAGGCGGGAGCTGGAGTATGCCAGCCGGACGTTTGCGACTATCGAAATCAACGGGACGTTCTATTCCCTGCAACGGCCAACGAGCTTTGCGCAATGGGCGGCAGAGACACCGGATGAGTTTGTCTTTTCCCTGAAAGGGTCACGCTTCATTACCCACATGAAGAAGCTGCGAGGTGTGGAAGAGGCGCTTGCCAATTACTTTGCGCAGGGACTGCTGTTGCTTGGTGCGAAGACAGGGCCGATCCTCTGGCAGTTTCCACCGAATTTCTCTTATGATCACAAGCGCTTTGAAGGATTCTTTCGGCTGCTGCCGCGATCGACTGCAGAGGCTGGAGTGTTGGCTACCGGCCATAGTCCCCGGCTGCGCGGACGGACCTCAACAGAGGTCGAGGTGGACAGGCCGATGAGGCATTGTGTGGAGATCCGGCATGAGAGCTTTGTGGTGCCGGAGTTCATCGAGCAGCTGCGCGAGCATGATATCGGCCTGGTGGTTGCCGACGCCGTGGAGTGGCCGCTGTTGATGGATGTGACCAGTGACTTTGTGTACTGCCGGCTGCATGGGTCCGAGGAGCTTTACACCAGCGGCTACGATGACGATGCGCTGGAGACGTGGGCGGCGCGAGTTATGGCGTGGTCTTGCGGTGGACAGGCTGAGGACGGGCGCTTCGCTTCCGGCAAGCATGGTGCGAAAGAACGCCGCGATGTCTTTGTTTATTTCGACAACGATGCCAAGGTGCGCGCTCCCTATGACGCCAAGGCATTGAGGAAAAAGATCGACGCAGCAGGGACAAAGAGTCCGGCTTCAAATGAATAATGTTGTCCTAAATGCGCTTCAGGTGCACTATCTACGCACCTATGCTTCTTAAAAGATCCTTCGCGAATTACTTCGGCCAGTTAGTTTTCTGCCTCTGGTTGCTGATACTTTCGCCGTTGAGTGCGAAGTGCCAGGCTGCGGGCTCCAACTGGCAGAGGGTGCAGCAACTGCCTGTTCATAGCAGGATTCACGTAAGTTCAGACCGCATGAGCCGCGTCTGTACTGTCGACCATGTAGACGAAGAGACTCTTGTCTGCTCGGCGGGCCGAATGGTGCAGACGAGTCACTACACGTTCAGTCGCAGCGAGATCAAACGCATCAAGGTAACTCGCTATGCACTCTCAACTGCGGCCGGGGCAGGGATCGGTGCGGCGGTCTCCATCATCGCGCTGGAAGCGGCTAATGGTGATGGCTTCTTCCGGCAGGGAGAACTGATCGGAGCGGGCGCAGCTATCGGCGGAGTGCCGGGAGGGATTGTGGGACTGCTTTCGGATTTTGCGCGAGGCCCGACTGTTTATCGGAGGCCGTAACCAGAAGACGCCGTCAAGAGCCGGGTGAATCTTCGCGAATGGAAGCGGGAACGGATGAGGGACCGCGGCCGCGCCACGATTTCGGTCGCCAGGAAGGCGTGGGAATGGACCAGGGAAGATCTTCTGCATCGTCTGGAAGAATGGTCGTCAGTACCCAATCGATGCGGGCGGTGGCGTCGTCGATGACGGCATGGAGTGTGGGGTCATTCTGTACGGAGGCAGTAAGGACGACGCCGGTTAAAGCATTGCGGATGTGGTGATTGACTTCCGCGGCGATCTCCATGCGCCGTGCAAGGATCAGGCGCCTCCGCTTCTCGAAGACCATCAAGGCGTAGGAGAGTAGTGCTGCAACTATGCAGGTGTAGAGATCAGAGGCGTAGAGACGATCCACACTATGAACGAAGTGATCGACAGCGAAGCCACAGCCACCTATGACGAGGCCGCCAAGGATGGCGAGTAAGACGATCCGGAAATTAGTGAAGGACCTGGCCGTCGACATAGGGGAGATACCACGAGCGCCGAGGCGCTGCCAGCCACCATGGTATCTCGGAGTTGTTGTGCGCGTCCTGCAGATCGAGTACAGGAACCTGTGGGGTCTACAGATTCATGACAGCAGGAAAGCAGAGACCGCAGAGAGAACCCCAAGCAGACCGAAGCCGCCGCCCAATAACGCATACAGGCGCTTCGAGGTGAGCAGAGTGATCGAGGTGATGACCAGCCCGATCTCAAGCATGGCTTCACCGAGGTCGAAGCGATCTGCTCGTCGCTCTGCGAGCTGGCCCTCGGCCTCCTGTTCCCGCGCTTTTGCAGAACCCTCTTTGAGATCGTTGTCCCACTGTGCGGCGTGCTCAGCATATTTCGCTTTCAGCTTGTCTGTGGTCGCTTTGTCGGCTGCGGGCAGAGCGGATAAGAGATCAACTGTGAGTGCGGTGTCGTTCTGACGGATGCGCTTGGCCTGGTACTCGGCCCAGTTGTCGCTGGCACGGGCTTGTGCCAGCACGGATTCTGTCGACGCTCGATGACCGAGCAGCGTTGTCACTGCTACCAGAACGGCGAGGATGGCCATGGTGAGGGCCACGGGCCGCATGGAGGTGTCATGAGCAGCATGCTCGTGGTGCTCGCGGAGTTCGTTGGCTTCTGTGACTTCCATGGGCGGCCCTGCCTTGTGAGTACTCAGCCTTTGATGCTTCGGGTGCGGTCCGCGTAAGGACTGGCCCGGTTGAAGTTGAGTCTGCGATTGACTAGTCCTCAGACCCACGCAGGGCAATGAGCGATTGCATGTCTTCCAGCGTGGTGGTATCGCCCTTGATCTCACCCGAGGTGGCGAGTTCCCGAAGCAGACGACGCATGATCTTTCCGCTCCGTGTTTTAGGCAGGACTTCGGTGAACTTGAGGTCGTCAGGACGGGCCAGGGCTCCGATTTCTTTGGCTACCCAGCGGCGCAGTTCTTCTTTCAATTCCGGAGTTGGCTGCGTGCCAGTTTCCAGTGTGACGAAGGCAGCGATGGCCTGGCCTTTCATGTCGTCGGGCCTGCCGACGACGGCTGCTTCTGCGACCTTCGGATGTGCGACGAGCGCGGATTCAATCTCCATGGTGCCGAGACGGTGGCCGCTGACATTGATGACATCGTC